>NZ_CP045997.1:2887478-3001745 GCF_010233585.1 Spirosoma endbachense
TACCTTTACGAACGAGTTGGTCGAGCGTTGTGAGATCGGCTTCCGACAGCACAAACGGTTTAGCGATTTGGCCCATGTCGGAAAGATAGCTACTTTTATCTAACCATTAAATTGGAAGAGTACTAGTACAAAAGTCGATAATGAATTTCTTTTATTAGTACTATCTTCACAATCAAGCAGGAATTATCTACGAGATAAAGCTACTGGTTCATCTGGGAGTATGCCCAAAATTAACCAAAAAACTCTCTTAGAGCTACCAATAACTCTTCCATCAATCGAAGAACAAAAAAATATTGTTAAAATAGCTAAAGAGCTGCTCAATATTTCTGATAGAGTTTTATCGCAATATAAAGAAGCAGTATTGAACTTTACATTATTAGAAAAAGCCATCCTTAGTGAAGCCTTCCAAATAGATGGATTACAATCTTACAATGAAAGTTTAACTTTTAAAGAGATAGAGGACGACCTACAGGAACAAAAGGTAAAATTTGCAAATGAACAAATTTTGTTAAAGAAAAATCGAACAATATATATAAATAGATATTATTTAAAATCGAATGAAATAGATAAAATAAAGACGAAGATTAAAGAAATTACTTTAGAGGATTTTTCGTCTAATGAGTTCCTATCTGCTGAGGATATGAATACAATAAGAAAAAAAATAGGCGAGATTGTTGTAGATTTTGATTATGATGATTTCTGGGCTGTATTTCAAGAATTAACCAACGATGCTATTGGAGAGGATTTAGCTACTCCATTCTTCATTGCTGTGCAACACGAAGGGATAATACAGTATAAAATCAATAGCCATGAAGCTTCAAGAAATTAAAATTTTTAATCGTTACAGAAGCCTAGAGCCAATCCCTGACGGGCAAAAATTCCCTAAGCTTGGTCTTTTAAAAGGTAAGTTAGATCCAATTGCTCTAGTTGGTCTAAATGGTAGTGGAAAATCTAATTTCTTAGAACTATTAGCAGATATTTTCTTTGAACTTGAAGTGTATTTTTTGCAAAAGCAAAATATTTATACAGAAGAAAGTCCCAATTACTTTGCTTTTGCAGATAATAAAAAAAAAGAACCAATTTTCTTTGAGATAAGATATAAAATTAAAGTAGAAGGAGAAGAGCATGAAATAAAAGTAGTGAGAAAGGAAGATAATAAGAATGAGCCTTTGTTTTATATTAAAAGAATAGCTCATGATCTTTTTAGTACTATTAATTATGTAAAACTGCCAAACGATAAATCAACTAGAAAATACTTACCATTAGTTATTGCTTATACATCTGGATTAAATGATTTATTAACCATGCCGTTTGTTGACCTACAAGATTATTACGCACAGCAGGTTGCTAGACAGGCACTTTCGAATAAAGGCTCTCAAGAGAAAATAGTTTCCCCTAACTTACTCTTATTGAATTATGAAAGTAATGCAGCTATAGTTGTTTCTAATTTATTATTAGCTAGTGAGGGCAGGGCTTTCTTATAAAACAGCCTCCACTTGCATAAACTGAATTAGTGAAGAAAATTCATCGGCAAAATTGTCCAGTTGAGCTGCCATATTCTTCGGCTTCAATCGATGCAGTAGATTCATTGTCACTCACCAAGGTCAAGGCTATCCACCACTAAAATGGTACCCATACAAAAAAGTACGGTTCGGAAATGTGCAATATCAGGCTGATAATCAGTACTGTTCTCCTTTGTAAACCTATTCTAGTAGCATACGAATCGTATGCTACTGGAATTAGTGGTTTATGCCTTAGATGACTAAATACAAGAAGGCATTTAATCTGGAAAGTTCAACCCTTTTTTTCGGGTAATATAGTGCCGAGTAATGATCCAATTGATTGAGCCTGACCACTCATTCGTGTATCAGACGCTGGTCGATGGAAACTTAATTGTGGCTGGAGCGCCTTTGACGTCTGGGTGTCCCGTGCTGCAGTTTTTGGCTGCTTTAGCTTATCCATCCCCAGTGATTTAGCTAAATATTTATTGCGGTTCTTCACGTCTGGACGCATGCCATTAAGAAATTCAGAATGAAGTCGGAATAAGGTTTCCAGCAGCTCAGGATCGGTTATGATTAGGTCTTTTTGCCAAGGCTTTAGTTGATACTGTGCCATTACTTCATACCCTTTAATTACTAACTCGTGCGGAGCTAAAGCGCTCAACTTTTCAGCATCTTCCTGTACCCCCTCCACTGCCAGCTGCTGGGCCGTTCGTATTTGAAATTCGAGTTCTACCACCCGCTTGCCCTCTTTGCGGGATGGTTGCCATTCCAAAATGATATTAGCTTTTTGGCGTAATTCACGCTGAGCAACCTCAAGTGCATTGATTTTAAAATCAACGTACCTGTACGATTCTGGACAGTTCAGGATATTGCGTAGCTCTTCCACTAGATACGTAAATCGCATTTTTTTAATGTGAAAATGCATGCTTACAATTTCAAACATACGCTGGGCGTAAACGGATGATAAGGAAAGCATTACGTCCAAATCGTATTTAGTATACCGCTGACCTAGAGCCGCAAAATGAGGCACAACATCCGCTAATAATTTGATTTCAATGAAGCGCCGCCCCTCTGTTAACAAAGACTGAACAAACGGAAACGGGGTAATAAAAATAAATTGATTGTTTCGGTCATCTTTGAACGATATCCGTTTTTTCGACAGCGATTCCGCAGCCTCTGTAATTCGTTCATATCGATCTTTGGTTAATTCACCATAAGGTATAGTGACCACCACGTTTACATCCGGCTGAATCTTACCCTGTACCGCCATATTACCCAATTGATTGACGAGTAAAGTGACGATTTTTTTTTCCAGTTCTGTAAATTCCTGCCGGGATTCTGTAAACAGATTGGACTGATAGTTAGTCGGATACCGGTTAAAAAGCGATAACTGCTGAGGAGTAGGTGCAGCTTTTGGCATGGCTTGATCAGATAGATTTACAAAGGTTATAAATAATCCGTTAAAAAAGTAAATGTGATCAATGCAAATTTACTTTTACTCACTTTTTGACCGACTAAAGCTCACTTTTCTCAATATTTGACCGACCAAACCTCACTTTTCGTCCGGCTAAACCTCACTTTTTCATAAAACTCAAGCAAAAAAGTGGGGATAACTGCTACAATTGTGGGGACGAAATAGACTTAAATGTGGACAAATTGAATTTTATCGGCTGTCTTTAGGATAAAAAACAGATTGGTTTGCTTCTCCCTCCCCCCTACCGACCAAAGCTCACTTTTAAACCGACTAAAGCTCACTTTGCGCACTTGACCGACTAAACCTCACTTTTAAACCGACCAAAACTCACTATTCTTAAATTAACCGACTAAACCTTACCATAGGACCGACTAAACCTCACTATAAATCCGGCCAAAACTCACTTTCTGAATATACTCAGACCGACCAAACCTTGTTTTTTAACCGACCAAACCTTGTTTTGCTTCCCATAACCTTTTAATTATTAGCAGGTTATAGGCTTCCTAAATCAATCAAATAGATATTGATAAAAATCAAAAAATCAAAACGCTAATGTTGATTATATAAAAGGGTAAAAAGGCTAAATTTATATAAACTATTTACCTTACAGGGAAATAGTTATGCTATTTTTGCTAAAAATCCCCCTTATGGCTAAAGCAAAGCAATCTGATCTAGCGCCACTGCCCGCTATTCGGCTACTGTTAAAGCATTATCAAACCGATCTGCAACCTATTATTCATCAGATCAGCGCTTTACCTGTGGAATCTGATCTGGAGTATTACTTTGTTCCGGCAGAGCACATGAAACTGTTTCGACCTTATTACAGGCCGGGCAAGCCTTACAAAAATTTTAAACTTGTCAACTTTGAGCGACCCGCTATATCCCTTACGTTTTATAATAAGCATAAATACCAAATAGGCCGTGGGGTTAAGGCAGCATCGGCGCTGACTATTCTCAAAGAGCAGCGCGACACACTATTTAATAAATCCTATCTGGATCAGCTAACGCCTGGCCAGCAACAAAAGCTACAGGAAATTGATACCTTATTACGAGCGATTCGGCATACGCCCGAAAAATTTGAGTTCTGTACCTCTAACTATGAACATTATTACCGCTACTGGTATTGTTCATTCCGCTACTTTGAAGATCAGGAGCAGATCAAAACCGGCACGGCCAATGAGCATTTACTAAAGCATGTGCAAGCCAGTGACGAAAAGCGATCGGAACAACCTTCAATTGAGCGGCTTAACGTAATCTTTATTGATTCAAAATTCATTACCCGTCCTGTATCGTATGATAATAAACTCATCGACCGGGAATTAGAAAACTATACTGAGAAGGTGAGCTATGGTAAGTCATCACTCTATATCCGTTCAATAGAATAGACTAAATGTGGACTATAGTCCATTTTTTAACCGCTCAGACACAACGAACTTTGCCGTCCTATGGCAGAGGCAAGTCCTATATCAGTGGCATTTGGGAAAGCCATTCGACAAGAACGGCGAAAAAAAGGAATAACTCAGGAGGAGTTGGCCGAAAAGTGTGGGTTAGATCGAACGTACATTTCACAAATTGAACGAGGTCTAAAAAATCCTACCTTACCCGTGGCCTGGGAGTTAGCCATCAATTTGGAGATAAATTTTGTGACATTAATGGCTGCCGCGCTCCAACACATTCCCGGCGCTTCACACTAATTGGGTACTCTTCATAACGAGTACAAAACTTTCGTACAGGATAGGTAAGTGGCTATCTATCAATATCTTGCGAAGAGGATTTCGTTTTAACGCGGGGCCGACCGGCGGTCGGTTTAAAGGAAATAACACTATGAGAGAAGCTATTGTTTTTTACCAAAAACAGTACCAACCCATCTGGAAAGAGGTTCCCTGGCAACCCTTTCCTTTGGAACGAAATATCCTGTTTTGTCCCGATGATACTACCATCCGGAATGTACTTAGTTCGTTAAATAAGATAGATCCATCAACGCCTACACTAGATACGTTTGAACAGGCCACAACGGACCTCCACTGGGCAATCGTCAGCTACGAGGAAGAGTTTGTCTTATATTGGTTATCGCACTACATCCAAGCAGGAGACCGGGGGTTCGTTCTGTACAGATTTCAGCATTTCGTTGCCAGTCCAATTAATTTTCTGGATTTTGGGCGTCGGTTTAAACTGCCCGATGAGTCAACGGCAAAAATTTACCTGGATGTCTTCAGCCGCCTGAATGAGTGGGCAAAGCTGTTGAAATTACCCTATCGCTACGAAGTGGTGCTGGAGGATAAGTATATGGGTTTTCAACAAAATTTCGATAAACCGCTAATGGTCTCTGACGATAATGTAGCTAAACCTGGTCCTATAATCTTATCCCAAAATGGGCTAATTAAATCGAAGACCTCCTTTTGGCGTAGGCTTCGGGCTTGGTGGAAACCTTGACGATACCCAAATAAAATTACATCCGGTCTAGAATTAAAGCACAGGAGCCAATCATAAACGAAAATTTTAATACAGTCCCGTTTTTGTTTTATCCCTGCGTTGTGCTGTTTCGTCCCCTACTATTAATGCTTCGTCCCCAGCCAAGTAACTGCCTGCAATACCTCACTAATCGGCTGATAGTGAAGGACTAGTGATCTCGATTTTAAATCGCCATATTTGATTAAACGCTGGGCTGCCAGTGAGGTAGTTCAACTCGTGTTATTCAACTATGGAAACGGATTACTTTTCACTTCGATTAAGCAGTCTTACTGCCGATTTGCCCATCCATGCCGATCAGCAGCAGTCGGCCGTCACAGCCGCACAAAACACGTTCGAAGAACTACGTCGGCAAGGCGTACCACTTCAGCAAGCCCTCGAAAACGCCGAGTCGGTGTTACTCGAAACCATCACTCCTACCCTGGACGCGGCCAGCCGACTAAAAGACATCCTGGCTGACGATTTCGACCAGCAGCCTGAACTGGCCAGCTCGCCCCACTTCCCCGTTCTGCTACAGAAATTTATGTCCTGGCTGGTTGAGCCTCAGAGCCGATTGGCCAATGCCTACATCATTGGATTAATCACGGAGTACCGCGATAAACACCTGACCCATGGCGTTTAATCATCGCGCGCATTTAGCCGCCAACCTGGAAGCCTTACGGCTGGCGTTTCTGGTCGAGGAGCGCACCAAAGCCGCTAACCCGGCTGAATTGACCGCTGACGAACGAGCGATTTTATCGGCCTACAGTGGCTTTGGTGCCCTAAAATCGGTCCTACTGCCCATTCAGGATGATAAATTTTGGACGACTGCCTTGGATAATCAGCTGCGTCCCGGTGTTCAGCAACTGCACCAGTTAATAACCCAGGCCGCTGGCGATCGGGCGGAGGCGTACCTATCCGGCATCCGAAATAACGTCCTGTCTGGGTTTTATACGCCCCCGCAGCTTGTGGAGCAGGTCGGCAAGGAACTGGCCAGCGCTATGGGTTCTGCGCCTATTCACTACTTAGATCCATCAGCCGGAACTGGCATTTTTCCCCAGGCTTTTGCCCAGGGTGGTCTTCCGATCGGAGCCGCGCAGCTGATCGAAAAAGACCCGGCTACCGCCCTGGTCCTCAAAGCACTTTACCCGCAGTATACCGTTGCCAATAAAGGGTTTGAAGAAACGGGCCGTCAGCTTAATGATCGCTTCGATCTGGTGGCTAGCAATATTCCCTTTGGCAACGTCGCGATTTGGGATGAGGCCCTGGCCAACAGTAAAGACAAACAGCGCCGGTCGGCCTGCGCCCGGCTACATACGTATTTCAGCGTCAAAAGTGTGGACGCACTTCGGGAAGGCGGCGTAGCGGCTATTCTGACGACGGACGCCCTGCTGAATTCCCCCGCGAATGAGCCGGTCCGTCAGTACCTGATGAAGACCTGCGACCTGCTGTCCGCCGTTCGATTGCCCCATAACCTGTTTACCGACTATGCCGGCACGAGCGTCGGTAGCGATCTTGTTTTGCTTCAGAAACGAAGCGGCAAAACGGCACTCACCGATCAGGAAAGGAAATTTGTCAAGTCCACCGTTAGCCCCGCCAAGACGGTTATCAATGAACTGTTTGCTAAAGGGGAAAACATCGTTGCCACCAGCCAGAGAATCGACACCGATCAATACGGCAAACCCGCGTTGCTCTATGAGTACGAAGGTGGGCTGGACAAAATCGCCCAGCAGGTTGGCCGCTATGTGGGTGAGGATATGGCCCGCACCTTCCGGCAACAAAGCTTTGAGCAGCATAAGATGCAATCTACCGCGCAGCGGGTCCAACCAAGCCGGGCCGCGGACCGCTCCGCATCGCCCCTGTTTGTGCAGGGAGAATTGTTTGCCGTGAGTGAAGCCGCGATTCGCCCACCTCGTCCGTTAACCCTGCCCTTGGAGGAATTTTACCAGGTGGGTAGTCTGGTGTTCCAACAAGGCGAGGTCGGTCGGTTGGCTCCTGACTATAAAACCCTGGAGACAATGCCTGGCCAGATGGACCACGCCCGGCTAGGAGCCATGCTCCAAATCCGGGATGCCTACGAGCGGTTGTACCGTCGGGAAACCCAGTCCCAGCAGCTACAGCCCGACTTGCGCCTGGCCCTAAATACGGCCTACGGTGCTTTTATAACGCGCTACGGAGCCATCAATGAAGGTAAGAATGCGGGGCTGGCGCTGCTCGACCCCAATGGCCGCAGCCTGCTGGCGCTAGAGCAGGCCAATGCGAACAAACAGTTTATTCGGGCGGATATTTTCAATCAGCCCGTCAGCATTCAGCAGGCCAAGGTGGTGCAGTTCACCGCCCAGGATGCCCTGACGGCTTGCCTGAGTAAACTGGGTCGGGTTGATATGGACTATGTCCAGGAACTCACCAAACTGACCGGGCCGCAGCTCGTTAAGGAGCTGGACGGGCAGATCCTGTACAATCCGCTAGAACAGCAGTACCAGACGCCAACTACCCTAGTTAGTGGAAACGTGGTGGAGAAGCTGGAAGCGATGGAAGTGCTGGCAGCCGATCCACTGGCCGGGCCTGCCCTCAGAGCCCTCCGGGAGGGCCAGCCCACGCCCATTAGCTTCGATGAACTGGATTTTAATTTAGGGGAACGCTGGATACCAACCGAAATCTACGAACGCTTTGCGAAGGATTTATTCGGTAGTAACCTCACGGTGACCTATGCGCCTTCCGTAGACGAATTCAGCGTCGATCTGCCCTCGTGGCACTATAAGAATGCTACTATTACCCAGCAGTACGCCGTACAGGGACAATTCCGGATGTATGATGGTCTGACCCTGATGGAGTATGCGTTGTATAATACAACCCCCAACATCAATAAGGAAGGGCCAGACGGGGAGAAGATACTCGATGGCGAAGCGACCCAGTTGGCCGCCACTAAAATTGAACAGATCCGTACCGCTTTTGTCGAATGGCTACCCACCCAGAACCCGCAGTTAAAACAGGACCTGGCTGATCGCTACAACCGGTTGTACAATTGCTTTGTCAAACCGCAGTATGACGGTGCTCACCAACAGTTTCCCGATTTAAACCTTAAAGGACTGGGCATACCCGGTTTATACGGATCGCAGAAGGATGTAACCTGGATGCTGCTTCAAAACGGCGGGGGTATCGCCGATCATGAGGTTGGAACCGGTAAAACGCTCATTATGACGGTAGCCTCCTACGAGATGAAGCGGTTAGGTCTGGTCAATAAACCCATGATCCTGGCCATGAAAGCCAATGTCAACCAGATTGCCGAAACCTACCGGACGGCTTATCCCAATGCCAGGCTGCTTTACCCCGGTCAGGATGACTTCACGCCGGCCAACCGGGAACGGTTCCTGAACTCGATTAAAAACGGGGCCTGGGATTGTATCATTCTAACCCATGATCAGTTCGCCCGCATTCCCCAGGCCCCCGACGTGCAGCAGAAAGTTATGCGGGACGAGCTGCGCAACCTGGAGAAAGATTTAAAGACGTTGGCCAAAACGGGAGGTACCATTTCCAAATCGCTACTGAAAGGATTAGAAACTAGAAAAGCCAACCTAACATCTAAACTGTTGAGGTTGCAAAGTGAACTGGATAAAAAGACGGATTCGGTTCCCCATTTCGGTACAATGGGCATCGATCACTTGTTTATCGATGAATCGCATCAGTTTAAGAATTTACAGTTTACGACCCGCCACAACCGGGTTGCCGGATTGGGCAGTCCGGAAGGCAGCCAGCGGGCCACCAACCTGCTCTACGCCGTGCGCAGCATCCAGGAGCGAACGGGTAAAGATCTGGGCGCGACGTTCCTGTCCGGTACGACCATCACCAACTCGCTGACGGAAATGTACTTGCTGTTTAAGTACTTACGACCAAAGGAGATGGCCCGGCAGCATATCGACAATTTCGATGCCTGGGCCGCGGTTTACGCCAAGAAAACGTCGGATTACGAGTACAGTGTAACCAATCAACTACTGGTCAAAGAACGCTTCCGCCATTTCATTAAAGTGCCCGAACTGGCCCAGTTTTATAGCCAGATCACCGACTACCGAACGGCTTCGATGGTGGGCCTCGACCGCCCTAAAGCGGTTGATAGGCTGATCAGCCTGCCGCCAACGCCGGATCAGGCCGACTTCAACAAAAAACTGATTGAATTCGCCAAAACCGGCGACGGAACGATACTGGGTCGTGCGCCCCTGTCGGAAAAAGAGCAAACGGCGAAAATGCTCATTGCCACCAACTACGCCAAAAAAGCCGCGTTGGACATGCGGTTGATTGACCCAAGCCTGGCCGATCACCCGAGCAGTAAACTCTCCCGTTGTGCAGCGCTGATCGCCAGCCACTACCATGAGAGCGCCCCTTACCAAGGAACACAAATGGTCTTTTGTGATACGGGTACGTATAAACCAGGCGCTACCTGGAACGCTTACAGCGCCCTGCGCGACAAACTAGTTCAGGACTATGGCATCCCTGACCATCAGATTCGGTTTGCTCAGGAGTGCAAAAATGACAAGGAACGGAATGCACTGTGGGATATGGCCAATACGGGTGAGGTGCGCGTGCTGATCGGCTCGACGGGAACGATGGGTACCGGCGTAAACGCGCAGAAGCGGGTGGTCGCCATGTACCATCTGGATATCCCCTGGAAACCGGCTGAGCTCGACCAGCGCGTTGGACGTGGTTCACGAACCGGCAATGTTGTCGCCCGTGATCACTTTAATAACGAAGTTAAAAACTACGTCTTCGCTACCGAGCAGTCCTTGGACAACTATAAGTTTAATTTACTGCACACCAAGGCCACCTTTATCGCGCAGATCAAGAGCGGAGCAATGACGGGTCGTCGGTTAGACGAAGGTGCCTTTGATGAGGCTACGGGCATGAACTTTTCGGAGTACGTGGCCATCTTATCGGGCAATCAAGACCTACTCCAAAAAGCCCGGTTAGAAAAACAGATCACCGCATTGGAAAGTGAATTGAAGTTATTTCAGAAGGAGGGCTACAAAGCGGGGTCGATGCTAACGGAGGTAACGAATTCGGTGGAGAAAGCGCAGAAAACGTTATCGCAGCTTCAGGCTGATTATACAAAGCTGACCGCCGTTACTCAATTTGATAAAGAAGGTAATCTACCCAATGCCGTAAAAATTACGTTAACGAACAAGCCGATCACTAAACTGAAAGAGTTGGGTGAATACATCAATCAGGTTGATCAACAAGTAGACACCAAGGGCGGCCTAAAGCAGCTGGGCACCTTACACGGTTTCGGCTTATACGTGCGAACCGATGCTGGCTACCGTGTCGATGGAAAGGCAGTTAAAGAAAATGCCTTTATTGTCAAAGGTGATCAACTAACGTACTCGTATAACAATGGCTATTTAAGCGGCCACAGTCCAGACGTAGCGGCCCGGCAGTTTGTTCGGGGACTCGAAAAAATTCCTTCCCTGATGGAATCACAGCGGGAAAAAATTGACAACTTAACCCAGCAGCATAAACTGTTGACAGACATCGTAGCCAAGCCCTGGGGCAAACGGGATAAACTTCAGGATTTAAGATCAGAGCTGCGCCAGGTCGAAACACGCCTGCAAACGATTGGACAGGAAAAAGAACCGCAACAAACGAAACACATCGAAAAAACGACGGTTAAAAAGCAACAGGATCAAAGCATAGAAATTGCTTAATGTACATTTCATGTACCAAAACAGATAGGTCCCTAGTGTAAGTCGTCAACCAAAAGTGGACAAGTGATATCGAGACGTAACCCGACAAGCTTTAAAAAATAAAAACACTGGGTAAGTGTACCTAACTAAAATAGCTCACCCTTCTTTTAGCGCCTAACCGAATGAATGGCGACGAAAAAGCTGAGGTTTCGTTCATAAGTGAGTGGTTTGGCCATTGTGGTTAAGAATGAGCGTAAAGGTTGTTCCATTTTTGCGGCCTACTAAATACAATGTCGTCGCCAGCATAACAACCAAGGTGCAACACAACGAAAAAATGCCCCACAAGGTCTTGAAAAAAGTAAAGCTGGGCAGCAGATCAAGCAAGCCATCTATTCCGTGTTTAGGTCGTTCATCAGGTGCAGGATTATAAAGAGATAGCCGGGATGCGCTTGAGCGCGGTATCGTACCGCTGTACAGAAAACCATCGTGAAAATCAGCCGGCTCGTCCGTTACAAGCGGGTGAGTATGAAGAAAGGCCTGTAGTTTCTGGGCGTAAAGTTTAGCCCGCTCAGGGTGATCATAAATCTGAGCCAAACCGAATTGAACAAACGTCTGCGCGGTTGAGTCACTGATGCCGCTCAAGGCGTAGTGTAGACTGGATGTTGGTAGATCAATTAACCCCTTGAAATGATCTGCCTGTTGCCATTTTTTCATTAGGGAATCCCCACTGGCTGGGGAATTACAATAGCCGGGTTCCGCTAGCAGAGCCAGTAAACCACCTAGTAGTATAGAATAGATTTTCATCGCTTAGAAATAAGTAGTGATCAGTCCGGCCGTTGAAACGTCTTAGGCCCAGACTCGCGGTTGAGTTGTTCGTAGTAAATCTTTTGCCAGAATTCCCGGTGCCTGGCCACCGCCTTTACCGGGTCAGCGGTTTTATTCTTACTGTAGTACCTTACCGGGTGAACGGGCTTATCCTCCTTACAAACCGGACAATAGTAGGTCTGGTTTTTTTTAGAATGAGCCCGTTTTGCTACGCTGACGCTGCCGCAGCATTGACAAGCCAGCCGCGTAGTGGTCGGTAGGCTCGTCAGCAGTGCTTCGTCACTTTGCTAAAGGATGTTTTCTCGGATCTGGGCAGCGGTCATTTGCGTGAAGGAGATAAGCTAAAGACAACACCGGAGCCGGTACGAGAGCAGAAATGAACGATGAATTCTGCGATCAGAAAACTGACAATGCAGAGTGAAACCAGGATCAATACCAGGCTTAAAAAGGCCATTGGAAGCGATTTACGCTTAAAAATGTTAAGTTCCATGTAGCTATTAATGAGTTTAGAGAGTCCAAAAAAGACTGGCTTCCTACTCCGTACCTTTACTGTCGGTAGGCTGATTGGGGTATTGAGCACGGAATGGGTTAAGGAATTTATCCGAAGGTTTATAGGATTACCTGTCAAACGGGGAAGATAACGATCAGGCTGTAGGTATAACTAACCTTCTGCAACGGGCGGATTCGGAATGGCAAATCGGTCGGCCTGCCTATCGGTCGGAAAATGGTCCTTAAACATGGCTATGAATTGATCCGATTGAGATGGCTTATCAAGATCAATTTCACTAGTTACCTCATCACCTATGGCATCGGTATCGTTCTGGGTAAGCGCAAGGAAATCAATTTCGGCTTGCAGGTTTGGGTTAACCCGTTGGGTTGTCTGCAACTCTATAATCGAATCCCAGCTTACGTCTGTCGACTTTTGATCATCTAAAGACCCAGTAGCCGGTAAACTAGCCGCTTCATACCCCTCCGAAGTGACCATCTCCTGAGCAGGCCACAGAGATGCTGGAATCGCCCAGCCGTTAAGCACTATTCGGCTATACCATAATAAAACAAGATTGAAATCAGGAGCCCGGTACGCTGATTCGTCAACCCCCCAATTTGCATACAGCCGTTTGACAAAGGGCTTTGTTTCCAGTAAAATACGCCCGAAAAGCGCACGGACCTCTTGAAAATTATCCGCCGTTAGGTTCAACTCGCCTAGCATAGCCGTCACTTGATATTCCAAATCGATCGCCAGTGAATACTGGCGGAATTGAAGGGCACCATAGAGTTCGTTACGGAACTGGTAGGTAGCTTTTGATTCGAGAAACGAGTGTTCTGGTTTGTCTACTGTAGCAGGCAGAGCCAGCAAAATTCCCTGATCAGTGAAATCGCTGATCAGTTGACGAGCTTGCTCATACTGAAAATTGGTGAGCGCAAGCAGCTGTTTATAACGGTCCAAACTAATCATACTAGTAAGGGAAGTAACGGTTAAAATTGCCTTTATCGGTACTGAAATCGTGTAAAAAAGTGCTCCCATAGGCTGTCGGATAGGTAAGCGTTTACCCAAGGGGCGACTATCCATTGATACAGGAGAAAAACGATTAGAAACAAAGCCAATAACACCAGCCATTCTTGCCAGGAAGCCGATGATCTACTTTTTCGCTCACGAGTAGCTGGCGGGGTAGAAACTGGCTCTGGCGACGATTTGAGTGCTACCATGTTAGTTAACCGCCCTTAAGGTGAAGGTTGTATCTTTCGATTGTCCCATCGAATCAACCACACGAAGCGTTAGCGCATGAGAACCTGAATCAGTCGGCAGGTACGTGAGTGTATCGCTCAATAACCGGCTCATGTTGGCTGAAACGACGATTTTTCCACCAGGCGCTAGAACCTTGTTGTTCAGCAACAATACCGCTTTACGGGGAGCTGCTACCTGCCAGGAGAGTCGATAGGCATTGCCCGACGTGAGGTATTCTGGCTTAATACCAAAGCCCACAGAGGTTGGTTTTTGCCAGGGAATCGACGCCGGGAACGCATCCATCTCCAGTTGAAAAGGAAACGTTCGCTGTATATCGAGCGATTCAGTTTGACAGGCTGCAACCGCCAGTAATAGGCCGCAGGCCCAGTAAATTGACGTTTTCATCGGAAGAAACAGTAACGGATACCCAGGTATCCAGTGGTGCGAAACGTAGAAACTTCTGAAAACGGGATGTACCGTTCAGTGACTCCACCAACAAGAGCCAGCGCCGGGCCTACGTATGCTTCAGCTTCCAGCCCAAGCTGAGGCCCAATGGCACCTGTTGACTTATTCTGTATGATGCCTTCGGCAATATTTGACTGGTTGCGGTTGACCGATTCATAGCCTACATAGAGACCCACTGTTGGCGCAACATAGAGCCAGCGGTGAGTCGTATAGAAACCGCACGGTACATACTCCACGGCTAACCAATAGTGCTCCACCAAAGGTTGAGGCCTAGTCTGGGCTTCATAATACTTACGCATGTACGTAAAGGAAGCTTTCCAATACCGCTCGTTTTTGCGGTACCATACGTAATCAACGGCCCCCATATAGCCGCTATCCGGTGCATGGGGCGAGGCTATATGGGGTATGTTATCAACGATACCTACTACACAACTAACCGCTGTCTGGCCTTTTATATGCCGCTGCGCAGAGGCCTGTCGGACTACTAATAAACTCGCGAAAAGCAGGGCTATCTGAATCGTTTTCATAAGGTATCGGCGTCTAAAATATCTTGGTTAGCCATCGTGAAGGAAACGGTGCGCCCCCCGTTTTTCTCCCCTAGAATAATTTGAACAACCTTGTCATCGGGGATGGTAAACTTTTGAAAGGCGTATACTTTTTCAACCGTTTGATGACCGGGAATTATGACTAACGGTTTGTTATATACGTAGAGGGGAGTCACCTCTAATTCCTGATGGGATGTCACTTTCGCAATCGTCTTATCCGTAATAAAAAAACGGATATAGTCCAGGTCGTAATTAATAGCAGATTTGTTCTTTATCCCTATCTTATAATAGAGTACGTTGTCCTTATAGTACAGTCCCCGTACGCTCGCCTGGATGTCGTATTTGTTAATGCCAACATGTTTGACCCGTCGGCGCTGATCGATAATGTGCGCACAGTTTTGTACGATCTCCTGTTGCGACGTGTTTACCCCAGCAAAATTGACAATTGTACCTTTCTGGTTAACCGAGCGGGCTTTCTGTTGAACAACGCCATCCTCATTCACCGATAAATCTAGAGCCAACATCGTGGGATATTCGTTGTAATTCACCACGAAGCTGTAAAACTGGCCATCAGCGGTCATAACACTAAAGTTCGTTTCATTAAAACCAATGCTGGACGCTTTTACGCGTAACACGTTATCAACCGCATTGGCTTTATCGGCAATAATATCCTTCGAGCCTAAATCAACCGACCGAATAGGTGATTTGAATAGAATACAGGTCGTTTTGTTAAAGGCTAAATCAACATAGTAGGACCGAATGACGTTCCGATCCTGAATGGGAATAGAGCCATAGGAAAACACAGTGGGCAGTGTGGGAGCTTCTCCCGGCATCCCTGCACGGGCGTTACCGGGTGTAACCGCGCTAGGTGGCGCTGAATGGCTGTTTCCGTTCACCCGTTTGCGTAAGGAGTCAAGCCGTTGCGCTAGAGAATTGGTTTTGCTTGGCGTCGAATTTTTCCCCGAGTCAGGAGCCTGAGCGAAGGCTATCCGGTTCATGACGAAAAGAAAAGCGGTTAGATACAATACATTTTTCATAGCCGAAACTTATTTAAGCAGGACGTAATAATTGTTTTTGAGGGTAGCTTTCTGAACGGATACCTTACGGGAAAGAAAACTACGTCCTCCCTGAAGACCGGCTTGTAACGCCGAAGCCGCTGCTACGGCTGGAACATTGGTTGAATAAACGGGTGCTGAAACATTGAAACCCTGGCCTGCCTGAGCGACCACCTGACGACCTTGTTCGACCGCCAGCACGTTCGGTACATAGATGCCGGACAAGCCATCCATATCGTACACGGTTAGTCTCATGGGCAAAATACGTCCCTCATATTGTACTTGGTTGATGGCAATGTTGACTCGTTGTCGACCAAAATTGGCCACCCCGTATAGTAAACACCCCTCAGGAATCAGGCGGCCACGTAGCGTGATCGTTTCCAAAAGCCGGAGCGTGACCCGGCCTCCCGATGTAATTACCTGGTCGGAAAAAACCATTGCTTTCACGGTTACTGAAAGCGAATCCTCCGTAGCGTCCATCTGCTGCTTACGCATATCAGACTGAAGACCATAAAAACTGTTTTTACCCGTGGGACCGTTCAGTGACGAGACGGTTGTTACCTCAACCGTTTCGGGCTTGAGGGCGCGTCCCTGCGCTTCCTGTTGCCGTTTCAGTTTATCCGCCTTGTATTCCTGGAGTA
This sequence comes from Spirosoma endbachense, assembly GCF_010233585.1. Lineage (NCBI taxonomy): Bacteria > Pseudomonadati > Bacteroidota > Cytophagia > Cytophagales > Cytophagaceae > Spirosoma > Spirosoma endbachense. Next base: position 2,903,832 of record NZ_CP045997.1, read on the forward strand.
GCGCTAATAATTTTTTCTCCTTCTCGATGGCTGCTTTCGTTTTAGCGGGGCTCTCATCTCCGTCATCCTCCTGCTCATCCGATAACAGATCAGCGCGAACCGATGATGACTTGGCTGATTTACGGCTTCTGGAAAAGGTACGAGGGGGAATGGTTGACGTATCGGGTTCTTGATAAATTTCTTTAGGCACACCGTTTCCATAAATGTAGGAATCGGCTTCTCCACGACGAGGCATATCCAGTTGCGGAGTTCCTGGAACATTCGAGTTAAGTCCCCGTTCTCCCCGATCTGGCATGGCCAGCGGCTGTGCATCAGCCGCCAGCTCTAGTTTGGATCGGGATGGCAGGCCCGTTGAATCGCCCGCATTGGGCAAATTTGCGTTCAGGCTGACAGGAAGCTTACCCGTCTCCGTCTCTTTAGGCCGCGTGTGATGGATGAAATAATAGATAATAAGAATCAGGCAAACGCCAGCCCCTGTCAGGAACGTTACGAAACGTTTATCCTGAAATAGCTGCTTGATTCTACTTCCGTCGAAGCGGTCCAACGCTTGGTTGTTGTCCATGTTGTTTTTGATTTGTAGGAGTCGGAAAATGGCCGGGCCTCGCTAGGTCAGGCCTCGCCAGGCCGGAACGCGCCAGGCTGGTAGCCGTATGATACACACTTAGGCAACTCAGTAAAAGCAGGACCACTAAAGCGGAAATCAACTGAATTTTTTGAGTGCGGACGGGCTGCGTTTCCCATATACGAACGAGCTTTCCAAGCCACGTGACGAACTGGTGTTGAGCGCGTTGATAGGCGAATGCCATACGCTCCGAGGGCGGCTTTTGCCGCCAACGTAAGAATCTGGATACCATGGTACTTAAGGAAGCAAAGGGGTTGTCAGCGATTGAATTCGTACTGGTCGCGGTTAATCGTTTCGATGTCCGAGTTGTCTGTTACCCTAAACCGCTCGATGACAAAGCCATGCGGATTATTATCGGTTCGGGTCGCGTCAATCAGATAACAATCCGCTTTTAATTTTCGGAACGTGATATTGGTTGCCCGGACCAGGAGTATCCGGGCATTGATGGAACAGTAGTAAGGGGATTTACTCATATCAAGACCTACCGAATCAATCATAATTTTTTGAATGGTATTTCCCTGAAGCAGCTTTGTATAGAATCCTTTTTCCCGTAGATCAAGATAATGCCGGGTAATTGACTCATCGCCTAGGTAAGCCGCTTGTTTCATATTCTCATTGATGGCTTTCTCATCCGGTTCCTGATTGAAAAAAAGCTTGAGAAATGTTTTGACGTGATCCTTGGCTTCGGCGGGTCGATTTGCATTTTGTTCCTGCGCCAAAGCCAGCATAATCGACTTTCCCGAGCTATCCAACACATAGATCTTTTCGCGCGACTCGTGACTGTTCTTGTAGGACAGATAAGCCACCCAGGAAGCAAAACCCAGCAAGCCAAGTAAAGCTAAAAAGACAATAGCCCGTACGAAATGAAACGACGTCTCTATATTTCGCAGGTAGCGAAAATTAAAATTTGCATTCATACACGTGATTTTTTTAGTTAATAGCTACTCGCCGCAGCGATCACCCGACCACCCATCTGGCCCGAGGCCGCACCCGCTACCTGACCCGCGGTACGCAAGGGAGCCGACATCGCTCGCAATCCGTCCGAAACTCCCGTTGAATCTAACACCCAGGTTGCCAGTTTAGGAACCAGCAAATACCCAAAGATGCCCACCGCATAAAATAACAGATTGGCAATCGATGAGCTAGGCATACCAGGATTACCCTGAAGTTGTTGAAATTCAACCGTTAAACTGGAAAGGTGAAAACTATCCAGAATGAAGCCGTACATGTTAGCAATCGGAATCCATAAAAGGGTGTGCAAAACCCGACCCACCCAGGCCGCAATGGACGAATAAAACCAATCAAAGCAGCCTAATCCAATCGTCAGGGGACCGAATATGCCCAGGATAATCAGAAAATACGTGGAGATAATTTTGAGGCCAATAATGACGATAAAATAAATCAGCCTGAATAAAGCCATCAAGACATAATTCACCGTCGTGTCGATCACAAAATTCACCGCGTCCGCAGCCGCTGATGAAATCGAATTAGACATACCCATGACCGCATCGGTCATTAACTGAAACCAGGACCGATTGTCCTCCGCAGCGGCTACCGGCGGTGGATTGTTGGAATTAGTCAAATTCTGGATGCGCGTTTTTGCGTTGGTGATTACCTGCTGCTCCACGTCATCGCGCCGGGAAGCCCCCATTTCCTGCGTAGCCTCGTTGAGCGTTCTCCCTACATACACCAGGCCACTATACAAACCAGGATAGGACAATAAAAGCATCGAAATGACCAGTGGCCGAATCAACGGGAAAATATCAATCGCTTCATTTCGGGCCTGATGCGCCCATAACCGGTAGAAGACATAAAACAAAGCGCCTATAAGTCCTATTGCCTGCCCGATGGCCATAAAGGATGAGAATTCAGGCAGCATTGTATCAAATAAGGCATCAGCGGCTTCTTCAATACTGGTTATGGCACCACTGGCACCCGAAGCGTTCCAGCCGGTTCCAGGAGCTTGAAGTAACATCATGGTTTATAGCGGAAAGAAGTGACTTTAGATAACTGTAACTGACTTGCATTAAAGCCGCCCGGCCCCCGGCAGCTGGTGGCCAGGGCGGGTGAATTTATTTGTAGACGGTCTGTACTGACCAGTCGCAAAAAATCAAACCCGTAGCCCTGCCCAACGCCATGATTTGCCTGAGCCAGTTGCAGGGAATCATCCCACCAGATTGGCATAGTTGTCACAATAGGTCCGCAGGCATAGGTTTTCTGATTGGTCGTATCGACCAACTGAGAAAAGTAGGTCCATAGCAACGAATCACCAGAGGCTTCAACGGAAACGCCCGCTTGGAAAATCTGATTGCCAATACCCGGTACGACAGTCTCCCAGCGGCCTATGTAACCAGGAGGAAAAGCAGAGGCTTCCCGCCTAAACCGTTCGTGCTTGGTCTGACAAGCCGCCGTCAGCAAGCCTAGCATTATGAGTGCGTTTTTCATTTCTTTTTGAAGCGAACCATGTACGGGTCAGAGATTTTTTTGCTTAGCATCGACCGCATAGCCTGTTCCGATTCCGCCAACCGGTAATAATCAACCGAGGCCGCAACCTTCGTCCCAAAACTGACTAGATCCTGATGCTGCTGTTTGGCTTGAGCTAGCGATTTCTGCTGCGATTTTAGCCGTTCATAGGGCGATAGAAAAACAGGCTTGCCTTTCATGGCACTAAACGCGTTACGGGCCTTTATCAAATCCGTATTACCCAGCGTCCCCATGACGATGGCGTTGTTGTAAAAGGCTACATCATCCGTTGATGCCTTATCAAGATAGCGTTTGATCATTTTTGAGGTCGGTCCGCCATTGTCGTAACTCTGATCAATAGCGGAGACTTCGGTTCCCCATATATCTTTGGTCATTTTGCTTTCTATGCCTTTGATAGGAGAATCTTTGAGGGCTTTAGTCTCTTCATTATGTTGCAGGGCCCATTCGTACCTTAGTTTAAAATCCTGATAGTTGAGCTTATTCAACCGCTCCTGCCCGTCCTTCCATACTTCCCGCAATGAAGCCAGTTTTTTAACGAGTCGCTTATCCTTGGTTTTTTGATAAATTGACATGATTTTTTCCGCCGCAGGAGCCACAACAACCGCATCCGCAATGGCTTTAATCATCTCATCCAGCGCCTTATTGACCATAAGGTTCATTAGATCGACGCCCGGATCAACAATCCCCCGTTTGATCTTACTTTCGGTCATGCCGAGCACCTTATCAATCTCAGCCTGAAGCGCTGGATCGGTTGGCATACCTCCCTGCAATTGCCCTGGGCCTAAAACATCGGTAGCTTCATCCTGAGCCTGGCTACGAAAGGGTAAAAAGTTTAGTAGCCCTAGGATAATTAGCAGGCTTACTAAACGCGCGTAATTAGTTTGAATAGACATGGTTGAGGCCCGATTTTCGTTGAAAGCTATTTTGCTTAAATTCATCCGACTGCTGCTTTGCGATACGGTAGACGTAGATTCGCCGTAACTGGTCCCGCAGGCTACCAATCGCTTCCAATCGCTTTTTGATGTCTTCATCCGCCTGATCCAGTACGTCCATGCGTTCCCCCTGGGACATCCAAGAAACCGTAACCCCTAACCCGTTGCTACCTAAGTTACAAACAATGTTGACCGAAGAGGCTAGATCCTGCGTATTCCCCACCGACTTAAGTAACGACGCATAGCCTTGGCGTTCCTGCGCCGAAAAGACGGGTGAACTCAACACCTTATTCAGATCCTGAACGTGGCTTTTTACCGCGTCAAATAGCCCTTTAATGTTCAACTCCTTATAGTAGGAACAGAACTCAGGGGAGAGGGAGGTATGCGATTTTTTCCAGGCGTAATCGACCTTAAGCGTCTGGTAGGTAATTTTTTGCTGCGCCGAGTAACCATCCGCAACCATCTTTTTCAGCCGTTCAACTTCTCCGGCCGGTGTGGTACCCACATCCGCAATTTTTGAGGCTAGTTGCGCAATCTTATCACTGATACCCGACATAATCTGATCTTCCTTTTCACCAATCAGATTGGAGACTTCATCGGACAGCTCATCCTTCATGCTCGCGAAGTAGCCCGTCAGATCAGTGCCAATGCTACTCAAGACATTATCCGGAGAAAGCTGATTCGACAAGTTTTCCACGTAGTTGCCAATTACATCGCCCAGGTCATCTTTAGCGACTTTAATGGGTGCTTGACCCGGAAAGATAACGGTCGCTTTGCCGATGAGTGGCACATCAACGATGGGCATATACTGGCTCATATCGGGCGGCGTACCCGTCGTGTCAGCCGACTGAGCCAGGCTTACTGTTGCGCTTACGGCCACTAGAAGCAACGAAAAAATGCCCCGATAAACAAACTTGACTGGTTTCATAGAATTTATGCATTTAGATCTTCAGCGACTACTTCTTTAAGGGCTAAATCATAATTTCCACCGTTCGACTTAATCTTACGAGAGACCCGGATTTTTTCTCTTTGCTCGGTGGTGAAGGCATAGTATTCGGGCCGTGAAACTTCCAGACCATAGACACGATACCGCTGTCCACCCCAGCTGACAAAAAATTCTTTGTACTTGCGATTGGGATCGTTATCCCGGTTCATCGATAAGACTAAGTCTTTTTCCTTATCGGTCAGGCCCAGCAACTCTTTGACAAAAGTGAATTTGTTTTCGTACTTGCGCTGATCCATCAGAATCTTACAATCGGCGTTGTTGACGATGGAATCTTGGACGATTGGATTATTGATGATATCCTGAATCTCCTGGGTTACGATCCAGGCTTCTCCGTCGAACTTACGTACCGTTTTGTAGAGGTACTTTATGTAGCCCGCCATGTTCGGCGTCATGATTGCTTTCCAAGCCTCTTCAATCAAAATGATTTTCCGAGTCCCTTCCAGCCTTCGCATTTTAGAAATAAACGTATCCATCACAATGATGGTGACAATAGGAAACAGGATCGGGTGATCCTTCACGTTGTCCAACTCAAAGACGATAAACGGTTCGTGGAGTAAATCCAGGTTTTCCGTGGAATTGAGCAGAAAATCAAATTCACCTCCCGTATAATAGGGTTTGAGATTGAACATGAAATTGTCAAAATCAAAGTAGTCATCTTTAACCCCTTCCCGGTTCAGATACGCTTTAAAATCGTCGTGCATGAACTCATAGAAAGTATTGAAGCAGGCGACAATGTCGGGGTTCTCCCGAAGCTTACTAAAATAGCCCATCACTGCCGACGACAGCGCATTATATTCCGAGCGGTTGGTTTTCTCTTCTACAGATTTCCATAGCGTCAGCAGCAAGTTTTTTAACGATTCCGCTTTCTCCGTATCCGGCATCAACCGTCCCTCAATGTGAAACGGGTTGAAGTGAATCGGCTTTTCCATGGTGTAGGTAATGTATTTCCCTCCCAGCATGGCGCACAAACCCCGGTACGAATCCCCAACGTCTACGATCACCACGTGCGCACCGTGCGTATGATAGCTCCGTAGCAGGTGGTTGGTTAAAAAGCTTTTACCCGATCCCGAAGGGCCAATGATGAATTTGTTGCGATTGGTGACCCAATTTTTTTGCATGGGTTCATCCGAAAAATCCACCCAGAGGGGCCGACCGGACAGGCGATCGACAACCCGGACGCTATTCCTTGACGATTCCGAGGTATAGTAATTCGTTTCGTGATTGAACAGACAGGCCGCCTGGGGAGCAAACTGCGTAAACGTGTCTTCACGGGGCAGATCGGGAGAATTACCCGGGATACCGGCCCAGAACAGAAACGCGGCATCTTTGGTGTTCTCACGCGGCTTCAAATTCATCTTAGCAATAGCCGCCGTTGTTTTGTTACGCAGTTCGGGTAACCGCAGCTTATCATCGGTCCACACCTGTACATTGGAATGAATACGAATAGGCGTCCACGATTTTTCAGCCGCCAACGTCAGGAAGTTGTTGACCATGCCCGCATTGACGGAGTTGGCCCGGTCAAAGTTGGATAAAGCCAGCATGTTGCCCGCTTTCTTTTCAAGCTCCGCCGTGATGAGTGTTTTATCATCGACAAACACGTACTGATTGTAGATGTGATTGCAGTCTAGCATCAGGCCGATGGGGGTTGCGTACCCTACCGATAGATTCGAGTTTTCAGTCGATAATGCGCCAATCCGAACATTGGTGTTTATCGCATCTGGCATATCATCCACTTGCGAAATGGTAAAGTATTTAACAAACTTCCCCCCTATCCGCAGCTCATCCTCTGAGGTAAAGTCCATATCCATCAAGGGTACGACTTCATCCTTGAGCGATAAGGTCATGTACCGCTCGATTAAACCGGCCTGCCCTACCGGAGCATCCCGATCCGGTTGCAATTCATCATTCCCTAAGCGCCGGCATTTAATGAGTCTTGAGGATTCAAGGATCGATTTCAATTGGAGAACCGCCACTATGAACTTATCAATCTCCTGGGTATTAAGTGCCCGCTTGGGGACTAGCCCCGGTTTGAGTAAGGAAGTTGCCCCCGCCTTCGTACGCGTTCGCTCACCCTGAGAATACGTTACGTACAAAAAGCACTCATGATGCAAAAATGGACGCTCATTGAAGTGCAGTTCGGATGAACGGTCCAAATAACTTTCGGGTAATTCCTTGGCGTTAGGACGATACCTTTCTTCAACAAACCAATCCTGTTTGTGCAGAATTGTACCCGCTGGCAAAACGCCTATTGCTTTTGTCCAGGTCTCCACCAATTCCCGGTAGTCACCCATTTCCGAGCCGTTTTCAAACCGCGCATTGAGAGTAAAAATTTCCGGGAGGGTAAGTTGGAATGCCAGCGTTAAGTCGCCCCATTTAGAAAAAATACAGTTTTCTTCGACCGCGCCGAGTGGAAAGACTTTTGCCAGTTCTTTTACAGAATATGCCATAATTGCGCCCTTAGTTGTGCTTATTTTTTACGAAGATTTCGGTAAACCGAATCCTGTCGAACCGTTACGATCCCCGGTAATTTCTTGCGGGCTTTCGTCCGCTCGTAGCCCCCCGCCCCCTGATTGGCTGAGCGTTTAACCAGGCCCATGTAGACGGCGTAACTCCCCATGCCACAGGCTGAAAAAATCACCCATCCAGGTAGTGGCACAAAAACCGCTGATACCCCCCCCGTAACGACGATGCCAATAATCCATTTGACCAGTAGAGCCAGGTAATCCATGCCTACTACGCCCCGTACCTGGGGAGGGCGATCCGCGCCTTTATTAATTTCGTACGCCATCGTGAAGCGCTTATTTGCCGAAAGCAGCCGTTAAGACGAGCCCGACGACACCGGCAAACACGATAGCCGCGCCCCAGTTAATGACACTTTTCTTGAAATCGGGGTCATTGTTGAAGAATTTGGAAGCGCAGGATATACCCCCCACAAAGCCCATTATCAGGCATAAAGGCAACATGAGGTCACCTACGCTTTTGCCGACATCTTGAAGCTCTGAGGTTGCTTTATCAACACCTTTGGCAATAGCGCCCGATTGTAGGCCTTGGGCATACAGATTCCCTGTTGATAGAACAAAACCTATTACCAGAGCGAGCGCTGCGAAGTAATGAACGCGAACGTTTTTCATTGTGAAATAAATTAGTTAGTGAACTATTGAATGCGTTTAAAACGGAGTGGTACTAGTCGGTTTTGCCTGAGGGCAGTTCCGTAGACCCAAGTTTGGGGTAACGGATACCCCATGCCAATTTCCCTTCAGGAAGTTCTTGGCTGTGTTGCCCGATTCGCTGTCTGAAGGCGGTGGGATAAGGGGCCTGAGCTTACTGTTTGATCGCCCCTCACAAGCCTATTGCCGGTTAGCGGCGCACGCCGAGCTAGCCCCCTATTGCGTCTCTGTTTCATAATTTTAAAAATTGAACTATCTAGTGAAAGTGTAATATTTAAATTAGTATTTAGACCATTCAATCAACCTTTCATAAACTATTATACAACTAACCTACAGCCGTCAACGGAGAATACAAACATGTTAAGTATTCGATGTTACAACATTGATAACTTAAATAGTGGCTGTGAGTCTCATTGGTCCCCAAAAAAAAGGGGTTTATCCCCAGAAGTATTCGTTTCGTCCTCGCAAAAAATTTTAAACATTTTTTATAAAATTTTTAATTTCTGACATGTTGGTGAAACATCTCCGCAAATGATACGCGGTTGGCTTCGCCCTCTTCGTTGGATATTTCCTTTGAAGCCGCCACGTAACTTGATTGAACGACGCTCTTTACGTTTACATCGCCTGGCAATCGTTCAATAAGCGTACTAATGATCGTCAATAAGGCAGCTTGATGCCTTTCCTGTTGCTCTCTGAGCTGATTGTCTTTCTCCTCTAAACGCGTAAGTAGCACTTCTTTCGTCAACGTAGCCAATTCATTCATCCGCTCCTGATACAGGGTCAACTCTTCGCCATCTTCCAACTGATTATCCAGTATGCGTTGATTCATACGATCTTCTTCAGACAGCTCGGTAGGGGCCGAACTTTCTGTAAATCGCCCATCGTATCCTTGGGACAAATCAAATAGGATCTGTTCCCGTTCATAATCAATTTCACTTTCCTTTTCACGCTCCAGTCTATAAGCTTGCTTCAAGGCATAAATTTCCTTCCAGGCTTCAGAAAGCTCTAGCTCATCGGCTTTCGTTTCTTTCTCCTGACTAGCCGTTGAGCCAGTAGTAGTCGACGCTTGTGGCTCAGTAGTGTCGGTAGGCTGACCAGTGCCGTTTTCCTTGATCGTTGGCGAGTAACCACCTTTCTCCAATTCAGCCAGTCGCGTCAGAACTTGTTGGTGCTCCTGCGAGGTAACATACGTAATTGGCTTTTCCTGGCCAGACTCAGCACGATCGACTACGCTTCCCCTGTGTTGTTTATCTGCGGAGGGTATAGCTGAAGGCGTATTTAAAAAATACCCCCTCAGCACCCAGCCCGAGATACTTAAGCCTACTACACCGATCACTAGTAGTATGGTATCCATCAGTCAAAACTTTTACGGGTCTTCCATTTAGCAATCAACTCATTAACCTCACTTTTGTGTTCCGACCGGTGATGGGCCAACAAATTGTCGATTAAATCACCTACGTTCAGTTTGTATCCTTGCCGACGGCCCTCGCTGACCAGTACAGAAAGTAACAAATGAGATTCCTCCGAAACACGAATCGGTTTTCCCTCGCTTGCTAAGCTGGAACCGTTTGCTTTTACCGGCTTTTTAAAGAACGTTTCCAGATACGAACTGGACTTTGGCTCCTCCCCTCCCCTATTTTTTGGTTTCCGAGGAGCTGGAGCCACCTCCTTGGTAACCACTGGTTCTTGGGAAGTTGCCACCTCTTCCCCTTTGCTAGCTACCTTCCCCTTGCTGAGTTGACTAACTTCTTCAACAGACGCCATTGCCTCTGGTTCAGACTGGTTTACCCCCTGCGTCTCAGCCGACATCTCCGGTCCGGAATTATCAACCTGTACTGGGGTTGTTACCGCCTTCGGTTCTGAATCGTCGGCTGCCGACTCACCTGAAACTGGACTGGTTTGGCTTAGCCACGCCCTCAATCCACTATTGGGTGGATTGATCGTTGGCACTGTGTTTTTAGTATTCTTGGCCATAAAAGTATACGGTCTATGAATTAGAAGCAAATATATTATTCAGTTCCTGAATTAAAGGTTTAATGACTGCGTTCGGAAATAAAGTGGATCGGGTATCTTTGATGGCTACTGTATCGGGAATACGATGTTCCATAAAATGAACATTCATCGGCGTTTTACGAGATTCGTTTAAACTATCTAAGTAGTTTATAGCTGCTTGCTCCAGTCCCGAATACCGATCTTTTCGTTCGCGGCTATCAAACTTGTTCCATAGCAAATACGTCGGAACCATACCTCCGTTTTTGTTGGAGAACTTGGCCATCGCCAACACGGTATGCATCGTCGATTCAAAAGACAGCGGATCAGCCTCTAATAATAGGACCGCAGCGTCTAACCGCTGTATCATGCTGGGCATCCCCTCCACGTTTAATGTACCGGGTAAGTCTATGAGGACAAGCTCATTCTTATTGGCGTACGCATCCAGCTTAGGTAACGTATTGGCTACTGAGTCAGCATAGATCGGATATGGAGTTTGTCCCAATTTTTCGGCCTTCCTCAAAAACCCCTCATCCATTTTTAACCGTTCGATTTCTGAGGTACGAATTGATTGTAAGCTGTGTTGTGGAAAGTCACAATCAAAAATAGCCACCGGAATCCGCTCTACCTGATAGAAGTAGGTAGCGACGTGCGTGGTAATGCTGGTCTTGCCTACGCCCCCTTTCTGAGAACAAAATGAGATAAACTTTGCCATTACAAAAAGTTAAAATGTTAATTTATTACATTCTGACATTGTAAAAATGTTACATTCTTACAATGTATAGCTATACATTGTAAGAATGCCTAAATGTATAAAAAGTAGAATGATAAAAACAAACATTGTCATAAAATTACTTTCTAACAATGTAAAAATGTATAAAATATATATTGTGATAAATCCACATTGTAAAGAATTGTCATTGTAATAATAACAAAACTAACAATGTAAAAATGTAATAATAATACAATGTAAAAATATAACATTATACTTTTCTTACATTGTAAGGGTTTCACATTGCGAATAAGCTCCCATGTGAAAATGTAAGCACTTCACATTGTAACGAAATGTCTTTGTAAGCCTATAGCCGTGAGGGGCACGTATACCAAATATGGTTTATATACTAATGTGAAAATGTAATCAAATTACATTTTCACATTAGTATATCTTCAGCGATCGATTAGGGTTGTGAAGGTTCTATTCGGAGTAGACCTACTTTGTAACATTATTACAATGTAAGTTTTTTACATTATTGTCCTCTGTAGCCGGTTCGTAGTAGAAGGTACTTATCCATAGTTGACGTCCTGTCTGTAAAAATGTAAAAAGGTTACATTTTTCATTTTTACATGTTGGTGCATACAGCTCGATTACCCTCAAAAAATTTCTTGTCCAATTTTATGGCCGACTCGTTTTTAGGAGTAGCTTTGTTTTGTAACAAAGAGCAAGATGTGTTTTGCGTGCCGCAAAACCTGGCCTTGCACTAACGCGACTACGGCCAGCATCTTGCCACAATGGGGTCTTGGCTCCGGGGCAGCTCTATGCTACGCAGTCTGATTTACTACAGGGCTATGGATAACCAGGCAGAAAACAAGAACGTACATCCAGGTGGACGACCGAATCTTTCCGGTGACGAGGTACTTGCTTACCGGCTGGTGACACGCGTCAATGAGCGGGATAATGAAGCCATCCAGCGGGATTTCAGGGCTTGGCAAAGTGGGCGCGTTGGCCGGATAGCGGACTACCTCCGCGAAATTATTTTGACCCGAAACGCACCCAAGTTGACGGCGACAAACGGAGTGGTCAACAATGACCAGGTGATCGAACTAACCCAGACGCTGCATAACATCCGCCAGCAGTTAAAGCACCTGGATACGAATTACAACCAGATCGCCAGGCGCATCAACAGCATTGAGCATACTGGGAAACTCTATTATGAGGTACAAACCAGTAAGGTTATAATCGATAAAATTGGGCCCTTACTCACGCAAATAGACACGTTGGTGAAGGCACAAACCGAAGCAATTTATAAAAAATAGGATGGTCATTCGGCTAACAGTTGGGACACAAATCGGCGGGGCGCTGCGCTATAATGAACAAAAAGTTGTTCAGAAACAGGCTCATGTACTGGGTGCCACCGGCTTTGCCAACAATGAGTTAGCTGAAAAAAGTCTGCGTTATGCCGCCAATGTTTTAGAAAGTCAGGCCAAAAAGAATGCAAATGTCAAAAAGCCAACGCTTCACTTTTCGCTGAGTTTGCACCCCACTGAGCAGGTTAGCGATGATAAATTCAAAGCGATGGCCCACCAGTTTATGGCTGAAATGGGTTACCAGCATCAGCCTTATATGGTTTATCGCCATCACGATACGGCCCATCCTCACATTCACATAGTGACCACCTGCGTCGATGAAACAGGTCATAAGGTCAACGATTCCTTTATTAAACGGCGGACAAATGCCGTACGCCAGCAGCTGGAGCTGCGCTTTGGTCTCATCAAAGCCCAAGGTCGAGGTAAAGGAAAAACTACTGAGCAGATCCGTCAGGCGAGACCGGTGCAAGCTGACGAGGTGACGCCCGGACAGGCCCAGCCAACAAGGGGCTTTGACAGGAAAGACCAGTTGGAAGCCATTCTGCGGGAAACCTTTCAGCAAGCGACGTTCAACAACTTAGATGAATACCGAGCACTGTTAAAGAAACAGCATATTCATACGGTTTTACATCAGAGTTCAGTGGCTGGAAAAGCCCTTCGGGGCATTAGTTACCAGTTCACCGATGAGGCTGGTAAACCGGCAACGCCCCGAATTAAAGCCAGTGAAATCGGAACCTGGGCTACCTGGAAAGAGATAGAAAAGCAGTTTGGCAAGAGGGGCCAGCAGCAGGGGCAAGACCCGTCAACTCAGCTTACGTATGAGAAGTATAAAGTGCTGGCATCGATCCTGTCGGATGACCTACGGGCGTACAAAAAACAGCAGTACATCTATTACGATAGCGCCTTACTTGAAAATTTTCCAACGGCAGCTATGCAAGCCCGGCTCCAGGCCATCACCCAGCACAAACTAAGCGAGGGGGAACTCAACGAGGCTGTGCGTCGCTTTGAAGCGTACAAACGTGCGCAACTACCTGACATTATTAAGAAGGAACAGTTGGCCTTTACGCGTACGATGGAAACCTATACCCAGATCGCTAGTGAGATCCGGGGTAGTGCTCAAAACAAAAATGACTTTTTTTCGGCCCTTAGTGTGGAAATAACGGTCGATGGCTGGATCACCAGTCCGACCAATCGTCATGTAGCTTACCCGATCGGGCGAGCAGCGCTAGAGCGAATTCAAACCGGTGATGGGCCTGAGCTTACCATGCCTACGCTCTATTCACGGGGAGAACGGACGGTTATGCTGCTGAGTCAGTCGAAAAAGCCTTTTAAGGAAAGCTACTACGATGTACGGGCGGATCACCTGCAACGCATCCTGAAACCGGAGCGGATGAGCAGTATCCATGCCCAACTGAACGCCAACTACGTCGCTCGGCTACTGGCAGACGGCCCCGTTTTAGGCGTGGACCAGGTACGCTATTTTTATCAACGGGGCATAGTGCTAGATCCACCGCAACTGGCTACGGGTAAGACAGACAACGAATCCGCTTTTACAATTCGCTACCACCAAGCCCCCCATCAGGCGGCCGTAGCGGCTGGAAAAATGTTCGAGAAACAGATACCTCATCTCCATGTAGAGCACTGGCAAAAGGGATTATCGACTGAGGCCGGTCGATACATGGTCGCTTTGGTGCAATTGATAGACCAGGTCAAGCGTGGCCAAGAGAAGAACGGCAACGAAAAGTCGAACGATCTTGCCTTCTTGCGGGAGCGAATACATCATTGTGATCCGGCCTTGGTTATGTTCTCCGATGAGGACTTGGTCAGCGTGTTAGAGAAGCGGAGCTTACAGGGAAAAGGCTGGATTAAACAAACCGATCTGGAATCTAAGCAGGACACGAACGCTTACATGAATGAGTCGGCCCTATATACCTCCCTTTTAAACATCCGAGCCATAGATGTATTCGGCTACGAGCAAACAGGCAAGTATAAAAACGTAGGGAAGGGTATAAAAAAACGGGACAAAGGCCGAGAATTATAACTGTAAGGGGCGAGGTCTGGACACCGGGTGATTCAACAGGCAACCAGTTTTACGAATAAAATTTAAAAAAAGATGAAAAATTTATTAGGGACAAATCGGATTTTTAGGGGGACGAACGCCTTTTTTTTGGGGACTAATGAGACTCACAGCCACTATTCAGATTATCAATACACCTTCACTAATGCAGACGACTGTTTGATTTCATTACCGCAAAAAGTAGGTTAGGGGTTTGGTAATCAACAATTTAAAAAGGTCGAATATGAGTAATCAACACGAACAACAGCAAAATGATTGGGTACACCGGGGTATACTCAGTGTCAGCTTTGTCATCTTGATGGTGCACGCCTACTTTTTCTGTTTTGATAGTCTGGAAACGCGTGGCTATACATGGACCATCGTCAATAACTTCCTGCTTAAGGTAAATCGGCAGAGTCACCTGTTTACAAATACGCTGTATACAAAGCTGATCTGTTTGGGGCTGCTGGGGCTGTACGGCTGGGCGAATAAACCCAAAAAGGATTTGACGACAACCTGGACGACCGTATGGGCCAATGGTTTACCAGGACTAGTCCTTTTCCTGAGTAACTTCTTTTTATTGCGGGTATCGTCGGTACCTGTGGACACCCGCAACACGCTTTACCTGGTCACAACACTAGCTGGATTTATACTGCTGCTGAGTGCGGTAAGCCTGGCAAGACGCATCCTGGGATTCAATTTACGGGACGATCCCTATAATGAAGTCAACGAGCAGTTTATGCACCAGGAAGAGAAACTGGAGAATAAGGATTCGGTCAATATTCCAATCAGCTACATCTATGGAAAGCAGCAAAGGACCGGTTGGGTAAATATCATTAATCCTTACCGGGCAACGATGATTGTGGGTACGCCGGGGTCCGGTAAGTCGTTCGCTGTGCTCAATAATTTCATCCGCCAGCATATCGAGAAGGGCTTTTCGATGATGGTCTATGACATCAAATATCCGACGCTCACCAAAATTGCCTACACCTATTATCTGAAAAATAAGGATAAGTACCCCGAGTTGAACAAGAATAAAAAGACGGGTGAGCTAGGGGCAACGCCTATGTTTTGCAATGTCAATTTTGATAAACCGCGGGAATCGCTACGGATCAATCCGTTGCTGCCGACAAAAATGACCGATATTCAGGACGCCCTGGAAGCGGCGAAAATCATAATGTATAATATCAACCGGGACTGGATTGGAAAGAGTGGTGATTACTTTGCTGATTCAGCCATTAACTTTCTGACCTCCGTTATCTGGTATCTGAAGCGATACGACGACCGGATGCTACAGGAAGCCAACCAAAAAGGGGTTGAACACGATGGACGGTTTTATTGCACCTTACCACACGTTATCGAACTGATTGCCACCGTTAAGGAACAATTGTTTCCCATTCTGCAATCCGAGGAAGACATTGAATTACTACTAAGTCCTTTTGCCTCTGCCTTATTGAAGGGCGCTAACAACCAGTTGGAAGGACAGATTTCATCGGCGCTGATTGCACTGGGGCGCGTGGCCAGTCCAGCCTTGTACTGGGTATTGACGGGAAATGATTTTAGCCTGGATATTAACAATCCCAAGGAGCCTAAGATTCTCTGTTTAGGAAATAATCAGGAACGTAAGGATACCCAGGGGATCATAATTGGATTGATTAACTCCCGGATGGTGAAACTGATCAATAAAGAAGGCCAGTTGAAGTGCTCGATCATTGTTGATGAATTACCAACGATCTATTTGATGGGTTTGGATAACCTCATCGCTACGGCTCGGAGTAACAAGATATCCACCTGTCTGGGAATTCAGGATTACACCCAAATTAAAAAAATGTATGGTGACAAAGAGGCCGCAGCCATCTGGACGATTATTGGAAATATATTCTCCGGTCAGGTAGTAGGAGAGACGGCTAAAGACCTATCCAGTCGATTTGGGAAGATCCGTCAGCAAAGCCGGTCCGTATCCATCAACGAACGGGATACGAATATAAGCCTGTCCGAACGGATGGAACCGTTAATCCCCGAATCTAAAATTTCATCCCTTTCTCAAGGTTCGTTTGTGGGTAGCGTAGCCGATAATTTTGATCAAAAAGTTAAGCTAAAAACCTTCAATGGTGAACTGGTCGTTGAACCCGCCATGATTGACCAGCTAACCAAACTAACCCCTATTCCGGAGCGGCCCGAAATGGCTAAGTATACGGATGAGGAACTCAATAAGCTAGTAGCTGATAACTTCAAACGGGTTAAAAAAGAAATAAAAAAATTAGTAGCATCGGAGTTGAATCGACTGAACAATGATCCAAGCTATCAGCACTTAGTTACCCAATACCAGGAAGCCCAAGAGGACTAATGCAGTATATGTCAAGCCAATTTGATTATTTAGCAGATAATTTGACTTGGAATTGGCGCGACAGGAATGCAGGAACGTTTGAGTAACCGATTACGAGAGGCCCGGATTGAACTGGGCTTGACGCAGGCTGAGGCAGCCAGCGCCATCGGGATTAAACAACCCATGCTCCACCGGGCTGAAACATCCATGGAGATTAGCAGCCATCGATTACTGCACATCCTGGACTACTACATCAATCAACGACGGGTTAATCCGGCCTGGTTGTTAAGTGAACCGAATACGGCCTTCGACATCATTGCCGGAGAAAGTAAGGTTGAGGAGAAGAAACTTCAGTTGCTGAAAGCGTTTCGGGAAACGTTGGATGAAATGGATCAATCCAGTGAATAGGCTACTTTCTTGTGAATGTGGTCGTTGGCTGAGCCGGTTTAGAAAGGAGGAAACAGTAGGGTAGGGGATCGACAACCTGCCCGTTATACCGAACGCCGTAGTGCAGGTGGGGACCGGTGGTCATGCCCGATGCGCCAACCTGCCCAATAACTTGGCCACGATAGACAAAGTCACCAGGTTTAACCCAAGACGAGAGTAGATGTCCATAGAGCGTTTGATGGCCCCGTCCGTGCGTTAGGTAAATAGCTAACCCAATGCCGTCCGGTTGATTGATTAGTTGCCGACAAAAGCCATCGGCGGTAGCGTAAACGAGGGTTCCCAACGAAGCCGGTAGGTCAATACCCGTGTGAGATGCCAGACTCCCTAGTACGGGATGTTGCCGCATACCAAACCCAGAACTCATGCGGGTTTTCACCCGACCGGTTACTTTATCCGCTTCCACATAAAAAGGTAAAATAGAGGGAATATCTCGTAAGCGATTCAACGATCGTTGCCGATCTGTAAGGACTGTTTTGCCCACTACTTCCTTGTTCCGAAGCGCCGTTACCCGAAGAATAGCCAGGCTATCCACGTATCGTAAAAATTTTACGCTATCCCTAAGGGGAACATCGGTCATAGCCGATGAGGTCGGTTTCGAGAAGCTGGCCAGTGAATTGGTTTTGTCGAGGTACGTAATTGGAAAGGAATGCTCAGCGCGTTGAGCGGCCGTATCGGATGTAGCCAACTCTGAGTTGGGTGAGAGCAGGGTAGGAGCGGTAAAGACGCCCTGAGCTATACCGGATTGAGACCCGACCAATAGGAGATAAATTGTGAGTAACTGATTCAAAATGCGCATAGCCAAAAATAAAAATAAAAATTCTTGGATGCTATAGTGTACTAGTATATACTATAGTAATTCGCTTACTTAAAGACTGTTCCCCCAATATCCCTAAACGCTGAGCAACAAGCACGATGGCTAAACAGAACAAACCCAACCGGTCACCCAGCTTAAAAATTTCGCCCGTCAGTGAAATGGCCCCCGAAGCCGAGCAACTCAAAGAACAGTTCTACGAACTGCTCTTGCCGGAAGAATACCAGGAACTGCGTCAGTACTTGGGGAACGATGGTTTTCTGAGTAATGATGAAATTAGTGCAGCCCTGCGAGATGGCCGATTAGGGAAGGAGGAACTTGCCGAAAAGCTTTCGACGCTGAATCTTCCAACTGAAAACAAGAGCTTGCAGGAAAAATTAACAGACTATCTATGGGAACTGCACCAAATTGTTAAGGACCCAGCCTTAGACCAAATTCGAGCGGATCGGCTCTACCAAGTCGAGACCATTCAAGCTCTGCCGGGGGCTGAAGCTAAACCGGAAGTGGCTGAACAAGTAAAGCAACGACAACCGGACCGAAGCCTGGAGATCGTAAACGGCGGGCTCATCGCTAACTTTCTCCACAACTTTAAAAAAGCGTATAACCTTCAAGAAAATCCGCCACTAGACATGGGAAAGAAAACGCGCTATCAATGGCAGGACGTCGAAGCATCCCTGGAAAAAATGGGGCTCACCCGGGAAATCTTAGCTGAAACAGGCAATCTGGACCGGTTATTAAAGGGCGAAAAAACCGGCGTAATTGACTTTAAATCGGTGTATAATAATCAGGAAACGGCCTTGCGGGGAAAGCTCTATTTGGTGGGGCAGGGGGAAGAAGTAAAACCCTATTTCCAAACGGTCAAGCAGACGCTGCAAGTGCCCGATCAAAAATGGGGATACTCGTTTAGTCAGGAAGACAAAGATACGTTGAAACAAAAAGGGGAATTAGGTAAGCAGGTCGAGTTAGACGACCAGTATACGAAAAAGAAATTTACCGCTTACGTGGGGGTCGATCAGGAGACCAACTCGCTGACCGTTTGGCGGGCCGACCGGTTTCACGTACCTATTCAAATTAAAGGCGTTACCCTATCGAAAGAACAACAGGAAACTTTGCAACAAGGGGGAGCCATTCGCTTGAGTGGTTTGACGAGTGAAAACGGTCAGAAGTTTGATGCCGATGTCCAGGTGTCCGCTGGTAAACGAAGCCTCAGCTTTTCGCCCCCTTCCGAAGCGATCAAACAAACCCTCAATGTAAAAACAGCGAAGGAGATGGAACGCTCATCCGATCAACTGCAAGGCACTTCAGCCGGGGGGGCTACCACGAAGACTAGGTTACCTGAGCAACAACGAAAGACGGACGCTACCAATCGTGGTATTGACCCGAACGTTGGTAACGCTGGAGAACAAACCGCTCAGAAGGCGTCAAATAAAAAGAAAAGCCAGGCTAAAAACAAAAAGACCCAGAAGGATCAGGGTCTTAGCGTAGGGTGAGTGCAGCGTACGTTACTGACGAGCCCAAGTTAGTGTCGCTGTGTGAACCTTATTATCTTCACTGTCGATCACATCAATGTGCCGGTGCCAAATCATCGTCGACTGATCAACCGTCACATTGATGTAATCACCGGATTCGTAGGGCGATACAATACGTAACGTAGAGCCAGCGGCTTTCCAAACGCCCCCTTCGGCAAAACCAAACAGGGTCAGCGTGCGGGAGTTGCAGTTATCGGACGTTGTGCGCGAGATGGTACCTGCGCTGGTCATGTTCATGCGAAAATTATTAATGCATTCATCCCCAATCTGAGTTCGATACGCGGCTAATAAGTCCGTCACATCCTTACCCCATACGCCGGTTTCTGACGGGTCAATCGTTAAGGCCTGGAGTTTCCAGGTGCCAGCGACCAGCGCCGGATCAAACGCCGGGGTGAGCTCATCCCCACCCCCTTTTTTGCAGCTCAACAGCAGGGTAAGACTTACGAAAAGAATCAAACGTTTCATAGTTATCTATCTAGTAATTGGATACAAATATGCCTACCTACAACCAACCCAGTTTTCAGGATTACCGGAACCAAATCTCAATTATCGAACTGGCCCTGCATTCAGGATACGAGTGGCAACCCAAAAAAGGAAAAACGCTGCCTGTTCTTTACCATGTCGGATTCGATGATCATATTGTCGTTAAAAACCCCAACGACTCAGCAAATCAAGTATATTTTAAAACGGGTTCTTACGCGGATCGCGGTACATTGATCAATTTCGTATCCAATCGGTTAACGGCCTGCTTTAGTCAATTCAATAATCCCAATCGTACCCCCGCGCAGTGCATTAACGACGTCCTCAAAGATTATCTGGGTATCGTTCCCGAGCGAAAGCAATCGGTGAAAAAGTTGGAAAACTTTATTCATCAAAGCTTTCGGGAAGCGGGCACTGAGAAGGAATTCTCCCTGGAACTCTATAAACTCAGCCAGCTACCCGACAAAAACTACTTGACCCAAGAACGCTGTATTCTTCCCGAACTACTCAACTCACCCCAGTTTTCGGGGACAGTGGCCACCCAGCGATTCTATTTTGACGAGGGCAAGCCAATATACCTGGCTGGTAATCAACCGTCACCCAATGGCGAACGGGTGCTGGAAAATATCGCCTTCCCTTACATTTCAGGCGATGGAGAAGCCATCAATGGATTGGAGCTGCGAAGCGCAACGTTTAAAAGTCACGCCGCTGGCTCAGACCGCAGCCACGGTGTATGGATCTCCAATGCCAATGAAAACCCAACTCAGCGGCTCCTCGTCGGTGAAAGCGCTATTGATTTGTTATCGTACCGACAGATGGAAATTTGTACGGGCCTCCATCCCCAGGCCGATAGCCGGTATGCCTCCATCGGTGGTAGTTTGTCGCTGGATAATATGACGACCCTGGAAAAATTTATGACTACCTCAACGCAACTAGTATTTGCGTTTGACAACGATGATAAAGGAGCCCGTTACGCGCTTACGGCATTGGCGGCGATGTCAAAAGACAATTTGTCGTTGACCCAGGCCAGTCAGCAGGGGTATGTTGCCCTACAAGTTCCCTCACCTGCTCTCCAGAAAGTCTTTACAAGCTTAATTGACGAACACAGCCGAGCAATGCAAACGTATATGCCTGAGACGCTAAACGAAGGAGGGACTGATCTAAAAAAGAACATGTTCCAATGGCGAGCAGAGACCAACGTACCCACACTGGAAATTCCGATTAATACGGCCCTGTTAAACACCGTAACGAATCAACTCATTCAGTACGGTCAGTTTACCCGCTCGGTAGCTATCGTTCGGCCCAGGGGAAAGGATTTCAATGAAGATTTGAAAGCGGAACAACTCCGTCAGGTAAAACGGCCCCTTCTTTTGATCAATGACGCTAAAGGCCAGATCGTGAACCGATTTGCCACCGAAGATGAGGCTCGTCAATTCATCGAGAACGAATTAACGAAAAAAACAATGTCAATTGGTACTGAACTTCACCTACTAGAAATAGGGCCTTCTAGGCTAAACCCAACCGTACTAGGTGATATTCACGTGACCCCCTCAGGTTTAGAAATAAGCTATTCTGATACGTTCAAAACGCAGGCTAATCGACAGCGCCATGTACCAAAGGTAACCAGCGAACGAACGTTGTAATAGGTAGGAAATCCAGAACGTACAAAGGAAAATAGGGGTAGGAGAGAGGTGTTGAGAATGTCAATGTAAACCGAGCCTTAATCCTAACCGGTGACTACGCACATTAACTGCTTAACTGCCTATGAATGATCTTAACGTAGTGACCAGTAAAAGTTAGCAAGTCAAGAGCCGGGTTGTTCAACCGCCTACACCCCATCTAGTGGTCAGAAATCGCCTTATAAATGAGATCTGGAAAGCGGGCAGCGACTTTTGCAACAGCCACTGACATTATGATTACTTAAAGTCTTGATTCAACCACTCCCGGTCGGTACGCCGGAGCCGGACCGTAAAATAGAACCCAAGTGACCGCAACGGCAAAGCGCCCCAACTTACTAGTTAGTTGGTAAATCTGGAGCAAATCCTAATTTGGCTAAAACTCCCTCATACGAACTGACACCCTCAAAGGCTAAAGCCCCATTAATATCTGGTTCGTCGTCTTCGTTAAGAGGAACCACCCATGCTGTAGCCTTATTTTCAGCAGAGACTGGAATACTTACCGCAACTCTAGTGACAATAACTTCCGTATGCGTGTATTTACTTAAATCATCGTGATGAGGAATCCGCAATACCCAAAGTAAAGGAGCTGGAAGTTTATAGTAACTATCTATATTTCCATCGGCATCTACATCCATGCCTATTGGAATAAGATCTTTTAATAAATAATGAGAAGGCATAAATTTTGAATCACTAAACTATCAACCACTTCAAGAACCACCTTAAGATTCACGAATAAAGAGAGATATTTTGACTCTTTTATAGAAGTGATAATAAGACTATTCCGCAGTTAATATACCACTCCACTTGGTCGTACAACATGAAGAAGGCCATTGCTGTTTCTCTCCCAGGATGAATTATAGCTATGAGCATTCAGCATGACCCAGTCCCGACCATAACGATTATTTAACGAATCCACGTATATATTCAGTTTTATTGACCGCTTGTCCGGCAATTCCTAATAAATAGACAAACAGGAATGGAGTTTCATAACAGTAACTTTTTTATCAAAACTATATAGAATAGTTCTTTTTCTAGACTTGACTCCCAGCCTAAGGAACAAAAGCATTATTTTATTTGGTGATTTCATACCCTTCTGTTGGGGAGTCCACCAGCGAATTTATTATGACTTTTTACGAGTTCAATACGTTATAAAGAGAGGATCATTATCAACGTGTTTAGGACCAGGTTTTTTTCTTGCTAAGTTGACCTGTCGAAAAATCACGCGTTAGCTTGTATGCGTTAGGTGATTTTTTTGTTGAGATTCGTCACGAACTGACAGAGAATCAAATCACTGGTTGCCGATCTTTCCGCAGTAAGTTCGCTTTGGAGCCTTACTTAAGCCACATTACCATCACTTCATTGTTTGAATAATTGATACCTGAAACAATCCAAATTGGCATTTTTGGGTTTTCTTTGAAATAACGGTAGCTACTACTTACCGCCGATAGTGAGTTTACAGTTACAAATTCCGTGCTTTAGAATTTCCTATGGAAAAGATTATTTTGATTACAGGCGCTTCAACGGGCCTGGGTGAGACCATTGCCAATTACCTGACCAAGCAGGATTACGTAGTGTATGGCACCTCACGGTCCATTGAAAACCTGCCTAAATCATTCAATACGCTGAATATGGACGTATGCGACGATAAAAGTATTCAGAATGCTGTCCAACGGATCATCGAAAAACATGGTCGTATAGACGTACTTATAAACAATGCTGGCCTGGCTATCGCAGGACCGGTCGAAGCCCTTCCGCTGGAAGAAGTACAACGTGTATTTGACACCAACGTCATGGGCACGCTTCGTACGATTCAAGCCGTATTACCATCTATGCGAACCCTTAAGTCAGGCTTAATTATCAACATCAGTTCGATTGCGGCCGAAGCTGGTTTGCCTTTTAGGGGAGGCTATTGCGCATCGAAAGCGGCCGTGGATCGGCTGACTGAAGCCTTACGATTTGAGATTGCACAGTTCGGTATTCAAGCCTGTTACGTGCAGCCGGGTGGGACAAAAACCGACATCAATAAAAATAGACTACGCGTCTCATTGCCTAACCACAGCGCTTACAAAGAAACATTTGACCGTACTTATGAATTAATCGACGAGAGTGTCAGCGGGGGGATCGAAGCCGACGTATTTGGGCCATTGGTTAAGGAAATTATTGAGTCGAAGCAAGTTGAGCGGATGTACCGGGTTGGTAAACCACTGGAAAAGTTTTCTGTGGTTCTGAAGAAATTACTGCCTACCACCATTTATGAGCGAATGATCCGGAATCATTATAAAATGTAGCTCTGCTAGCCAATCCTCTTACACACTAATGATACCTAAATCAAGTGAACTTAATATCAGCCATCTACTGCACCGGGCGCTCCAAAAATTAACGCGGCCAGTGGCTGAAAGTCAGCGCCGGTTGCTTCTAGTTGTTAACATTACTTATCTGGTGCTGGCAGCTGAGTACATCCTAACGGAATGGTTCTCCACGGGCCAGGCAGTACCCGTGCAAGTGTTATGGTATGTGTACGTTCTGGTTGGGGTTACAAATGCCATTTCGCTCGTGTACACCTATGTTAACATGAGCCCTAGTCAATCCCGGAATATACTAGGGTTCACTATCGCTTTTAAAACAACAAACAAGTTTGAACAACGCTTGCGTTGGGCAAGTCTAATAGCCATCATGATGATGAGCTTCTGCTTTATGATTGGCTTGGGCAATCCCAGTAATGATACGTTATTGACTGATTTTGGATTGGGACATTCACTCATTGTGCTCGTTGCAATGCTGCTGGGTAGAGAAGCATCGTTTATCTGGTTTTCAATCGTATTAGGTATTCTGGTTTATACAACCTTTATGGAGAAAGGTTATTCCTACCAGTACAATTACCTGACGTCAGCTGAATCGACACGCTACGAGACTGCGTTAGCCAAGGGTGAAAAATGGGCTGTCAACCGACAGGAGCTGTTGAAGAGGCAGCACATGAACTCTCCAAAAGCTTCCCGCTATTTTAATATGTGGGTTTGCTTCATAGTGGTAGCGTATCTGTCAGCTTATTTCTTTACTGATAGTGCCAAAAAGATGACTGAGGTTGTTCCCGATGTAGAAGCTGATATGAAAGTAGCTCTCGAAGAGGCTCGTCGGCAAGATTTAAAAAGTGCATTACTGAAAGAGGAAGCCCTTAAAACAGAACTGAAGAATTTAAAGGCCCAGATTAATCCACACTTTTTATTTAACACTCTGAACTACTTCTACATGAAAAGTTCGGAGTACTCCGATGAATTAGCTAGTTCTATTTTGATGCTTTCTGACATCATGCAGTACAGTGTACGAGACAATGTAGATCGTGTTAATTTGGATGAAGAGATCAAACACATGCGGCACTTTATCGAGTTGCTCCAGTTGCGTAACAACAATAGACTGTGCATTGACTTTTCAGTAGAGGGTCCAGTTGATCAAATTCAGGTATTACCCTTCCTCTTTATTGGTCTGTTGGAAAACGCATTTAAACACGGAAATATGCTTAATCCCGAAAAGCCATTGATCATTACAATTGAAGCTACTCCTCCTTATCTTAAATTTTTCACATGTAATCAGAAAAACCTTAAAAAGAGGGTTAGCTCAACGCTTATCGGTCTGAATAACACACGTCGGCGACTGGACTTAACGTACCGAAATTATTCATTTGATATTAATCAGGACGAAGAAAGCTTTTGTATTGATTTATCAGTAAATACGAATGATCTGCAAGATGGGTTAGCGTCTCAAATCGAGATTTAACAAGATCCACTTTTAAATATTGATAACATGACCTGTATTGTTTTGGACGATGAAGAATTATCAGTTAATTTTTTAGTTGATAAGAATATCAGAAAAGTCCCATATTTAAAGCTAATGGGTACTTTCACTAATCCACAGGAAGCCCTTCTGTTTCTACAAACGAATACCGTCGATTTAATTTTTCTGGACATAGAGATGCCCAATTTTGACATTGACGGTATTGACTTTATGAAACTGATGAAAGCTGACCAGCGATATATCTTAGTTACGGCTCACGCAGAATATGCTTTAGAGAGCTATGAATATAATGTAGTCGATTACCTTCGTAAACCGTATTCGTTCGATCGCTTTGCAAAGGCAGTGCAAAAAGCACAGGAACGAATTCAACTGCCAGCCCAGGCTCAAGAGATTAGTCCAAAACTTATCGATTCCTTATACGTTAGGTCAGACAACAAGAAAGTTCGTATGCTGTTCGATTCCATATGCTATGTGGAAGCAGATCGAAACTACGCAACTATTTTTCGCGCTGACGATCATATCGCTACCAAAACGACTCTTAACAAACTGGAAGGGGAATTTCCTGTCACTCATTTTATGCGGGTTCACAAATCATATATTGTTTCACTGGATAAAATCGAGTTTGTGGAAAAGGATCAAATCGGAGTCAAACGAACGGAAGGAATCGTTATGATTCCACTAAGTAGCCTATACAAAAAAGAGTTACTTCAGGCGATAGAAAAAGGCTAAGAAAATTCTTTTCAACATTCCAACTTGTCGTTAACTAAAACCCATTTGAACGAGCTAGTACAGTTGTAACGATCATGTTAAAACTGACTATCAAGGTCAATCAAAATTATAGGGATTTGTTGGCCTGGAGTTCAAAAGTTTTGGTTGCTTTTGAACTCCATTAAATAAATAAGCGCTTAATCGCTTTTAGAACCATATTTTAAAAAGGTTAACTGTTCGATATCCTCCTAAAACGTGGATAGTGAATAAGGCGATTCGCGCTATGATGTAGCGCCGGAAAGGCTTCTATCACCAGCCGAATGAATTTTGGAAATTAGTGTTTTTATAGACTTGTTTGAAACCTATTACTTTCAGCAGTAAGATGTTGGGTAGGAGAAGGTATTTGGGATTCTTCAAAAGCTCAACTAGAATTTCATTTTTATGGACGTTTTAATGAACTACAGTAGGGTGGGAGGGAAGTATCCTAAAACAGGCCTTTTGGCGTTCAATAAACCCGTTCAATTTAATGGTTCAGCGTTTTGATTCTCTGCACCGTTTATTTGGACGGTTTCAGAGAATTAGCTATTCAGATATAAATGAAATCTTCCTTTAGCGGTCAGTTTTAATGCCTATTGAGCACCCCAAAACTCTCCAACATTTAGGGTGCACTGAAAACTTTAACCGACTGTGTAAATTTGAATGGATAAAAAACAGAATAGTTAGTGAGTACCCGCTTTTATCGTTGCTCCGCCGTGCTTGGTAGCACGAGGGCGGATAGTAATTTTAACCGGTTGTTGGGTAATGGCTTTTGAATTGGCTTTGGCAGCCCATACAAAAGCTTCACCTGCATTCAAACTAGACAGTTCCTTCGCAGTCAGATGTGCCGTTGGCTCTAGTGACCGTTGTACATGCTTGAGCCACTGGGGTGCCCGAAATTCGTGCATAACCAAAATGGAGCTTAACTCAATGATTTCGTTGGGCAGGCTGGGTGGGTCCTGACTGGCGATCAATAAACTTACACCTTTGTGGCGCATCTCTCGAATAGCAGTAACGATGTTCTGCGTAAGTTGCCGGTTGTTCATGTACTTATGCGCTTCGTCAAATACAATGAACTTGTTAAAGGGTTGTCCATCGTCGCCTTTCACATTAGCAAAGATGTTGAGCATGATAACGAAAAGTCCCAATGCTTCATCCTGAAGTATTAGCTCGTCGCGTAGGTCTACAATCAGTAGCCGTCCGGGTTTTACCAACTGCCCCAGCCTATTACTGTCATTGATATATTCGTGGGCAAGCATCAACCGCGAACGTGCCTGTTCTTTCTGCGAATCATTCAGAAGCGTTGTGCTGGCAATTGTATCTTCAAGTAAACCCAATGAGATGTTTTGGCGTATCATACGCATCAGGTTATTAATCTGCTTCATATAGAGTGACTGATTATCGGAAGCCCCCATTAAAAACAGCCAGTCTTTTATGCTCAATTCTTTGGAGGAAAAGGTTAGTGGAAGAACGGTTAAGTTTGGGTACTCCGCTTGTCGTTCCTCTAACTTTGCCTGGGGCACCAGTAAGATTATATCGTCGATGTGGTCGGCGGTAGCACCATAGACGGATTTTAGTTTCTGCAATTCACTTTCT
The DNA here is from genome assembly GCF_010233585.1 of Spirosoma endbachense. Classification (NCBI taxonomy): domain Bacteria; kingdom Pseudomonadati; phylum Bacteroidota; class Cytophagia; order Cytophagales; family Cytophagaceae; genus Spirosoma; species Spirosoma endbachense. The sequence goes on from NZ_CP045997.1 coordinate 2,931,574, forward strand.
CGTGTGTTCGGCAGGTTCATAGCCGTAAATTCGGGCGCGTAATCCTGGCTTTCGCTGTAATGAAAGATAACGCCTGCTAACGGTTGAGTTAGGGCGTTAATCCCTTGCATCTGCTTGAGTACCATCTCCGCAATCACACCCAGGGTATAGCTCTTACCAGCCCCCTGTACGCCAAAAAGACTAATCGTGTTGGTATTACTCAAACTCATAGCCACTGTTTTGCGGCTCGACGTCTGCCCTAGAATGCCGTATTGCCCACCCGGTTCGTCGTCGCCGATGAGTAGGTCGAATGCAGGTGGTGCAGGTAACTTAGGAGCTTCCGTTGCTGTAACAGTGTCATAGACGGGCGGTTCCTCACGTGAGAGTTGCCCGTCTATGATTTGCTCTGACGAAGATGGTAAAAGCAACGTTTCGCCCGGGCTTTCTGAACTTGGTGCAGTGGTCAGTTGAGTCGGCGCAACTGGAACCGAAGACGTTAAACGTACCGGGATTGGATTGTCACCGATTGTATAGGCACGACGGGTACGTCTTGTAAAGTGTTCTGCCACATCGTCCGTCGATTTGTCTGACCGGCGGGTGTTGACAGCGGATTGTGAATCGAAGAGGTCACGAATGCCCGCTTGGCCTATTAAGAAGAAAGTTAGATCATCGTCGGTTTGTAGAAGCTGAAACGCATCTGAGCTGCCAAAATCAAAAATCAGCCCTTTACGCTCGAAAGTAAATGTATAATCAACTGGAAGGGCATTTAGAAATTGAAGTCCCCATAACCGTTCCACTTCGTTTAATAATCCATATCGATGCGCCCGACGCAGGTAAAAGCTAAGCATGTCGGCCATTTCTTTCTGCTTTAGGTCACGGTCGAATCGTTCTGTATTCGAGCCAAACTGCCCCGCCCATACCCGCACCGTATTATCCATTTGCTCAGTCATCTCCAGCATAAGCTCAGTCTGCTCATCGCTAGTTAGTCCAGTTGTGCGAGCTTTAATCTCAATTACTTGTACGTGAATACGTTGTTCAGAGGGCAGTAGCTGGACCAACATCAGGTCTGCTCTGCTTTTTGATTCACTGATGGTTTTATCAGTAAATAAGTATTGATGCAGGTCAATCGGTACCAGAATTTGACTATCTAATACCCCCTTCCGTGCCAAAAAGCGCTTTGTTAGTCCGATTCCGATGGTTTCGAGTACCCGGTTTGGATTGCTGTTAAGTTGTAGAACAATCGTACCAGAAATAGTTCGTAAATCATCGAGCAGCTCGGTGGCCAGTTGTCCAACGTCGGCCAAGGGCAGCCCAAATCGCAGTAATTGAGGGGTTATCAAGTGTTCGACCTCTTCATTGGGTTTGGTAGTCAGGTACGTGTTCATACCCAGTAGCCGCTCTCCAGGGATGTAGTCAAGCAGAAACGGCACCTGATCGCCTTCTTTTGGTAAATCGTAAAGTTCGGGGCCGAGGTGATGGTCGAACGTGATTACCCAGTCGCTGGTACGGTGTACCAGATTCAGTAGCACCTGATCCTGATTCGAAAGCGTCAGTTGGGTAGCGGGCAGAGAGCTATCGCCAGCACCGGTGCTTAGGTAGTAACTGACTAGCCAGTTCAGCGTATCGAGACTACCGGCCATGTCTGTAGCCAAATGTCCTGAGACGCGACCATTTGCATTCGTGATGAATCGAGCCCACGAATAGGTAGTTGTTTCGTGGCTCACATGTACGTCGATCTGCGGTTCTATAAGTAGTCCGTTCAGGTAGTACGATTGGCTTTCTGCGGGTGGCTGGGAGATAAACGTGCGAAGTGGAAAGGGGCTGATCAAAAAGCTCAGATGCGCGTCATACGCATTTGGCTGGGCTAAGTAATCCTCCAGTCGATTGGTGCTCACCCGAAGACGGGGATGTAGCCGGTCACCGGTGATGCGCGTGAACGACTCAGCTTCCTCTGAAACGTTTGCGTCTGGATTAAGCAATCTGATAATGCCTTCGCCATGCCGCACGAGTCGATCAGCCCGACCCTGGGCCGTGCTGTAGAAGAAGCGGAATTCGTAGCGTAACCCTTTGAACTGTACGTTTTTTTCCAGCTCAACCAGTACTTGGGCAAATACCTGTCCCTCGCCTGCGTTAAACAGGTTGATATTGAGTTGCTCGGTATACGGGTGCAGTTGGATATAATTCTTTAGGTGGTGAAGCACCACTTGTTTATCGACATCATTCTCAGTCTGTTTTCGTCCCGTGATATTAAATAATCGCTGGATAGATTGCAGCAGTAGCCGGTTACGAGACGCCATTGACTCCAGATCACGTTCAACTGGCACCGACCGCAGGTATAGTCCCCAGCCGTAGGTTAACTCACCAATGTACTCGTGGCTGTATTGATTGTCGAAGCCTGCCAGCACCAGTGGCTGATTCGTGGGAAACAAACTGCCGAAAAACAGGTCTTCTACGGCATCGTTCCAATAGGCCAGTCGACTAGATTGGTCAAGGGTCTGGCCCTCCCAGGTGTCAAACTGGTCAAGTAATTGAAGCCACCATCCCATGCGTAATGGGTGAAGTGGAGGAATCAGACATGCCGGAACAGTTTCCTGCCGAAGTACTGTTGCCTGCAACTGAATAATGTCAAGGTGTTGGAGGGCATAGGTCAGATCGAACAACTCCCTACGTTGATCATCCGGCAAGGTGGCTGCTTGTTGAAGCTGCTGCTGCAAGGTGGCTAATACGTGCCGGTATTCGGCAACATACGCAGCCGCCAATTCTCTGTGTCGATATAACTCGAACGTTTCCCAAACACCGTCGCCGGTACTTAGTTCCTGTTGAATAACAGCAAACAACTGGGTACGTAACGCTATAAAGTGCGTAAGTAACGGATGGTCACTTAGCACCCCCGCTCCCAGTGTAACCGAGCCCCGCTCCAGTGCTTCGGAACCCGTCAACTGAACCTGACATGTACCCAATTGCTTGGGATTCGCCAGGATCTCGACTTCAATCTGCCGAAGCTTTACCGACATCTCGACCTGGTAACTGAACCGAGCGTCGACGTACCGGGCAATGAACACGTTAGTTTGTGTCTGCTTATTCGATTCGGTCCATCGCCAATCAGCATCGTCTCGGTCAAGTAACGTAGGTATCTCACGGGCTCGCAGCAGTCGTAATCGATAATCGAAGTAGGCCTGCACCATGTTGGATAACCGATCTTTCCGGTCGCGCCCAGTGCGGTCTTCTCCCCCTTCCTCCTGATCGACCGTGAACAGAAAGCTGGGTGAATCGCTGATAAATTTACCCAGAAACTGACTCTTATCGGGTTGAATCCCGGCCTGCACACAACGCTGCTGTTCGGTTTCCCATTCTGCCTGCAACGTGCGATCCGAGAACGGGTCATTCGTGTTTAGTTGCAGGTTATTTTTGTCGAAGGCTACTACCCGGAAGAAGTAATTATCTTCAGGGTCGATGACAGATGGGTTTAGGGTAAGCTTCCGGGTCTGATAGTCTCGGTTGGTGCGTGAGCAGGCAAAGCGCCCCATATCTGCTACCCACTCGTATTCGCCCGCACCGGCATGCCGCATGAGCATAACCTGAAACTGAGCCAATTCGGGCTCTTTCCGGGGTACGGGTACGGTGGTAAATTTAAGCGTAACGTCGGCTTTCTGATCGGGTGGACAAAGCAGGACATAATCCCCATTTTTATCTTCCCGGAGCTGGCCTTTACTGCCTCTGATGGGCATAAGTGCCAGCACACGTACCTGCACTTGACGTTGCTGCTGCAACTCATTGATTGTCCAATGACTAAAATTCAGGGTTGGCTCCTGTTCGTAAATCTGACGTCCAATTTCCGCTGGTGTGCGAAGATGGGCGTTCTGGTTCAGGAATTGGGCAATGCTGCGCTGTAACGTCTGATCTGTAACGGGCAACTGCTTCACCCGGTCATAAACGGGTAGGTTGAAGGCCGTCATGGTCTGCGTACATTGCAAGTTGTAGACCAAACGGTTTTTTAGCTGGGCAAGATCATTCGCCAGAGTACGGTCGGGTAGCAGGTCAAGGTGAAAAAGCAGGTTCCCAAATTGGTCGATGGGTTGTCCCTGCTCAAGCAAATCGATTAGGTAGGTATTTAACTGGCCTGGGGTATGTGTCCCGTGCGTTTGTTCCCAAAGCAACTCAAAGGCAGTTCGTACGGCTGGGGTCAGTTGGTCACGAAGTCGAAATAACAAATGCCACTCGGCACTGTCGATGGGTAACTCGCGAAATGTTGCATTGCCGAACGAGTCTTCGGCAGCCGTTCGTAACGTTGATGGGCACAGTACAAGGATTGGACGCTCCTCCCGGTTACGCAACTCGATAAGCTTGGTCGCGGTGATGTAGGGGGCTTTATTTCGGCTCGCATCAAGCAGGAAGGTATCAAGCGTGGGAACGTCAGTACGAAATCGGCGCGTCAACTCTTCCAGGACATTATCGGCCACGCCCGATAATTTCATGCAGTGTCCAGGCTCAGCCACCTGTAACTCGTCGATAAAGAGATCGTAAATAATATCGGTTATATACTGGGCGTAGGTCATGGGTTGAGCGAGTAGCGTGGACGGATTTTTTGAAGGATATAGGCATCGCTCAGCACGGTGTAGAAACCAATTTGCCTTAGTTTATCCCGAAACGCCTGTACGTTGTCGCGAAAGGCCTGGTGTGTTTCCAAATCGGCATCTCGGAAGCGAGGGGTATCGATCCCGCTGACAACCAGTCCATATCGGCTGTTTAGCCAGGTTAGGAAGTCTTCCATAGATACCGGCTCAGTACGGTATGTTTGCCCATCGGTTTTTAAAACGCTGAGTTGCACCAACATTTCCAGTAACTTGGTGCCCAGCACGAACCGGCGTTTGCTGTTGCGAGTACGTCCGCCAATAAGCATACCGCTTTCGTTATTCTTCAGCATCAGCGTATCGAGCAACTGCACCAGATACTTATGGTAAAATGGCCCCCGGGCTTTCACTACTAGGGCTAAATACCTCTGAATATCGTCGGCCTCGTACGAGATGATATCCTGTATGGTTTCTAGTTCTTCTTTGTTGTCTTCATGCTCCCGAATGGCCCGCAGCGCCGAACGGGTATCGGCCATAAAGTTGTCATCGGGTTGCTTAAGTGCGGCTAGGGCTGCTTCCAGGTGTGCTGAGTTAGTGGTCGATAGATCCAGGTTACGAAGCGACAACATCAGCGCAAAATTCGCCTTGATGTATTCCAGAATGGAATCGTATACACCTTGTGCGTCGGCATTGGCTAGCCGAGCTGCTCCGCTGCCGGGGTCGTCGGTCAGATCTACCACAATAGAAAGTGCAGTGTCGATATCGGTACTTCCGGCACGTACCATCTGCGGTAGATACCGCACTAGTTTGATGGTGTACAAGCTGAGGTGAAAGGCGGTTAGGGTCTTGATATAATCTATGAGCACGTGACGTGGCACAGTATTGCGGTATTGCAATAGCCGGTGTACATCATCGCAATAGTTTTTAGCGTCGATAGCCAGCAGGGGCCTTACGCGCGCAAACACATTTTGGCTGTCTTCCTGTGCGTTGGTAGTGTTATCTTCAATCAGTCGTAAAATGCCCAGACTATCTACGTCTAAACTTTGGCTACTGGTGATGCTCGACCCGTTCCACCCCTCATCGAGAAACTGGCGCAACTCGTCGCGCACGGCTTTATCTTCCGATAAGAAGGAATAGACCTGCTCAGACGTAAAATAGTCGCGGGTATGGCGGGCATTGCGGAAGGTGAAGCTTTGCAAGTGGATAGGCCGTAGAGTGGCAAAACTTTCGGATTCACTGCCCCGAGAGACCAGATCAGAGAGGTTGCTACGTAGCCACCATCGCACCGCGTCGGGATGCTCAATGGCACCTATTATCCCCCTTCCGTCCCGTTCGGTCTGCTGAAATGCACTGACAAGCTTATCAATATCGAGTTTGTCTGAGGCCCGCCGAACACGTAGCCGGGGCTTACCACCGTTATAGCGTAATAACACGAACAGATTTGTCATAGTCCGGTCGATGTCAATCTGTTTAGGATCGATAAAGCACACCAGTTCGTTTCTGAACTCGCTTTTGCCTTTGATCTGAGGTACTTTAATGGGCATCGGTCAGTCGAATTGTTCGTTGTGAATAATAAGCCGATTTTGTGCGTCGGCTTCGATGGCTACGTAGGTTTCGCCCGCGCTACCCTGGCGGTCGCCCGTAACCACTACTTTACGGTAGGGTAAATTGGCGAGCATGTTACGAAACACCTGATACTCGACAAAACGGCCTTTTAGGTCGTTGAGCGAGGGCGAAAAGCCTTTCTGAATGTAGTACAGCATCTCGTACAGATCGAGCGAAATAGTCAGGGCAATGTGGCGGTTAGCCGGGTCACGGTGCCGAAAAATCAGCTTGTCAGGTACGTATTCCATATAGTCGCTCAGGCTGGGACGGCGGTCTTCTACCAGCTCGAAATCGTCTAGCGGAAATAGCCGATACGACGCACTCAACGGGTCGGGACGACCAGCCGCCTGCACCACATACCGGCGGGCCATATCTGGGTTCTGGCCAGTTTCGAGTCGTGCTATGGCTTGCGCAATGCTCTGTTTGGCGTCGAACAGGGCTTTTTTTACCGCGTCACTGTCGCCAGCTGGACTCACCAAACGCCCAAACGAACTCACGGAACGGTAGGGGTTTCGAACCGACTCACCTTCGTGTCTCCGGTTGTCATCTTCGGGTTGGGCTCCTTCCTTACGCTTTTGGTCGTCGCGATCAGGGCGGTAGGTTTGGTAAAAACGCCCCTCGAAATATTGATGCCGAGCCAACAGTTGCTGCACCACTCGCCCGGCAGTTAGGTCGGTAGGGGCAGCGGGATCGTCTTTCCAGGTGTTTAATACCATCAGTAAGTCGCCTTCGCGCTGCTCAAAGGCAATGTATTGGCGAGCCACCAATGGCGAAAAAAACAAGGCCCTGTCAAGAGCGGGAACGACACTACGGCCGACATCGAGCCGTCGCAACTTGTCGATCAGCCGATCCTGATTGCCTGGGTCATCTTGTGGGGCTGTCAGGTTATAATAATGCTTACTGAGCCAGTCAGCCGGTTGTACCGACTTCTCGGCGAGGGTGTGCACATCGACACAACTATGGTCGCGGGTAATCCAGAACGCCAGCAGCGAACGCAAATCACGCATGGTGATGTGCAGGTCTCGCCGAAAATGAACCGTGCGAACGAGTTGTTCCATCCGACTAATTACTTCGTCGCCTGCGGCAGGGTCGTTCATCGACTGCACATTGAAACGGATAAAGCAGGCTTCCCGTATGGCGCAATCGGTGCAACCTTGCCAATTGTCGGGCTTCACGAATGCCTTTACCTGCTTGCGAAACAGGCTTGGCGCCGTTTCATTGGTGGCACTAACCACGGCCCGGACATTGAGGTTAATCACCAGCAGACCATCGGGTAGGGTTCCGGCATTCTCATTATAAAAAAACGCTTCGATGGTATCGGCCAGAAAGCCAAATTCAGCACGCCGTTGCTGAAGATACTCGACCAACCGACCTTCGTTGATGGCCAGTAGTCGCCCTTCAGGTGCTTGCCGAAAATTGGTCAAATGGGCGAAAGGGCGAAAAAAGGCATCTAGTACAGCGCTATTCTCTTGGTCTACTTCGTCCTGTGAACCGTCGTAGTTGCTCTGAAATGGGACGTTACCAATACGAAAACTAGCCCCGTTGCCGGTCGGCAATGGAGTAAATTGGCTGCCGTTATCAGCCTGCAAGGCTTCTTCTACCCGCTGAATGAAGGCCGTTTTACCATCCCCCGCGTTGCCGGTGATGATGACTAATCGAAACGTTCCGTCCAGAATGGCTTGCTTGAGATGCGTGTCTAAGCGTGTTTCGATGTAGGTATCGCGAGCGAAAGCATCGAGTCCTCGAAGGGTTGAGGCCCGCGTGCCGGCGTTATTATAACGCGACTGGCTAAACAGACGATTGAGTGCGTCTACAAAATCCGACGTCGGCATCGCTGTTTCGGCCGACGATTCGCTAGCAGAAGGTATAACAGCTACTTGCTGCATCGGTCTGGTAAGACCACCTGGGCCAATGGCTTCCAGCGCTGTGAGCATCTCGCTTGCCGAACCAAAACGGTTGGCCGTGCGCGGCTGCACCGCTTTTAACAGAAAGTCGGCAAAGGCGTCGGAAAGGTTTTCTACGTGTCGGCGTGGGTCGGTCGGTGGATTAGTGAGGGTCGGTTGTTGATTTTTGCCATACGGATGGGCATGGCAAATGACCTGATAGAGGGTCACGCCCAAGGCAAACGTATCGCAACTGGCATCCCAGGCCATGCGTCGGTTATCCTGCACTTTGTCGGGTGGAGCGTAGGCGTCGGTACCAACCCGGTCGGTGTTAGCAGCAATGCTGGCCACGTTGAAATCGATCAGCACAAACCGTTCCTGCCGGTGCCAGATGATGTTGTGGGGTTTAATATCGCGGTGCAGAATGTTCCGCTCGTGCAGGTACGTCAGAGCTTGCAACAGCTCCTGCCCGGCTCGAAACACGTTCGGAAACGTCATGCCGAGTGGTGGGTTACCATACACGTAGTCGCGCAGGCAGTCGCCTTCCAGCAGGTCCATGAGTGTAAAGTAACGCCCATTGCTGAGCCGACCGTTCCAGCGAAAGCGCACGACATTGACGTGCTCCACGTCGGCCAGAGCCGCGTATTCGTCTAGAATGCTATCGAACTGCACACTAGGGTAAAACACCTTCATGGCGTAATCTCGACCTTGAATGGTGTGTTTCACTCGCCATACTTCCGAGTAGCCGCCATTACCAATTTTATCGATCAGCAGAAAGTCGTTGATCTTGTCGCCCTGTCTTAGTTCTTCACTATCGCGGTAGCTGTATTGCGCGGTTGCCTCCGCAGCCTTATTAGGCAAATCGGATGTAACGCTGGTCTGAGCCTGTTGCTTCACTTTATCCAGAAACGTCAGTACGTCGTCCAGGCTGGCAAAGCGGTCGTCGGCGTTTAGTTGCAGGCAGCGATCAATGAGCTCATCGGTCCAGATAGGGAGTTCGGGCTGCACAGCATGGGGCAGTTGTTCTGGTTTAAGCCGTCCGCCAAAGTGATCGAGGTCGTTCCATTGGGTAAAGTCGTCGCCGTCGTTGTAGCGGGGTAGGTGACCCACCAGCGTTTCGTAAGCAGTCATACCCCAGCCGTATACGTCGGTTCGGGCGTCGGCCTCATGCGGGCGTGCCATCTCCATGGGCATGTAAACGCTCAGTTCTTCGTCGCGCAGGGTGGGAAACACGGTGTGCCCCTGCCGCTCAGCATCCGAGAAGTACGATTTGCCGAAGTTGGCCAGAAAGGCCGAGCCATCAATGCCCAGATACACATTGTCGGGGCAGACCTCGCGGTGATACACCCCGGCCGCGTGCGCGACTTTCAAGCCCTGGGCTATGCTGCGCAGGATACCCAGTCGATCCTGAAAGGTGAGCGTCCGTTGCTGCAACTCACGCCGGAGGCTACTTTCTTCTAAATAATCGCTGATTTCGTAGAAATACCCTTGTTCATCGTCGCTTCTAAAATCAACGTGCATAATATGGGGGCTGCTGGCCATCTTCCGCAGAGCCACGTACTGGTTCTTAATACCTCCCAAGCGTAACCGTCGGGCGTGGGCATCAAGATGCGCCAGCGACACGGCATATTCCGATACTTTGCGGTAAAGGTTTGTCTGAACGCCCTTTGGCTTTACCAAATAGTCGGTTCGGCTGTCAGTCTGGCTAAGAATCTCAATGATTTCGTACTCGGTCTCGAACAGGCGGGGTCGTCGTTGGGCAGGAGCCTGCCGGGCGGTCAGATACCGGCAAATGGGTTCTTGCAGGTTCCCAATTTTCCCCGCGAAACTCCGGGCGCGGTCGGGGTCCTGCAAAAACTCGGTCAGGCCTTTGTCGAGCGTAAAGGCTACGTCGGCGCTGTCGCCTTCGAGTTGCATCGACACCATACTGGGGTGCGACAGGGTAATGGCCGAGGCTACCCAGGCGCGACCCCAGGCGGTATCCTGTTCTTTGAGCTTACTGGCCAGTACTTTGGTCTTGTATGCGCAGGTACGTAGTGGGTTGCCTTTGGGCCGACCGTTCAAAAACCATTCACGGTCGTCGCCGGTTAGGTAGCCATTCCAGTCTTTATTTTCGAGGTGGTAGATGGCGTGCGGGGCTACTACAAGGCAATCGTATTCGAGCACCTCCACCGCCCGGTTGCGCGGATTGGTGTGAGGTAGTTCTACGTTCGGCACCACCAGGTACGTGTCGGGCAGGTTCTTTTCCAGAAAAGCCAGCAACCGGGTTTCGCCTTCGTTTACCTCGCCTTTGTCATAAATGGTGCGGATTAGTTGGGCCACGCGTTCAGTTAGTTTTGAGTATGGTTTTCTACTTCGGCTTCAATTAGGGCGCGCAGTACGTCTTTGTCGGGCAGTTGCACTAAATATTTTGATACAAACACTTCGTTGGCCAGTCCGCCCGTAGCAAACTCAACTAAGCTGTCGTTTTTGTCCGCGCAAAGGATGATGCCCACAGGTGGGTTATCGCCCTCGGTCATCTCGTATTTTTTGTAATAGTTCAGATAAACGTTCATCTGCCCTGCGTCGGCGTGGTCGAATCTGCCTAGTTTAAGGTCGATGAGCACATGGCTTTTCAGGATGCGGTTGTAGAAAACCAAATCAATCCGATAATGAGTATTATCGAAGGTGATGCGCCGTTGGCGAGCCTCAAAACAGAAACCCCGACCCAGTTCGGTCAGGAACGTTTGCAGATGGTTAAGAATGGCCGTTTCGAGATCGTTTTCTGAGTACTGTGGCTTTTCGTCGAGGCCCAGAAATTCTAGCATATATGGGTTACGAATAACCTCGGCGGGCAAGATGGTTTGCCGCTCATTAATTTTAGCAATCACGCCCGCTTTGTCGGTCGAAAGGCCGGTACGTTCAAAGAGCAGTGTAGTGGTGGCACGGGTCAATTCCTTAACTGTCCAGGCATTTTTCACCGCTTCAACCTCGTAGAACCGACGCTTCAATTCTGAATCGACCCTGCCCAGTTCAATAAAATGTGAAAAGGTTAAGCTGTTTAAAAGCTGTTGGGCCGGTAATCGTAGTTTGACATCCTCTATGTTGGCATCGTCCATTTTTACAGACAGCGTCTGTAAAAATGCAGGTAGTAGTTTATCTGCCAGCACATAATCGGCAAACCAACGATAGGTAATGTAGAAGTGCCTGAAATTAAAGAGGTTGGCAATAGTCATGCCTTTGATGTGGCGTAGTTTTTGTGCGGTACGCTTCATTAATTGCTCCCCTTTAGTAGCCCGGTCGTCGCCGTTTTGCTCAAACTCGACCAGATAAAAGCCGATCAGCCAGTTTCGCACAGTCATAGCCGTATTGACCTGCTGTACTGCCCGACCTGCTAATTCGGCATGAATACCTTCAATGTTGGCTATTAACTGGTTAAAGTCCATCTAATCCGTTCGTTTCAGCATATCGTTTGCGATTCGTATGGTAATTTTTTTACCTGAATTTGGCAGACGCGTCCGCTTCGGCGGCCCGATGTCAAATTCAGGCATGTCCTCCTACCAACTCCCCACCAGTTCTTCGACCCGGGCAATGGCTTGTGCTTCGCATTTGTTGGCTTCGGTAAGTTTCTCATAGGCAGTTTTGACCCGTTGTCCGATAGCGTCTTCAATCGCTTTATCGAACCGGGGGACAGGCATCTCGTTAAGCATAGGCACTATGAAGCCAAGCAGGTTTGTGCCGCAAACTGACGACCGTAAAATCCTGAACCACAACTTTGAATTGAGTACTGTGAACAAGTAGCCCGAATTAATCAATTGCTCGTTTGGCTCAAACCGAATAATGTGTTGAGCAACCAATTTATCTTCGAGATAGCCCCAGACGAATTTGGCACGGCCGAAAATTTCGTTTTCACCCAACGTACCTACCCCTGCCACCAAAATAGTACCCTTTTCAGTGAGGGCTTTACTATTGGTCGGCACTGTACGGGGAGAAATCATTTGCCCTTTTGGTTTCAAGGCAAAAATGTCTCCCTGTGAGAAAAGCTCCACTGCTGAGGCTGCTGTAGATTCTAAGCGTTTGAATCGCCCTGTATAGTATGGCTCCTGCTGCAATACATCGACCAAGACATCGTGCTTGCCAACGGTCAGCGCAGCTACGATTTCGCGTAGGCGTTCGGCGTAGTTACGGGCTCGGAGGGTGCGAGCTGACAGAGCCGCGCTACTGACAACAAACTCGGCGGCTGTATCACGTTCGCTGGCGGAGGTCAGGCGTTTAAAGGTATTTTTGTCAAGTCCAAGATTGCCTAAGAACTGCGCTTCGGCCTCACTCAAGAGCGTGTTGGCCTCAACCCTTAGTTTGGCTACTGTTTCAATTGCCGTGTGAATAGCCTGCTGCTCATTATCTGGTAGAATAGGAATCGGCAAATTAGCAATATGGTGCGGTTCAATATGCTGAATGACACCACCGTAGGTACCCTGAGTCAATAAAGCGTAACCAAACTTTGACGATAGATAGGCATACAAATATCCACCTGGTATGACCGTTGAATTTGGTACAATCCGAATTAAATCGTGTGTGCCAACCTGCCCATCGAACAAGTCATTAGTGTATACAGTGCGGCCAATCGAACCTGAGCAGGATAGCAGAATCCAATTTTTCTTAATAGTAAGTTTACTTAGATTTTTCGTGTAAGCTTTGGACAAATACGTAGCTGAGAAAGGGTCTGACTTAATCATGTCAGAAGCTGTAAGGTACGGGTACCCTTTTGAAGAGTCTGACACGTACACACGAGTAAAGCGTCCGCCGAGGAACACACTTTCTGTAGCTTGCCGGAGAGTTAAACAGCCCAGTGGGGCTTTATCAATTAGCGTTTTTGCCTGACGAGCTTCACTTAAATGGTAGCTTGCATCAAGCCGGGTGCCAGCTTCAGTATACCAAGCCGAGGAGCCGGTTTTTACAGTCATCATAGTCGTTCGCCGTTACGGAAGCGGTGGTATGCTTCGCCAATTTTGGGTAAGTCGTCGTCGAGAACGGGGGTTTTTTCGCGTCGCTCTTTCAAGGTTTTAGTGTTAGTCTTTGTGTCGAATTGCAGGTACGACACTGTCTTCTCCGTGATGATATCTTTACCGTCTTCGTCTCGTTCCTGGATGGGGTTTCCCCGGCGGTCTTTTCCTACCTTTTCGGCTATAGCCATAAACACATCATAGGCTTTGTATTTTCCATCGCGTTGTAAGGCACGTTCAGTTTCGGTAAGGCGTTGGAGAAATAGCAACGAAGCCTGTACGCCTACCTGTGGCAAGAAAGCCTCTACGGGCAAGTCAACGGAAGCCAGCACACGGAAGCGTTTCAGAATCCAGTCGCGAACATATTCGGTGTTCGGGTTGCCCAGAATACCATCGGGTAAGACAATAGCTAACCGTCCGCCTGGTTTTAGAAACTGGTAGCAGCGATCGATAAACAAAATTTCGGGTGGTTCCGAGGCACTGAGCCGCCCGTCCATATCCCAGCCGCCATTGCCATCGCGTTTCCAGCTGTGGCCAAGGTCGTACTTCTCCAGTACATGTGGGTCGTTGATCGGGATTTTAGCACCAAACGGAGGGTTCGAGAAAATAAGGTCAAACTTCTCCTTAGCGTCATCGTAGTCGCGGTCGGGTAAGTCATCGGCGGCATCAAGGCTGTCCAGGAGTCGTTCGTTAAAACCATTGATTTCGTCCGTATCGTCACCGTCTGGGTATTCGAGGCTATTGAACTGGAAGATGTTGGCGTGGCCATCACCCGCCATCACCATGTTCATGCGGGCGGCCCGTTTCAAGTCTGGGTCGAAGTCAATGCCGAATAGTTTTTCACCAGCGTATAAGCGTACCCGTTCGTTCACGTCAGGTGAGTTGAAGGTGTCTTTCAGCCATTCACCGTCCAATTCAGGATAGAGTTCTTTGGCAATCTTCTTCCGAACGTGATCGAGCACCATGACCAGAAATCCTCCGGAGCCGCAGGCAGGATCGAGCACCCGGTGGCTGGGGTCTGGGTCCATCATGTCTACCATGAGCCGCACAATATTACGGGGTGTAAAAAACTGCCCACGCTCCTGTTTAAGCGTGTTCGAAACAATAGTTTCATAGGCCATGCCCTTTACATCGACTGTGGCGTCGAGAAATGAGTATTTTGCCAGTTCGCCCGCTACGTAGCTGAGGGCCTTTTGGTTGAGCTGAATTTGCTCATTGCCCTCGAATACATCCTGAAAATCGTCGCTTTCTTTTAGTTCATCGAACAGCTTCTTAATCCGTTCCGACACATCGCGTCGGCCGTCTTCGGTATGTGGCTCAGTAGCGCCCACCCAAAATCGACGTCGGTATGACTCGCCTTTCTGATGGCAGATATCGCGCCTTTTTTCATCGTAGATTTTGCAAAAAATCAGGTAAAGTAATTGCCAAAAGGCATCTTTTGTGCGGCCCTGGTTGCCGTAGATATAGTCATGGCAGCGCTTAAAGGTTCGAATCAGCGAATCGTTGGCCGGTTTCCTAACCGTCATCTTGTCGGAGCGTGTCAGGTCATCCATGTTCTCGCCCGCGCCGGGAAAGTCCGAAACCTCCTGCAACCGTGCTTCGCCGGTAGGCTTAAAGCCAGTACGGTGCCGAAAGGAATTCATCAGGCCGTTGGTCCAAAGGCCAAACTCGCAGTTTTCGAGCATGTTTAGGGCATCGTCGAGCAACACAACGCCCTTACTCTTATCTGACTCTTTAGTTTTGCCATCTTGGACAAAACACACCCGAATGATGCCATTCTGAATGTGTTCAGCTCCTTGTTCGAAGGCCACGAGATCAGCTTTTCGACGGATTTTCTTACCGCTTTCATCTTCGCCAGTAAACGGAAAATCGCGTTCGAGGTCGGTCATGTCGAAGCCATACTCTTCGTTCATCTGCCGAATCAAGCTTTGTAAAGTCTGTTCTTTTTCAGTAGCCTTCATGACAAGGCCAGTCAGTACACAAATGAGTCCGTCGGGGCCTGGGCTCTCTTGTATTGGTTCACTAGTGCCAATTTCTTCCACATTCGACAAATTAGAGCCTGACGAAATAGCGTCGGTTGTGGTCTTGTCGGATGCCAAATTGTCGGTCATGTCATCGTCAGCAAGAATCTTGTTTGTTGATCGTGTAGGCAATTCGGGCTTTGATGCGGGTAATGTAATACCTGGAAGCATATTTAAATAGTAGTCAAGTTCTTCTAAGCGGTCCCGTCGACGAGCGTATCGGCGTAATCTGTCAATATTTATAGTATAATGTTCATAAGCCTTCGTGATCATCGACTTCAGGTAAGGCTGGTATGACTCAAAAAGGTCTTTGTGTATTAGGGCATCAATCAATATCTTCTCTAATGAGCTAATTGTTAAGCCATTATAATCAACCGTAGGTGACTCTTTTGACAAGGCGCGCATAATTACTGCAGACGTTTCCAACTGGACAAGGTTTTTAACTGCAGGCTCATCAGGATTAAGTAAAATTTTCTTACTGAAGTCGAGAAGCAACCCAAATGCCTGATTGAGTTGTCCCCGATCAAGTTCAATCAGCGTAAATGAATAGGCTGGTTGGGGAACATCGTCGGGCAGGAGACTATTCAACCAGTTTGTATCTGATAAACAAACGGTGGTTCCGGGCAAGTCTGCCCGCAGTCGTTTGATGAGTCGTACTGATTCGTTAGACAGTGTCGGCTGGAAAGTAGCCGGAGGGTCAATAACGTATCGACCTCGCCCCGCGCTGTAAATAAGACCTTTTGATTTTAGATCATGGATGCGCCACGTCAACGTACCTTCAGTCAGGTCGGGAAATTCCAAACGTAGCAGTTCTGTTAGTTCGTCTTTAGTCCAAATTGACTGATCGCGGAGCTTCGCGTTGAATTGTTCACTATAAGAGTTCAGCACAAGTAAACCAAAGGATTGTTAAATACTGCTGCAAGGTAGTTATATAGCTGATAGGATTTCAAATTTTTGGCAAAAAAAAATACTTAGTTGCCGGAACTTTGAGTAGGATTTATTGATTTAGACGTCAATGAACACTATTAAAATGTATTATGGCTTCGACAGTAAACAACGCATTTGCTGAATTTCTATGTGACACCGTCAACTTAGATGCTGACGAAACTAAAACAGCCTATAAGAGCCGCGACTGGCTACTCGATGAGCAGATTAATGCATTGCCTGGTCGGTACAGTGATTTCCCATTGCTTGCCCCTGCTTACCACCTAAATTACGGCTCCTTTGCCCGTAAAACTAAAATTCGGCCGCTCAACGACATTGACATGATGATCGGTTTGCACGGGGAGGGAAGCACGTACCTGGACTACGGCGACCGAGTTGAAATAACAATTAACCCTAATGCTCAACGGCTAACCGGGCTGTGCCACGACGATACCAGCTTGCTTAATTCCAGGAAGGTGATGAACAAGTTTAAGGCTGGGTTAAGTAAAGTACATCAATACAAATCGGCGGAGATAAAATATACACAACAGGCTGCCGTGCTTAACCTATCGTCGTATAACTGGAGCTTCGACATCGTACCCTGCTTCATGACCGCCGAAGACGAGTCGGGGCGTACCTACTACCTAATTCCAGATGGCAAAGGCCATTGGATGAAGACAGATCCACGCATTGACAAGGAATTAACCACATCGGTCAATCAGCAACACAGCGGGTACGTCCTGAACGTACTGCGCTTGTTGAAGTTCTGGACCAAACGACCAATCATAACGACTATTCCTTCATACTTGCTGGAAACGATAGTGCTGAAATACTACGAAGCCAAGTATACAGAGACTACGCGCTACCCCGACGTTGAAATCCCGTACCTGCTCGACCACATCGCCGATGTTATCCGTTGGGATGTCGAGGACCCTAAAGGCATTCAGGGTAATATAAACCGGCTGGAGCAAGAGACCCGCAACCGGATTAGCGCAGTAACTACCCGCTATGCCGAGTATGCTCGTGAAGCCCGGCAACACGAGACTAATGGTGATCACAAGGCGTCTATAAAAGCGTGGCAAGACGTTTTTGGTCCTTCCTTTCCTTCTTTCGTTTAACCTGACCCACCATGGCACGTACCATTGATGAAGGGTTTACTGCCTTATTGACCAAGCTAAGCCCACTGGACACCGAGCACAAGAAAGGACGCTCGCACAAGGGGGCAATTGAGGGTTGCCTTACTAACCGTTTCGACTTGTATAAGCTTTTTGAAACGGGGTCGTTTGGCAACGGTACGGGAATTCGACACCATAGTGACACAGATTATTTTGCTGTTTTAAGTTCACAGAAGGTTAGCTCAAACTCGGCCATTACACTTCGGCGCACCAAAGAAGGGCTACGTGAAACCTTTATCCGAACCCGAGGGATCGAGGTTAAAAGCCCAGCCGTAAGTGTTCCGTTTGGTAAGTACCGTTCCGAAACCCTTGAAATTACGCCATGCGTGTATGCTGGCATGATCAACAAGTATCCCGCTTACCGAATACCGGAAGGTAGTGGTGGATGGCTCTTGTCAAGTCCAGTTGCGCACAATCACTATGTGCGGGATATCGATGCACAGTTGAACGGCAAGCTCAAACCATTGATACAACTGGTGAAAGCGTGGAAGTACTACCATAACGTACCTATCCGTTCCTTTTACTTGGAACTGTTCACGGCCCGGCATTTAGCTAAACGCCGTCGGCTTGACCTTCCATTAGATTTGTACAAGCTATTTATCGCTTTGTATGAACACGAACTTGATGAGTTCAACGATCCTATGGGCATTACACTCGGTCTTGCATCCTGTAATACTGACACACAACGTGAAACGGCGATGTCTAGACTGGCCACAGCGACAGGCCGTGCTCTAAAAGCTATCGAAGCAGAACAACGAGGCCGAACAGATATTGCCTATACCTTTTGGAAAAAGCTTTTTAACTACGAATTCCCTACTTACAGATGATGAATCAAATACCTACCCGTCAGAATGAAGCCAAACAACTACAACGACTAGCCGCCCAACGTGAATTGTATTCTCGGGCAAAAAACTGGTATGGCTGGCAAGTCATCGTCAATGTAATTATCCCATCCGTTTTTTCTTTGATAGCACTAGCCAATGACCATGCGGGTAAGTTAGGGGCCGTTTACGGACTGCTTGCTTCATTTATCGATGTCTTTGGCTTGGACACACGTATAAAGAATTTGCGCGAAAAAGGAGCAAAGGTGCAGGAGCAGTATGATTGTGATTTGTTGGAGTTGGGGTGTTCTCCTTTGAAATCCGTAAATGATGTGACAACCGGCGAAATAGTCGAGTTGCACGATGCCCACTGTGGGGGTAATAAAAAAGAGCTGCAGCTTCAGAACTGGCATTCAGGGTTAGTTGGAACTCTCCCTCTAACCATTGCACGGTTAGTCAGTCAATATAATAATTGTGATTGGGGTAGGCGTCTTCGCAAACGATATAGGGTATTTTTAACAATAACGTATTTATTACTTGGCTTATTCATTCTGTACGTCAATCGGCCAGATAACATTACAAATTTGAATGATCAAACACTGATCAATTTCATTCTCATACTGGCAGCCTTAACACCACTTTTTACTTTCTATTTTAAACAAATGCAGGAGCAGAATGAAGCTATACAGAGTTTGGAGCGGATTCTGCAACATATTGAAAGCGTGATCTCCGACCCTCAACAGCTTCGTAATGAACAGGGGCTAAATGAGCGTGCCAGGCATGTTCAGGATGAGATTTACGATAGCCGAAGCAAGAACACACAGGTGCCGGATTTTTTCTATAGATATTATCAAAAGCGAGATCAAATCCTCATGGATCGGACCACTGAGCGACTAGTGGCCGACATTACGAAACTTATTTCTTAGTCATTTGAGCCTTACCATAACCGCCTTTCAAGTCCTTTGTGGCGACTGTCTGCTTGTCAGCTTCCAGCGTGAGCCGAACTCACCAACTCAGCACATCGTGATTGATGCTGGCTTCAGCCAGACGTACCACCGTACATTAGCTGAAGCCACACGGCGAATTGTCAACAACGGTGAATGTATAGACCTCTTCCTATTAACGCACACGGATAATGATCATATAGGTGGTGCTATCCCGTTTCTAAAGGAATTTGGTAATTCGGTAGTGAATCAGTTCTGGATGAACTATGCTCCCATTGATATTAGTGCAGCCAATGGAGGTCCCGTTGGCGTAGTACAAGGTATTGGATTGCGCGATCAACTTATTTCCACAGATAAGCTCAATAGTAAGCCAGTGCTTGCCGGACAGCGTTATCAATTCGGTGAACTATACATGTCCATTTTATCACCAGATGCCGATCAGTATGAGCGATTTTTAACTAAATGGGAGGCTAAGGAAAAAGCAGTAAAAAAATGGGAGCAAGCTGTGTCTTCTGGTAGCAACGACCACCGCTTTCCTGTAGAGCAGTTAGTTCAACGGTCGTTCGCATCGGATACGTCGTGGAGTAACCGTAGTAGCATTGCTTTTTTATTGGCAGCAAATAAGTTCAATGGCCTGTTTACCGGTGATGCTCATGTGGATGTAGTGACTACCTCGCTTCGAGAAATGGGATACAACGAGCAAAATCCGATTAAGTTGGATTTCATGAAACTGTCTCATCATGGTTCTAAAGGCAATACCAGCGATGAATTCTTGAACTTAATTGATTGCCAGCATTACTTAATTAGCACAAACGGAGCTAACCAGCACGGGCTACCGCATAAAGAAGCTTTGGCCCGACTTGTTACGGTTGCCAGTCGCCGTCAACCAAAAGAACGCGTACATCTGTATTTCACGTACGACGACCGAGTTGTGCGGTCGCTCTTCACCGAATCTGAACTGGACCAATACCAAATCTGCTGCCATTATCCATCTATTCAAGATAATTGTATTTCCCTGACCTATGAATGCTGAATACGCGACTTCCTTATTAATGGCATCCATAAATAATCTCAGTGTACGGTTGACCGTGGCTGGCCAGCCGGTTGGCAGTGGATTTGTTGTCGTCTCAGATAGTAATGAGTACAGCTATGTGCTGACGGCTCGGCACTGCTTTGCTAATTTGGGAGAGTTAAACGAAATAAGTGTTGACTGGTATGATTATGACCAATGTACTTTCACAAGCTTACTAGTTCGTGTTGCCGATTGCCCGTTGCTGTTCTACGAAGCTCAAGACACTTATGATGGTGCCATATTAGTAATTCCTCGCTCACAATTGCCCGTACAGGTTACACCTGTTGTTTTGGTATCATACATAAATCATGATCAAGCATTTCGATTTAGGGGGTATCCAGATGCGTTGTCAAATCAGCATCCAGAAGAACTTGATGCTACGGCTGGTTTATGTCTAGGACATCAAATTAAATTGAAAGTGCCGGAATCTGTTGAAGACAATATCACAATTGCCTATTCAAATGTCAAAGGGTTTTCGGGCAGTGGATTGTTCCGTCAAGAAAACAATCACGTTTATGTTGCTGGGATTATTACCGATTATCAAGTGGGTATCAAGCGATTCATCGCTCATACCCTAAACCCACTTAATGCGTTGTTGAGAACGAGCAACTTGCCCGAAATGTATATTTTAGAGGCTTCAGCTACTAGTAATAATGTCGCACAGAATGATTCAGTTGATTTTGTTGATCAATGCCGGCGTTTATTAGATGAGGCTGAACAAGCTTGGGAAGAACTGAGACCAAGACAGGGAATGAGCATCGTTCGGGCCGTGCGTAATAACCTTAACGAGGCCGTATTGTCGACTGACCGACGTAATTTATTGCTGGCGCGGGTAAACTACTTAGAAGGATTGAATGCAGGAGATCTGCGCGAGGAGGTTGATGTGGATAAGCTTTTTATCGAAGCGAATGCGCTTGCTCCTAGTGTGCTAAGTTACCAAGAACGGGCCGCGGATGCTTATTTGAATAAAGAGCAGCCTGACAAAGCATACGAAATAGCTGAGACAATTCTAAAAGCACAACCATTTAACCCTTACGCGTGGTTAATCATCGCACATCTTGAACCGAACCAACCTGTGCCCCCGGCCGCACAATCTGAACCGGCCTATAAAGTCGGCTATCTGACCAAACTAGGAAAGTTAAAAGGCGATGGAACAATACGTACTTCTGACTACACAGACTTATTTCGATCCGAGATTTCCGGTCAGGAGATACCTAGTTCAATCAGCCGCAAAAGGGTCTATTATTGGTCATATATTGCGCAGTTTGCATTACATGAATTAATGAGCGGATTAAAGCGAATTCACAACCTTCAACGGCCAAAAGAACTACTAGGAAACTCTCAGTTGAAATACGCACACGATTTGTTTGAGCGAATTTGTCTGCGAGTCGAAAACTCGGACCTACGGAATGATAAATTCTTCCAAGTCTTACGCTTCGAGTTTTGCTATTGCCGATACTTTCTGACAGATGATGATTCTACCGCTCATCATATGGCCGAACAACTTTTTGACCTGTTCATTGGCACAAAACAGGTTGTTGCCCTACCTTATTTGCCCAATAGGCCAGCGGCTATTGAGGCTATACCTCACCGATTGATTGATTTGTTACAGATATTGTTCGGCCAGCAAGAAGGGCAAAAGATGCTCGATGCAATAAACGCCGACAAAATTTATTCAAATGAGCCGATACTGGATTTATATAAGGGAATGGCTTATGAACTAATAAACTGCCCGAAGGAGAAGATAAAGTCATTTCAATCGTATTTATCAAGAACTGACAATTTGGTTGATCTCGATGTCATCAACTTTTTGGCCCCTATTCAGGTACTTCTAAGTTCGGGAATATCAATTGAGTCGATTCAGCAGTTAGCAATTGACGGCAAAACATTTGAGCAGCCTTATTATAAGCACCTGCTAGAAGCGTTTCTATGGGTTGGAGAGCAAAAGCCTAAAGACCGAGCACGATCTTGTGCCGAACAGGTTAAGCAGCATTGGTCTATCTTACCTGATATGTTACAAATGGTTATCGTACGAATCTTCATGCGACTAGAAGATTGGTCGGTTGCCAAAGAGTTATTGGCACAATTATGTAATGAAAATGAAGAATCGGAGGAGCTCTTGCTGTTCATCATAACTATTTACAATGAGCGAAAAGATATAGCGCGCTTTCTTCGGTTGGTAGCAAACTGGCGGGCAAAATTCACACCACATCCAAGCTTAATTCGCGATGAACTCTCCGTTTACCAATCACTTCGAAACTGGGTGAAAATGGAAGAGGTCGCTATATATGGTTTGACCAACTTTCCTGATTCGGTAGCTTACTGGTTTGATTTAGTGCGTTCACTATATTCTCAAGGAGCCACAAAAAAAGAAGCATTACTAGCCCAATTATCTCTGGATCATCACCTATTCCGTGACGATTTTACTACAGAAGCTCGCTTTACGCTAATTCACTTTTGCTTTACAGTTGGTCTCAACACTAAGGGTTTGGAACTTTCATACCGAGTGTTAAAAGCGAATCCTAATAATCCAGGTATCCAACAGTCCTACTTTTCATTGTCAACTAATTATAAGGCTTTTGATAACCTTGACGTACCCCAGACTGCGCAGCCTGATATGGTCGTTCGACTTCAATTAGAGGGAGACATACAACTACTCGAATTGACAGAAGAGGCCATCCAGTACAACAGGGTGGCAAAAGCTACTATTGGACTAGCAGTTGGAGAATCATTCAAACTGCACGACCAATTAATGCATCGTGATGAAGAGTACACTGTTGTTCAAATTATGGACAAATACTCTGGACAATTAGCCTTCATTATGAAAAATTCTGAACAGCCATTCAGCGGGTTAGCCATGAGATCTATGGAAATCCCAACGGATGAAGCAGGCGAATTAGATTTTGATAAGTTTCATCAGCAATTACAGGAACTATTTGGTCCAGAAGGTACTAAGCAAAAGATAATCACAGATGAGCTGCGACAGAAGTTCGCTAAGGGCGAGATTGGCTTCACTGAATTATGCCAAGGGGCTTATGGAGGAGACCCAGTGGCCGCCTGGAATTATGCTACATCAGACTACGCTAGCGGATTCCCGCTTGTGCCAATATGTCTTCAGAATACATTATCTCAAAGCGAAGCCACGGAATATGTACTTGATTTTACATCGCTATTCACCTTATTTTTCTTATCAAAAATAAAGTCGATAACATTTGAAAAAACGCCTTTTATCGTCTCACAGTTTTTAATAGATTATATATCACTGGAGTTAGAAACCGCAAGAAACGAGCGGGGTAGCGCTATGTCAGAAGAAATACTGGTTGATCGAATCACCCCACATTTCTACCCTGAAGATCAACAACAACGTAGAGCTATATTCTACCAAGAGCTGCTGGACTGGATTCACGCGCATTGCAAACCAGATTATGCTCCAGAACGTTTGGGTAGCGATTTTGTCGACCGCGACGATGACAGAGAACTTTTTCCAGAAGATAGAGCATTCGTGTCTTCGTTCTCGGATACGTTGTTGCTTGCAAATCGCCCCAATCGAATTTGGATTACTGACGACTATCTTCCTTACCGGTCAAGTATTGGGCTTGCATTAATAACCACTGAACATTTTTTGCATAGAGAATATAGTCAATTATATCTGAATCAATTATGGCTTGATTTGGTAGGCTTTAACTTTCGTGGATTAACCCTAGGAGCCAATCAACTTTATCGTGTATTCAAAGAATCATTACTTGAAGATGCTCATCAGAAGAATTATCATCGAGCCATGTTCAGCTTCTCTAAGCAGTATAATCCAGAACCGCGTTTATTGATAGCTGTGATCCTTTTCTTAAAAATGGTATACAAAGAACCTTTTACTCTGGATTACAAACGACAAGTATCACAAGCTATGCTGCGACGACATTTTACGGGAACCTCATCTGTTACAGAACGAGATGTTCTACTAATCCGGCTTTTAATTGACAGTGAGTTTAAACTAATGGGAGATCTAGGTAACTTCCTTAAAGAAGATCTCAACATCGCACTAGGATTAAGTTAGGGTATACCTTTAAATTCTATAATCGAATTACTACTCTTGTAAATTAGCCGACTCGGCCTTGTAAATAATAGACACGAAAATTTTTAAGTAAAGGCAAATTAATTACTTTTCAAAAATGGAACTACGTAAAAGAGCATTTTCAGAGGTACATTATATTATAATAACTCAAGAACCACCCGACGAGCTTTTAATTACCCAACCTACAGAATTTTCCAATGAGATCATAAACATAATTAAGAAATGCCCTAAAGATATATCTCAATTCATTGATGCTTTTACTTATTATGAATTGTCTTACAAATATTTATTCAATAATGGATATAACGTATCTGTTTTATATGATTATTATAGTAAAGAATTTGTTCAAGATTTGTCAAATGAAATTAGGCTACAATTATATTTTTTGGATGCTAAAAGTGATTTAGAAGAGACATGTAAGTCACTTAAATACTATCACAATCACTTAAGGTATTATTGCATTTTCAATAATGAAGATAATGTAGATTTTGAGTTAGAAAATACAATTGAAGATCATATAGATTTTTACAAATATATATATGATATTAATAAGGATAAAATATTTACTTCTTTAAATATCCCCCTGCTAGATGTAAATATCTACAAAAAACTTTCATCGAATATTGAAAATAAATATGAATATTTTTTACCTACTATTAATAATTATTTTCTCATAAACAGTATAATCGGCAATTCACCGTTGGTTGATAAAGAGCCATCAAAAGAAGAGTTTCATAAAATATTGGCTTTGCAGTCAAAAAAAGCGATGGATAAGCCTAACTCATTTGAGAGGCAAAATCTGTTGGTTAAACAGATCAATATAATTGATAGTATTATCGGTTTAGCCTTAAATGAAAAGCTTTTCAAATTAAGCACAAAGTTTCAACCAGTATATGCACCCTTAATAATTGTTGCACCATTTATTAGCCCCGATTTAAAAGTGTATAAAAAAATAGCCGATTCACCCTTAATGGAATTATTTGTAAAATCAATAACTACGGAACAATCAGAAAATTATGTTAATCTTCAAAAAAATGATTCACACAATAAATTATATTCTGACAATAAATTGATAGTAGAAGCTTTAAGTTTGAGCATGAGATACAGACAAGATAAAATGCTTTATTTAGACGATATATCTTTTTTGCATTCATCATTTTGGTTCTCTCCTACAATTCGCCTTCCTCTTTCTGGGAAATCAATTTATAGAGAATTATCGTTTTTTCGCGCTGAATTACATTCAAACATATCTAGACCAAATAATAGAAGAAACATAAAAAAAGTAATTATTAAGTTTGGTAAACTACTGAAAGAAAGGATTATATCAAAAAAATTAGAAGAAATAATTAAACTGCGTGATAGGCAAATAATTGTAATATCTGATTTGCCAATAGAGTGGCTAGAGATAGATGGAATTCCACTTGCTTTTACACATGATGTTTGTAGGATACCTGAAACTTCACCAAGAGTAGGGATGGCATTGTATTCAAGCCATAGCCTTTTTCAATACACTATACCCAAAGATATTTTACAAAAAACTTTAATCATTTTCGGCTCAGATCAAAAGGAATTTGAAGTTTGGCGTTTAGAATGTATCGCTTTATCCAAAAAGAAAAATTTTACGATTGTTTCGTGTGAAAATATTCAAGCTGTTATTGATGCTGTCGAGAAACATAAACCAGATTTATTAATTTTTGATTGTCATGGTGGGTACAATAGCGAGGAAAAATCCACTTATCTAGAGATAGGCGATGAAAGATTAACGCATGAAGTTATACAAAATAATCATATCTCTGCTCCAATTGTATTTCTATCTGCCTGTAGTACAGCACCTACTTATGGAATAGTTAATACAGTCGCAAACGCTTTTTTTCAGACCGGTGCGTTCTCCGTTACTACAACATATCTCCCAGTTGAAATAAACGCTGCGTCTATTCTTTACATAAGGATGCTTAATAAGCTAGGAGAAGCCTCTAATCAAATTTTACATAAAAATTGGTTAGAGTTTATAAGTCATATAATAAGAACATCATACATCCAAACAACATATCAAAAGGTACGTGAAAAAGTAAAAATATCAAAAAAAGATATTTCTTCACAAAACGTAGATGCACTTGTTGAATCTATGTTTTTTAATACAAGAAGAACTCTATATACAGAATTAAGCAAAAATATAAGAAGGCTCAACCAAATTGATCAAGCAGCACTAGATGCTATTGTTCCCGAATACCTTTTCTACAGTAATTTAGGCCGAGGTGATCTGTTATTATTTGAAACTTGGAAAGATGCTCATTTGATTAATAATGATACTACTATAGAAGATTAGTAATCTATATCGCTTCGCCAAATCATAAATTTGTAAAAATTCTGGTGGTATTAAACTGCATTGAGGAATATGGAACACTTCCTAAAAAAATCAATATTTTACTCTTTACTTTAATTAACATACTTTTTACCTATGGCTTGTTTGCTATGTGGTCTTACAGCAGCGCTCAGGTTCAATATTAGAAAATTACGCCCAATATCAACATCCGCCCAACATCAACAGTCGATTTTCCGCTTTGCCAAAATCCGTTCAATTAAAGGCTTGTAAATAACATTAAATGAACTTGCAACGCGCTATAGATCAATGTGGTAGTTAATAATATTAAGAAGTCAAAAATCGTTCACGAAAACCCTTCATTCAATACCTGAATGATTACTTTCGTAGGCAACAATTTACCTCATCGCAACTAGTTAAAATCTGATCGGTGCCAGTAGGTGGTCCCCGATCGACACGCTACAACGACCGGTTAGTGATCTAAAAATTATTGGGGGCTGCGCATCGTTTCCAATACTCCATGATAAAATAGATACTTTTCTCAAGTTCATCCAGAGAGTTTTGCTTGACGAAAAAACCCTGGACCGATAGACTATAGGCATTGATCACCATCTCTTGGCTGGCGGCTGTGGAGAAAAATAAGTAAGGGATGCATTTAAGTTGCAAGGCCGCATCGCGGTGCAGTTTCTCCCGCAGTTCGATCCCGTTTAAGCGGGGCATGTTGATGTCCGATAGGATCAGAAAAGGTAATTCGGCAGTCGACAACAAGTAATCCAAGGCTTCTTGTCCATCGGGGAAGTATCTGACATGATTGGGATAGTTTAATTTCCTAAAGACTTGCTCAAACAGGAATTGATCATCGGCATCATCTTCAATGAGAATGACGGGTCCGTTTTTGTTCATGGGCCAAGTTAACTGAGTGGGGAGATCTATTATCTCCCAAATATGCTCAAAACCATTGATCATGCTGCATTTGTCGGTTTGGGATTCTTTTGGCAGTTTGAACAGTTTCCTTACCGGAAAATCTGCCAACTATTACTTGATCGCACTGATTGGTGCACGTAAGCTCAATGTAGCGCTACGAATCAAACCTAACTCCAAGGGCACCGGTTGAATGAAGTACTTATAACCGATTCTATGAACGTCAACGAAACAAACCCTGCTCAACCTACGCCGTCTCAACCTACTCAACCAAAATCCCCGGTTCGATCCAGACCGAAACGGCCCCGTATCAAAAAAGGTAGTTGAGCGTAGTTTTCGCTGATAACCCAACCGATTTCAGCGAAGTGCTAGCCCACTTTTCCCAACTTTGTCAAATTGACAGGTTGTCAGCTTAGTGGATTGGTTTGTTATGACTAAATTTGAGGGTTGTCACAAGTCAAGAACGCACGTTGTAGTCTTGTGACAAACATGTTTTTTGTCTACCAATAGCCTACTTATGGTGAAATATGTTGCTTACTATCGGGTATCGACCCAAAAGCAGGGGAGGAGCGGCTTAGGACTCGATGCCCAGAAAGCAGGTATCCACGCCTTTTGTGGTGATCAGTTGATCGGCGACTTTATCGAAATTGAATCGGGGGGCAAAACCAGCCGGAAGGAATTAGCTAAAGCCATTGAACTTTGCCAGAAAGAAAATGCCAAATTGATTGCCTACCGGCTGGACCGGGTGTTGCGGAATTTGGAAATTCTGGTTGCCCTGCGCTTGAACAAAGTCATGTTCACGGCTTTGGATTGTCTCAATGACTCCGACATGATTATTAACATCAAAGCCGCCTTGGCTGAGGATGAACTGCGCAAGATCTCTGAACGAACAAGAGCCGCTTTACACCAAAAGAAAGCCCGGGGTTTTACGTTAGGCAAACCCGAAAATTTTTGTGATGAAGGCCGACGGAAAGGAACGGATGTTGGCAAAGAAGCCGCCCGAATTCACCCGGCTAATCAGCAAGCCGCCGAACTGATCCGACTTTATCAGCGGGATAAACTAACGATGAGGGCGATTGCCGAACGACTCAATAAAACCGGCTTCCGGACGCGAAAAGGAAAGCTGTTTCAAGCCGAATCGGTACGCCGATTGATGAGCGAAACGATTGTGCTGGAATAATAATGGGCTAGCTACTAGGTAGGGGAGAGCCGCACAGCTAAGCCAATGTTCCATCACGATAAATAGCCGAACGATGAAAGACGTCTCGTTTTGAATTGCCTTACCTTTGCCTCATTCACGAACATGCTTTATACCCTATCGTATGGGAGTCGCTCAAGACATCTGGCAAGCCTTCCTGGCTGCTCATCCCGAGGTCACCAAAGGCCAGCTATCACTGGAAGAGGTAAACCGCAAAATGGCTGCCTTCACCCAAGCCCGCAATCAGCAGCCTCATCCCGATTTCGACGGTCTTTCACCCCAGCAGATGCATAGTCTGTTGAGTGACCCCTGGGGAGATGGATCGCTCCTACGTTTACAGAATAATCTGACGGATTCGCTACTGGATCAGATTCCCTTCTTTGTCTTGATGGAGACGCTTTACCAGCAGCTACTCGTGGGCCCACCCATCAAACTAACGCCCAAAGGGAATCTACCCTTGGTCCTCTGCCGAAACCTCTATGAGCGCAAGCTGTTGGTACAGGACGACATCGAACGAGGCATTACCAAAAAGATTTCCGAGGACAATGTGCGCTTTCTTCAGGCCTTGAAAGCTTGTCTGTCGCTGAGTGCCTATGTCAAGAAACGAAAGAATACATTCTCCTTAACCAAATCAGGCAAGCAGGCGGTAGGTAAGGAGCGAGCTTTTCTGGTTGAACAGTTACTTCAGGCTTATACGTTGCGTTTTAACTGGGCTTATCTGGACGATACCCAAACGGATGTGGGTCATTTTGGCTGGGCCTATTCCCTGCACCTAGTACATCAGTATGGAACCGAATGGCGGGATGTAGATTTTTACGCGGCCAAACTGCTGAGGGCTTTTCCCCACTTGGGCGAGCCGATTCCATCCGGCCGACTAGCGGGCCTGTCGCTGACGTTTGAGCGGGTGTACGGCTGCAACTACCAATCGGGGCCAAATATCAAATAGGAATGTAATACCTTGATTGACAAGTATAAACGTCCCTTTTGCTTTGCCCGATTGTCAAACGAAAGCATAGGGTTTCAGTTGTCCATAATGGCTATTTTAAGACTGATTTTGACCTTTTTGATTGACTTCAAGTAGGCTATTTGATATCTGGCCCGCTTTGGTAGTTGCAACCGTGTACCGGTGGCGGTTTATGGAGCAGTTTGCCGCCTGGTTTGGTCTGATTGAACTTCGAGAAGAGCGCCAAATCGGTTTTTATCCCTACCCATTGTCCATTCGAAAAACACCGGTATTGGATCAACTCTTCCAATTCAATCGGTAATACCACCACAGGCTTCGTCAATTCCTGAATACGGCTCAATCTGTGGCCATAGCCTCGTTAACAAAAAATGTATACCGGGCTTTTGTCATCGATAAATCCGTATCTTGACTACGGTAAGTAAAGCCTACCTTTTGAAATCTATTCATTGGTTATCAAACGAGCATGAACCACGAAGACCAAATCAGAGCGCACCTGAATCAACTCATGAGTCTGTGCGATGAGGACCAGAATTGGGCCATTAAGAAGCTGGCCAAGATCACCCTGGGCACCATGAACGTCCCGCAAGCGATGCAGTACCCCATTGCTGTGGCTTGTGAAAAAGCGCTGGAGGAAGTGTATACGCAGTGGCCTCAGGAAAACTGGGACAATCAGGCGCACACGTAAAGGCTGACGGAGTTATCGCTATCCGAAACATCCGTTGTTAGTAGTTGGTCTGAAAATTCTAGACTTTATCCGTTGCCTAACTACGAGTAAATCCCCGTCAGTCTTGGCATACAGTCAAAACCTCAACCGGCTATTTTGGGGTTGCTTTTCGTACATACAACCCTGAAAATAGTTGCAACTACCGCAGACGTGCTGAAAAATGCCTTACCCATTGATTGGGGAAAGTTGCGCAGCGTTGAGATTGCGATTAAGCCATAATAGTTTGTCATTCAAAGGCTTAATACGATCTAATGAGCCATTTTCCCAGCATGTTGGGTCTAGTTAAAAAAAGGGATCAAATTCGTCACGACTCGCTCAGACAATTACTAAGCCAGTCATGTCGGTAAATACATGACTGTAAGCGCATTAAAACGTTCCTTTTCGGGTACAAGTCAAGAAAGGCTGCCGAGTAATCAGAAACCGCTATGGCTCTGTCTCCTAAACTCGTACCCATTTTCAATGTACCAGCTATCTATGTTAGCTGAGAATCGGATACAGCTTATCAAAGGAGTATCAAGTTCTTACGGTCGAGCCATGACGAATTTGATCCGTTTTTTTAGATACACCCCATGTTGACGGCCCCGCAACGGCGGTGGTGCGGCCCGGCCTGGATTGGGCGGGCCACGCTTGATATTCCGACCGTGCCGCTGGCAGCTTAGCTGTGCGGCAACCTCCCTTATTTAATCTTAAGACACCCAACCAAGACTATTACGTTTCAAGATGGCTGACGATTTTCCCATACCGATACCAGGACAATCCCTGGGGGTTAGTTTTGCCAAAACCACCCGCCAACAGCGGCAAGCGATCGTGAGTCTATTGTTTATGGCCTACGCCACGCAATACCCACTCGTCGAAACCAAGAAAGCGACCCAGGCGGGTTCTTATTTAAGCGTTGCCCCTCAGTCGCTACCTGCCGTGCTGGCCAGTGAGTTGGGCGTTAGCCTGGAGCAAGCTCATGAGTTGTTTGGCCAGGGGCCTGCTGCGGTGTTTGGCCTACTGAGAAGCTTACCCTTAGCGGGTCGTATACTGGCCTTGTTGCTGGCCTTATTTATTGTCGCCCCGGACTCGCCTGAGGAAATCTCTCCGATAACCTCAAAACTGTTGATGATCTGGGGACTGGAAACGCAGGTGATGCCGGATGAGCTAATGCCTGATTTAGTTCGCTATGGTGAACAGGTGAGCCGGTTCCTGAGCGGGAAAGAGTTTTCCTCTAACTAACTTTTCTGCACTGGTTGCAACTACCCCTATTGGGGGATGGCCATCCGATCGTACGAATGTTGGGATATCCCTTATAGGGGTTGTTTATCGGCCAACTTCTTCACATCGTTAGGGTTGACCAGTTTCGAGCTCTGGCGTTTATCCCCATCGGGCTGAACTTTAAGTTTGCCCGACGACATCCAGGCGATCACGGTGGCTTTGTACAATTGACGCGTAATGCCCTTTTTGACGGGTGTGACCGTCACCCGGTCCCCCGGCGCAATGACTCGGTTCATAATGGTGTCGACTTAAGCCTACTTTGCTTCCAATATATCTTCCCAACGCGTCGTATATCGCTTACTGAGGTACTTCTGTTTCATGGGCCAATCGGGATTGTATTGCTGAGAAGCTAACCTGAGTTTATCCTGACCGTATCGACGGTTCATTTTGTCCACAACGGCCGACAACTTAATTAGTTTCTCGTCAGGACCGTCTACAAATACACCCTTCTGTCGATAGTCTCCTGGTACTAAATCCGATAGCATAATGCCCACCTTGAGGTAGTTATAGCCAAAACGAAAGATGGCTTTAAGCCCCGATTCAGCGTATTTCAGTAGTTCGGATGTGCTACTCGTTGGGTGAGGCAAAACAAGGGTAATGCTGCCCGCGTACTGCTTGGAGGGTAAGAAATTGCCGGGTGTCTTACGGAATCGATCGGTGTGCAGAAACACCGTAACTGCTCCACATAATGAATCCTGTTTGCGGAGCTTCTCGCAACTTCGGGAAAGGTGAGTCGTCAGGGCATCAGTGATGGTGGCCAAATCCGGAATGAGCTTCCCAAAGCTCGGCGCTGCACAAATCGTTTTCTTGGCCGGTGGGCTAACCGCCAATAATTTGCAGGGAAGGCCCCGTAATTCATGCACGAGCCTGAGACCGTTTACGGTCATCGCCTGTCGTATCCA
The DNA here is from genome assembly GCF_010233585.1 of Spirosoma endbachense. NCBI lineage: Bacteria > Pseudomonadati > Bacteroidota > Cytophagia > Cytophagales > Cytophagaceae > Spirosoma > Spirosoma endbachense. The sequence goes on from NZ_CP045997.1 coordinate 2,963,906, forward strand.
TTCATCGAGAGCATCAAAAAGTGTGGGGCAACTGGCATCTTAACCATAACCGACTAACTTTGAATAGCCTATGAATCGGTTAGTTAAATGGAAAAGCAGCTCACCAATCCACTCCGCCAAGAAGAGCCGCCTGGTGAGCTGATCTATCACCTGAAGATTCATCTATTGGGCATCACTCCCCAGATCTACCGACGGCTGTCGGTGCGGGCTGACACCACTTTAGCTCAACTCCATCATATTTTCCAGGTTGTCATGGGCTGGGAGAATTGGCACTTACACAGCTTTCACATCTGGGGAAAGCAGTACGGCATTCGGTACGGAGGATTTTATTTTGCCGATGATGCGAATCAAGTTCGACTGGGTGATTTTGCCTGGCGGATGAACGACAAGTTCACCTACACCTACGATTTTACCGATCATTGGCTGCATCAGATACGTGTCGAGAAAATTCTAACGGCTGCTAAATCGCTGCAACCCCCTTTCTGTCTGAGCGGACGACGAGCTTGCCCGCCTGAAGAAGTTGGCGGCATAGTAGCCTATCGGCAACGCACTTTGGATCAATTTAGCTGGATGCGGGATTTAGTCATGGGGCTTATGGAGGGAGAGACGATTGACGAACAGGATCTGGATGTGCCGGATTGGTTCTGGACGTATCGGTCGGAGCAGTTTGATCGAGCCGAAGTCAATCGGCGATTAGCTAAACTGTATCAACTTAAGGGTCAGTCGGATTTTCTATACAGCAGAGGGGGCCACGACTATTTTTTCGAGCATGAACCCCTGCCCAATTCGTATCAAGATAACCAGATGGTTTAGTTGATACAGGCTGCGTAGATTTGGCGTATGCAACAGGCCGTCATCTTCGTTCGGGTATCCAAAAAAGAGCAGGACTACCATCGACAATTGGAAGACCTCAGAGCAGTTGCTCAAACCCAATCAGTGCGGGTAGTGGCCGAGATTTCGGAAAAGATCAGCGGTGTCCGTACCAACCAGGAGCGGGGCGGGATTCAGGAGTTGTTACAATTGTGTCGACAGGGAGCCATTCAGAAAGTGTTTGTTTGCGAGGTGTCTCGTCTGGGACGATCAACCGTCGAAGTCTTGCAAGTTGTTGACGAATTAACCCGGCTAGGCATCAGTATCTACGTCCAAAACTTTGGTATTGAGACGCTTAAGAACGGTAAACGGAATCCGGTCGCTCAGTTCATGTTTACCTTACTGGCCGAATTTGCCCGCCTGGAACGGGAAACACTTCGGGAACGGATTTTATCCGGCATGGAGGAAGCTCGTAGGCAGGGCAAGAAGATTGGTCGGCCTGATGGGACAGTGGAAGAAAAAGCGACCTTTCTGAAAAAGTATGGTTCGGTGGCCCGCAACCTACGTGCGGGCCTGAGTGTGCGCAAAACCGCTAAACTGTGCGAGGTGTCGATCAACACCGTCCGTAAAGTGAAAACCCTGCTGTAATTCTAACTTCCTTCAATCATGAACTTCAAAGTACAAGTCGTGGCTTGCCTGTCGGATGAACAGGAGCCAATAACAGAGGATATTTTCAGCCTAAATCGGGGCGAATTGACCATGCAAAATTTGGGTCTGACTTTGGCTGAGTCCAAAGAAATGCTCAAAACGATTCAGAAAAAGTTGATTGATAGGCAAATAGGGCAGTATGCTAAGACGCATGTGCCAGTTGGTTTACGTAAGAAAGGCTCCTACCCAGTCCAATTAAAAACTTTGTTTGGCGATGTAAGGGTTGATAGTCCTCGCTTCTATCTTCCGCAGACTCAAGACGAGACGGGTGCCAAAACGTTCAGCCCTCTCAACGATATTCTCAACCAGCACGTGACCCCAGAGCGGCTGTATCTGGAGACCAAGTGGGCCAGCCTGATTCCTTATCAGAAAACTGCCGACCTACTTAAGGAAGTGCTCCCTGTTAATCAAAAAATCAATGCAACAACCATTCAGCAGCATCTTCATTCTGTAGTGGAAGAGCAAGAAAAACAACTAGCTCCTGAAGCTACGTTTTTCAACAGTTGCTGTCAGTTGGAACGGGAAGCTCTGCCGCTTCCTGACCGCCCCCTGGTGGTGGGTATCGACGGTGGCTACGTTCATCACTGGCACAAAAAAGGCTGTTTTGAGATCATTACAGGTAAGAGCATGCCCGATGAAAAACCGGCCAAATGCTTTGGTTTTGTACAGGATTACGACACCAAACCCCGAAGGCGGGTGTTTGAGGTGCTGCGATCACAAGGCCTACAAGCCAACCAATCAGTTGAATTCTTTACGGATGGTGCACTGATTCTTTACGGATGGTGCACTGACGCTCCGGTCATTGACAGCTTATCTAAATCCTGAATCGACCCATATTTTGGATTGGTTTCATCTAACGATGCGAATCACCGTGCTTCAGCAGTATGCACTGGGCCTCACCAAAGTGGATGAAGTACGGGGTAAAGAGGTAGCCGAAACACTGACCAGTATCAAGTGGCATTTGTGGCATGGGAATGCAGAACGGGCTTTGGAAAAAATCGATAACCTAGATGTGCCCCTGGTTAACCACGGGGCGGATAAGTTGCTTGTCCGCAAATACGATAAACTGAAAGTGTTGACGAATTACCTGAATGATTTCAGCACATATGTGCGTCAGAATACAACCTCTATCGTCGACTATTCGGAGCGTCACCGTTATGGCGAACGGGTCTCAACCGGTTTCGTGGAGTCGACGGTCAACCAGGTGATTGCCAAACGGTTTGTGAAGCATCAGCAAATGCAATGGAGCAAAAAAGGCGCGCATCTGCTGCTACAGGCTCGCACAAAGGTCTTGAACGAGGAGTGGGATGATTGTTTCCGAGTCCGTTTCCCCGGCTTTCGGCCACCAGCTATCGTAGCTGTTCCAATGGCAGCTTGACCCGAATTGCCCCACACTTTTTGATGCTCTCTAAAGAATAGTATTTTACAGGGCTGCTCGAACCAATAATTATTTTTGACTCACTGTTAGAATAGGGCCTAGCGATGGTCCACTCCTTGGATATTTATCTATCGACGGAATGTAATATTGGCTTATAGCTCCATCTAGATATAAGGCATATTTGCATTTTAATTGGTCTCTAAATAATTCAGCCAACTCGTAAAAGGTTACGGGATTATCAGAGATGATAAAAAGAACATGTCCTTTATCGTTTATGCCAACGCCGTTCCTGATATTTACCTGCGATGAACCTTTGACAAACGTCGGATGAAATATATTGTTAATGACGAGCATAGGCCCTGACTGAGTTGCTAATCTTATATTATTACTATTCTTAAACTGTTGACTTGTCACAATAAAAGGATTTTCATTATAATCTATCCCAAACACACCATTAGGAAGACGGTGAAAATTATCCTCAGGTTCAGTCGATAAATTGATATCTTTAACTGTATTCCCCTCTGAGATGAATAGACCCACCGGAGATAAGTCTGACTGAAACATACCACCATTCATAGCGAATAGGAGTTTATCTTTCTTTTTCGTGTAAAGGGAGGAAAAAGTATATACTCCTCTGGCGTTTTCTAACCTATTGAACAATTCAATTTTGTACTCATGAGGATCAATCTCACAAACGTGATACCTTTTTCCTCGAAACGTGATGAGCTTGAATAGATTAGACTTATCCAAGACAGAAACACTAAAATCTTTTTCTTCAGTTGCTCCTGTCGACGGTTTATATGCTATTCCCGTTGTATTTCCTTTGAATGAGGAGATGGCGACATTAGCATAGAGACTATCTAGTTGATCTAGCTTCCTATTTAATATTGGCTCATCTAACAAACGCCAGGTTGGACTTATCTGACGAGCCTGATTAAAATAATTAATCGCTTGCCTACGGCTTTTAGCTATCCAGTTAGCTTTTCCGCTTTCATAATAAAAAAAAGCCTTTCGTTTATCATATAAAATAGCAGACGAAAATGCCCCTCTAGCTAGGGAAGCATTGCCAGTTATTATAAACATTACACCATCGAAAAAATATTTAAGTGCAAGTGTTGATTGAAAATCGGGGTGATTGGCCGGAAGCATTCTCACGGCGTTATTTATACTAATTTGCATACCTGAATACAGTAGACTATCTTTTGCTGTGTAATCCCTTTTTAGGTAGGCTAATATATTCGGCTGAATTTTGCCCATGAGCGAATAGTAGGCTTCGTCAGTTTGTATTGCTCTGACCTTTTCGCTGGGACTTAAACGGACGATGCTATCCGCCTTAAACTGTATAGTTATTGTTTTATTAGTTGATGTTGAACTCTTAATCGGTTTTATGATATGATCTTGTTTAGGGACACCAATTTTAGTTGATTCAGAAGTAGTGTTAGTCGGGGTTTTTTTTTATTGTTAGGCGCTAATTTTGGAGAGGCTAATAATGCGCCAAACGATTGCCTATCACTAGGTGTCATTTGGGAATAATTTTGAGCGATTATTTTAGGGGTTATGCTTAAAACAGCCTGTAAGTCTGTTCCATATGTTAGTGGTGTTTGTATTTGGGGACGTACCGCATTCGGAACGTTTGCTAGTAAATAAGCATTTAATTCGTACGCTCGAATGGTATCATCGCGCCATTGATTTTTGTCGTCAGCATCGCCCTTAAGCCCTTTCAATAAGTAATATGAAAAAGCACCATGCCCTCCGTCAAAATCTTTACTCTCATACGAGCGTTCATTTTTTTGACAGGCGAGAATATTGAGTTGATTGCCAAAATTGGGCCAACGTTCCCAAATAGGATACTGAACCTTTTTCTTATCATCTTCTTTTGCTAGTTGCCCGGCGCGGCAGGCATCGGCTATTAACCAAACAGAAACACCCTTCGAAATTAACCGGGAAACCATGTCACTTAACCAGTCGAGGGCAAATGCCGTTTGGGGGTAGTTATCTAGAGGAGTTTCATGGCCTAGTAAATAACCTTTTGATGATTCGGTTTCACAGTCGCCATGACCAGCAAAATAGAAAATAAGTCTGTCTCCTGGCTCGACACGATTATAGAAATTGCGAACACTGCGGTACATAGAGGTAACGTCAGCTTCTTTATTTAGTAGTGCCTTTACCACAATCGAATCGTGAGCAAATGCAGGTGTCTGAAGAAAATCAGCGAACTCTTGAGCATCTCGATGGGCGAAGTGTAGTGGATTCATTTCTGCATAATCGGATATGCCAATAATTAAGGCGTACGTTATGCTTCGAGAAGTTTTTTTAGGTGAATTGGGCTGGCAAACCCCTAGGCTTAGCTGCAAGACCAGAAGTAGTGATAGAATTATTTGTGAGTATAATCGGTGTGGAATCATGAAGTAGAATATCAATCTAGTAATCAGATGGATTACAGTCTAATATAAAGTTATACTATTTACGCAAATTTCAGGACGCCTTGGTGAATTAATCCTCTGCAAAGGGGTAGTTAACACAAAAGCGCCTTTTTCGCCACGAACTCGATTCAATTAGTTTTATTTCAGGCACTTACGCAAAATTTTATGCCTTTAACGTTCGTATTTACCAGCCAAAAATTATTCTATTAAGGTAAGTAGAAAAGCAATCAAATTTGATGCTTCTAAGGCGATTTTGACTTTTAATGCAAAAACATGGTGAAAACCAGCAATTAACTGCGGTGCTAACGACTTAATCGAACTACCGAGCCAGTAGCTGATAGCATCTGCTTCAAGAAAAGGGGTGATTTCGTGTAACTATCTGGTATTCAATAGTTAATACTAGCTACGTGGCGGATATACAGACTACTGGACATAGAGCCATTTTCCCGTTGTTATGGTTTGAATGCGCTTTTCCAGATAATCCATAAATTGCTTCAACGACTTGACTTGACTTCGCAGAACCGATAGGCCCTGTCGAAATAAGGAGACCACTAAACTCTGCTTGCCATTCCGGTAAGTCTTTTGCTTGGTAGCTAGCTTGGCAAATCCAGCCTGCAAAGACAGTACGTAGACCATCACGACCAAGGCCATGACCAACAAGATCTTGCTGTCTTTCTTGAAGTTAAGGTCTTCCAAATTGAAGCCCTGTGACTTTAACTGTTTGAAGCAGACCTCAATGCGCCAGCGAAGTCGATAGGCTTCACTAATCTGAATTTTATGGGTTAAGGAAGAAATAAAAAACAACAACGGTTCAGCGGGGTCTGCCTGCGGATTTTTCAAGACCACCACCGATAATAGACAGCCATTTAGTGTAAAGGGTTTGATAACTCCTCGTTTACGCCAACGAGCTTGGCGACACAGGTTGGAGTAAGCCGCTCCAGGAGCCGCTCCGATGGGTAATTTATAACAACCTTCTGGTAAACGAATCACGAAATCGATGTTCTCTTTTACCAAAAAAGCGAACCAGGTTTCACCAATATACTCACGGTCAGCCAGCAGAATTTTGCCTTTTAAGTCATACCGTTCCAGGGCTTCTTTGAAGAGTTGTTTGCGTTCCTCTTCATTGCTATGCCCTTTCTTAGCTAACTGAAGCCAATAGATGGGAATGGCAGTCTTCCCTAAAAGAATACAGAGCGTCAGCAGGTGAACCTTCTTTTTGCCAACCTGCCAAGTGGTTGCATCCATGATCAAATAGGTACAATGGCCCTCCAGAAAGCGGAATATAAACCTTAAAACGCTCTGAATAAGTTGGTTGGGTTCGCTCCAGCGAAAGAAGCGCACAAGTCGTTTGTAATGGGAAAAGGGTTTGGTTTTCGCATTACCCAACAGCTGAGGCAGGTAATCTTTGAGGATGTTAAGGTTGGTTGAGCGGGCCAGAACAATGGCCGAACAGACCAGCAGCATGGTTTGCAGGATATGCTCTGGAATATCGGTAAAATAGGGCTTACATTTGGCTAATAGTGGGTGAGTCATGAGGTAAGTATGGTTAAGTCTTGGTCGACTTAAACTTACCTAAGACTGCCCACTTTTTAGCTAATAACGCCCTTATGTCCAGTAGTCTGAAACATTTTCCCGGAATGTTGGCAACATCCCCAGCTCGGGGGAGTTCATCAAAGCCATTCCCAATCTGGTCATCACTCAAAAAGTGTTATTGACCTTACCCATGAGTCAATCTAGCAATCCAGAATCGTGCTAACCTTGTTGCGCATGGGGTGGGCTATGTTTAACCCTTAGTTGCTTAGCGTGTAGAAATGCCCCGTTGGAAGAAGGCCCTTGTCAAATCGCTATTTCATACTTCCTGCAACAGGGAAAGAAAAATAACCCGGAAAGCATTCAGGCAATTTCGGAAAGCAGACAGGCAATTTGGGAAGTTCGTCGAAAACTTTTACAGATAAAGCTCTAAACTTACTGTAACTCAATTCAATATTATGGTTGTATAATCTTTATTTCTTATCGACGTTTTGTATGGCCAGACTGACGTCCTATAAAAGCCTTTCAAGCTATCAAATACCTATGATGCATCGGATGAATTGGATTATTTTCTCTTGATCATATTGTGTCATATACTCTAAACGTATCTACCCTATTTGAATCCACAGACACATATGAGTAAATTGTATACTCAATATTGGTATATTCTACATTTATTCCTACTCTGCATTGGCACTACTCATGGCCAATCAGTTGTACAGGGGCAAAATTTCGGCTATACGCCAGGACAATTCGCTGTTTCGGATGCGGGAGCAGCTACATATCAAATTCCATTCGTTTTACCACCCGGCACTGCCAGTTTACAGCCTAAAATTGGCATCAGTTATAGTAGCCAGAATGGGAATAGCTACTTGGGTCTTGGGTGGAATCTAAATGGCCTATCGACGATCAGTCGCTCAACACGGACTCACGCCCAAGACGAAACCGCCGATGTTAATCAGCAAACCAAGAGCGTAGCAACTGGCATTACCTATGATAAAAATGACCGCTTTAGTTTAGATGGCGAGCGGTTAGTCTTGGCTCCCCAGTCCATTCTGACAAATCAGACCTTTGACGTTAACTACGGAAACAATCAGACTGCGTATTACACCGAGCAAAATAGCTTTACCAAAGTTGTTCTGACCGAAAATGCGACTGCAACCAGCCCTGACTACTTTACAGCATATACTAAGTCCGGACTAATTTTTCAATATGGGAATTCCACGGATAGTCGGATTGTTAGTAACTCTCCGTCCAGTCAGACGGTGGCGATTCAATGGCTGGTGAATCGAATTGAGGACCGAAATGGGAATTACATGACCTTTTCCTACACCCAGAATTCAACAACGGGTGAGGTCTATCCCAGCCGAATTGATTACACAGGTAGCAGTGGCATTGCTCCCTACAATAATATTCGGTTTGTCTATGAAGATCGGCCCGACCAAAGTAATCTGTACGGCATTCGGTATCAGCAGAAAAATACCTACGCGAAGCGACTTAAAAGCGTAGAGGTCTATTACCAGAACACACGGATTCGAGCCTATAACCTGTCTTATACGCTAGATCAATACTCCCTCTTAACCCAGATCAACGAAACCGACGGAGGAGTACCAGGACAATCCTTCAATCCAACGACGTTTGAGTGGAGCAACGAAACCACCAGCTTAGGTACAGCGGCAGAAATTACCACTGGGGGCATTGACGCCAATCGCCTGTTTGGCGATTTTAATGGCGATGGATTGACCGACATGGCTACTTACAGCGTATCGGGAGCTACGCTTACGGTTCAGTTTTATCTCAATAATGGCGACCGAACGTTTACAACCTCTATTACCCAGTCGGGAACTGTCGGGAATAATTATCGGGTACAGGTGGGCGAGCTGAACGGTGATGCCCTCAATGATATTTTTGTAACCTACACACCAGCCTCGGCAGGGGCTGACTCTTACCTCTATTTTCTATCCAATCCTCCACCTGGACAGCCTTATACCTGTGCCTACTATACCAAAACGGGGACGCTGGGCGATAATGTCAGGTACGATTTTCCGGTGGATCTAAACCGGGACGGTATCACCGACTTTGTAGATCTAGCCTATCCAAGTGGCGTCCCCACGATTTCAGGGGCTTCCGTCACCAAAACCCTACCAACCACCGCCGTTACATCAACGTACTACCAGTCGTTATCGACCTTAACGGGCTATAGTACTGGCCTCAACTTCACCAACCCTGATCAAGTTTTTGAAGACCTCAACGGCGATGGCCTAACAGACCTGTTACTATACGATAAAGCAACGGGTAATAACGTCATTATCTGGACCGAGGCCACACGCACGGTGGCCGATGCTGCCACACGCAAAACTCAGTTTCAAGCCCGATTAAGCCGCTATGACCGCAATAGTAGCATTCCTCCTTCCTGGCTGGTGGGCACCAACAACACGGTGCTATTTGTCGATGCCAATAGCGATGGATTACTTGATCTGTTGGTATATCGACCCGGCTCAAATCAGTTGTGCATTTACCCGAATCAAGGTGGCTATCCAAACGGAAGTGGCGTCGCCTATTTGTTTGGGGCTGTCCCTGCCGCCGTTTCACCCATCTGCCTGAACCTGCCCTCCTCGGTACCCAGCAGCTTCACGGGCGTCTATCCCAGCGATGCCAACGCCGATGGATTGCTGGATATGACGTTTTTCAACGCGACGGATGGCACAAACTATTCCTTCATCAATACGGGCAATTTTGCATTTAACGCCAGTACTCCCCAGCTTAATGTCTGGCCGGTGGACATGTTCAAGTCGGCCAATCAGTTTCGGATCGGGTCGTTTCTGAAAGGTTCTCAGGCGGATTTGTATTACTTCCGGGCAGCAGATAGTAAATATTACATACAGCGGCTGCGGCAGTATCAGGGTTATTCGCTTAAGAAAATTACGAATGGAGCGGGGTTAGTGGTGCAGGTGAAGTACGATAATATGCTCAACAATGCACTCTACGAACGGGCCGGGCAGGTTACCTTCCCGAACCTTGACGTGCAAACACCCCTGTATGTGGTGTCGCAGACGAAAACCCGGACCAGTACGGGCGATGAAACAGCGAAGACATACCACTACAAAGGAGCAACCATCAATACTGAAGGACGGGGTTTTCGGGGCTTCTCGCAGATGTGGGAGCGCGACACCATCACCGGAAATTATAATATACGTTACTACCGTCAGGATGCCGACAATTTCAAATATACGGGCCAAACGCTGATTCGTTCGGAGCAGTATTATCCGAACGACGTGCTGATTTCTAAAACGGAAATCTTCCCCACCCTCATCAATTATCCGGCTACCTACCCAACCAGTTTTGCGGCCTACGACCAGCGCGCCGTGACTACCGATTACGTCAACGGCAAAACCAGGACTGTTCTTAAATCGCACGATGATTTTGGTAATCCTTTGTACGTAGTAGTGGATTATGGAGCCGGGCTTCGCGATTCGACGGCTAGTACATACACCAACGATCAGGCCAGCTGGATTCTAGGTCGACTGACCAACGCGACGCTGTACCGTTACGCCCCTAGTCAGCCGACCATTACCCGGCAGTCGTCGTTTACCTATGATACAGCGTCAGGATTATTGACGCAGGAATTAGCCGATGCCAACCTGACAGCCCAGGAGCAGGTTACGAAAACCTACACTTACGACGCGTCAGGCAATATTACTCAAAGCAGTACTCATGCCTGGACAGGAACTGGTTTCGACACCCGCACTATGCAGACGGAGTACGACGCGGCCACGCGCCGGTTTGCAGTGAAAGTAACAAACCCGCTCGGCCAAACTGCTACGACAGCCTATGATGTCCGGTTTGGCGTTCCGATACTCGTTACCGATCCTAACAGTCTGACCAGTTCAACAGAATATGATGGTTTCTCCCGGCCGGTGAAGCAAACCGGGCCGGACGGGTCGTGGAAAACGATAGCTTATTGGAAAGCAAGTACAGTTGACTATCAAAGTCCCGCCGAAGCCGTTTTTCTCACATACACTAAAACCAGCGCGGGACAGGAGGGTCTTGAACAGTTCGATTCGTACAATAGGGCCGTGCGAACGCAAAGCCGGGGACTCGACGGGCGGTGGGTACAGGTGGATCATACGTATAGCCGTGTAACCTCACCCGAACACCGAGAGAAAATCCGCGATTCATTTCCGTACTACGCCAATGAGTCACCGGGAGGTTATTCTGAAAAGCAGCTGGATAATCTGGGTCGTCTGATTACGACGCTCGAAACCAAAACGGGCGGGGTGCGCTCGGCCAACATGGTTTACGGCGGATTGGTAACGGAGCAATACAACTACAAAAACCAGAAAAAAACGGAGATCGAAGATGCCAAAGACCGATTGGTGCAAAGCAGTTGGCAGAATGGCCTTCAGGTGTATTACACTTACGATGCCGCCGACCGCCTGCTGACCATTAAAGACCTGAAAGGCAACACGATCACGAACGAATACGACGCTCGGGGCTACAAAGTCCGCATGACCGACCCCGACATGGGGACGTACCGCTACGAATATAACGGCTTTGGCGAGCTCACGAAGCAGACATATCCCAATGGCGACGTAGTAACCATGCAATACGACCGGATAGGTCGGCTCATCAGCCAAACCGAGCGTGAAGGCACGACAACCTACACGTTTGATCAGGGCAATAAGGGCATCGGGCGACTTAGCAGCGTTGTGAGTTATGTATCGAGCCAGACCTTGACGTATGACAATCTGGGCCGCAAAGCTACTGAGCTATTAGGGGTGAACGGACAGGTCTATACGACCACCTATTCATACGATAGCCAAAGCCGTATTGACCAGCTGACTTATCCGGCTTCAGGCCTGGTGTTACGGCACGTTTATAATACCTACGGCTATCTGACCGAGCTTCGCAACGATGCGAATAACGGCCTGTTCTGGAAGGTACTGGCGATGGATGCCAAAGGTGACGTGACGCAACAGCAGTTTGGCAATGGGGTAGTGACAGAGAAGCAATACGAAGCAGCTACCAACTACCTGCAACGGATTAAATCGACCTACAACGGCACTACACTACAGGAGTTTACCTACCAGTTCAACGATCTGGCACACCTGATGGAGCGGCAGGACGTGAAGCGGGGTAAACGCGAGTCATTTGAGTACGACGATGTGAACCGCCTGTCGCTGACCTATCTGAACGGCACGGCCACTGATACCGTCCGGTATGACGAATTAGGCAACATTACCTATAAATCGGGCGTCGGAACGTATGAGTATGGCGGAGTAAACAATGGCCCGCACCGACTGCTGAATGTACGGACCAATAACGCTAATGTCCAATGTTCCTTTACGCTCGACATTGCTACGGAGTTCACCTCCTTTAACAAGGTAAAGCGGATTGCCAATGACACCGCCTACGCCGAAATCTACTACGGGCCCGACAAGCAGCGGGTGATGCAGAAGCTGTATGAAAAGCGAACGGGAAGCCAGACATACACACTGATTCGTACCAAGATTTATGTCAATGGCGGTCTGGTAGAAGTAGAAAGTTTTGCCGCGACAGGCAGAACCAAAATTACCAGCTACGTTGGCGGGATAGGGATTGTGGTGAAGGAAACGCAGGGTGTTAGTACGACTACCACAACGAAATACACCCTGAAGGATCACCTCGGCTCCATTACAGGCTTCACCGGAGATAACGGCGTCTTGCTTGAAGAAATGAGCTTCGATGCCTGGGGGCAACGACGTAATGCCGACTGGACGGCATTGTCTACCCTGTTCAAAGGCAGCCACGAGCGAGGCTTTACAGACCACGAGCACTATGATCTGTTCAGCCTGATTGACATGAACGGGCGGGTGTACGACCCTGTTCTGGGCCGCTTCCTCTCGCCTGATCCTTTCATTCAGGACATGACCGACTTGCAGGCGCTAAATCGGTATAGCTACTGCAATAATAATCCATTGAGTTATACCGATCCGAGCGGGTATAGCTGGGCTAGTAAACTATGGAAGAAAGCAAAGGAGCTTGTTAAAACTGCTATTGTCTATGTTGTTAGAGAGGTAGTTACAGCTGTTGTTGCTGCAATTCCAGTCATCGGACCTTATCTCGCTGTTCCGGCCGGCAATTTTGCTGCAAATTTTACGGGAACGTTACTCAATGGAGGTAGTCTTAAAAATGCTTTCTCAGCAGGCGTTAAAGGAGCGATCAACAGTGTCAAAGGCAATGTATTGGGTGCATTGAATGCAGGCTTGACAAATGCTGTAGGCGATTTAGCGCAACTGGCACTCGGTGGGAATAGTTTCGGCTCAGCTTCCTTCGCACAACAGGCCGCTCATGTTGGCATTGAAACCATTGGGCATGGGGTAATACAGGGAACCATGGGTGTGCTCAATGGGGATAAATTTTCACATGGATTTGCCGCCGGAGCAGCATCTGGCTTTGCAGATCCTTTTATTAGTGGTATCAGTAGTCTAAGAGGAGCTGACAACTACAGCGCTCGGGTAAATATTACATCATTCATCGGTGGCACAGCTTCTTTACTAGCTGGTGGTAGTTATGAAAACGGGGCTAATTCTGGTGCTTTTGTGAGGATGTATAATGCGGAGGCACCAGGGCATGGCAATTCTCCTCAAACTTTCTCACCACAAAACGGTCAAGCTGAGTCAAGTTTTGTTGGTTTTGCCGTGATAGTAGGCGTAGCATTTATTGGAATCGAAGCAGCTCCAGTTGCATTAGGAGTATTAGCAGTAAGAGGATTAAGCCGCTTTGTTGGGGAGGCTGCTGTTGAGGAGGGAGCTGTAGTAGCCGATGAATTGATTGTTCATGGAAATTCTCTGAATAGTACGAGGTCTACTTGGGGATATAAACTATATTCCAATGACGGTACATTTTTGAAAAATGGTATAACCTCCAATGTAAGAGCTGAGTCTAGATACACAAAATCTTTCATGTCTGACAAGTATATGGAAAAACAGCTTTTCCCTAATAGGAGGGCAGCATACGAATGGGAATCTCAACAAAATCAAATTATGAGAGGGCCACTAAACAAAAACATGCATTAAAATGACAGAAAAAAACACAGATAGCATATTTGGGTGTTTTGTTTCAGTTACACAGCCCTATCCCGATGCAAGCCAAGAGGTAAAAGATATAGCATCAGAGCAAGGACACTTGTTTAGAACCTATATCTGGGGAGAGCAGGGAATATGCAATAGGTTAAAGAAATTGAAGCACACACATTACGGTAAAGACTTGGAATTGATTTTGTTTCAATTTTATGTAAATCCGCTTTTGGTTGAGCTGCAAAATATGAAAGAGATTGAAAATTATAGAAAAAAAGAAAAAGCAATCGGCATACCGATTATTATAAATGGAGAAAATTTCTTCAGTAAGCCAGAAGAAGGACGTTTTGACTTTTTAAAGGAAGCCATTTTGCAAAAGCTCGATTTACTTACAGTAGTTGTAAAACGAAAAAAATTAGACACACAAGTGGAACAACTTAAGAATGATTTACTAGAAAATCGTTTTTCGGAAGTATAAAGCAGTATGAAGACTTTTCTTTTCATCAGTCTTTGGTTGGCGTGTTACCCAACTTTCGCCCAATCCACCACAACTCTCGCCTACGACGTGAGTGGCAACCGCATTTCCAAAAAAATGCAGGGTAGCGGTCCACAGCCTTCGGTTGTGGCAAGTCCGCAAGCGGTGAACCCTGGTCAGCAGGTGGCATTATCGGCATCGGGATGTCCAGGCACGGTGAAATGGTCAACGGGGCAGCAGGGAGCTAACGTAACGGTTACGCCAACGGTAACGACACAATATTCGGCCTCCTGTGTAATAGCGGGTTGTGTGCCGGGAGTAAGTAACGTAACGGTGGATATCATTCAGTGCGTGCTTGATGAAGTTACAGTTGCGACCAGTGCTACGATTGTACGATATGGTCAACCTGTTACACTCATAGCCTATGGCTGTACGGGCAAAGTAGAATGGTCAACCGGGCAAACAGGCAATAGTGCTATTATTGATGTATACGGCCCGGTTACACAATTTACAGCTACCTGCACAAAACCCTATTGCGCTAGTGCCGGGTCTGCCTTTACGTATGTGGCGGGCACTAGCGGCTGTGGAACGGGCGATGTGCTGACCACGCTCAAATCCGGCAATTGGAATGATCCTTCGGTTTGGTCCTGTGGGCGGATTCCTACATTGACGGATGCCGTTTATCTTGCTGATGGGCACTTAATAAATGTCAACGTTACCGGTTACGCCAAGCTCTTGATACAGGGTGGTGGGCAGTTACTCTACCCTTCCACAGAACCCTATTATACCATTGTTTTTCCATCTTACTGATTGAAACTATCCTCATGAAAACGCAAATTCTCTTTGTTTTTCTGTTACTAATCTCGGCTTACTCATGGGCGCAGGCACCTACAAATGGGTTAGTCGCCTACTATCCATTCAATGCTCCGAATGCAACTGATGCTAGCGGCAATAATCGAGACGGCACGTTTGTGGGTGGTGTTTCGGCCACAAACGACCGTTTGGGTAACCCTAGTCAAGCATATAATTTTGATGGATCGGCGGGTTGTATCGTAGTTTCAAACTGGGGCATCCTTACAGGTAATGCTGCAAGGACAATATCAGTCTGGTTTAAAACTACTATACCTGCTTCACCTCAATATATGGTCTCATGGGGTTTTCTGGGTACTAATCAGAGTAATAATATTGGAACCTATACGGATGGCAATAATTCAACAAGATCGTTAGGCTTTTTTGCTACGGATGTCAATACATTGGCAGTAACGGATGCAGTTCAGTATTACGATGGTCGGTGGCATTTGCTGACATTTACTCATGATGGGAGTACATTAAAACTGTATTTGGATGGAACTGTGCAAAAGACAGCTACCAATGTAACCTTAAATACAGCGAGTTCAGGTTTGGCAATCGGACGTTTTGCAACGGGGCCTTACTATTTCGCAGGCTCGTTAGATGAGGTAAGAATCTACAATAGAGCACTAACGGATACGGAAGTTCAGCAGATGTATACTGCAGAGGCTCCTGTACCCCCGTTGGCTGAATTTGCTAAAATTGGCTCTAATCGGTTTATCCATACCATCGGTCAGTTTAACACTTCGGTGGGTAACATGGCTGGCAATACCCTGTCCAACTCTTCAGGTACCAACAACACATTCACTGGCTACCAGACTGGCAGGGACAATTCCACCGGTTCATTTAACACTTTGATGGGCTACCGCACTGGCTTTGCTAATACCACCGGCAGCCAAAACACACTAGTAGGCAGTGAGGCAGGTAACCAACTAACTAGCTCCTCGAACACTATGTTTGGCTACCAAGCTGGTAAAAGTACGACTACTGGTCAAAACAACACATTTGTCGGCGTAAAAGCCGGTATTAACAACACTACAGGCAGCAACAATATTATCATTGGCCCCTTCTCTGGCACCTTAATAACCGATGGCAGCGACAATGTATTGATTGGCTACAATAGCCAGTCGGAAAATGGCTTGCACAATGCCACAGCTATTGGAACGAACAGTCGGGTTGCTATCAGTAATGCTATTATTCTGGGTAATAAGGCTAATGTGGGTATTGGGACATCGACCCCAACTGCTCGCTTACATGTTCGTAGTGAGCAGGCTGGTGAATCTGGCGTGCGTTTCGAGCAACTGACCAGTCAAAGTCCAGTTACTCAAACGGCTGACCAATTTCTGACTGTCAACGAGAAAGGGGACGTAATCAAAGCTCGTTATCAACTTCGCATTAGCAGTGCCAGTGATTGGAGCGATAAAGTCTTTGCACCTACCTACCAGCTTCGCCCACTATCCTCTGTTGACACTTATATTAAACAGTACCAACATTTACCCGGTATTCCCTCCGCAAAACAAGTTGCTAAAGAAGGCATTGATCTGGTAAAGATGAATACCTCTCTACTAGAGAAAGTAGAGGAGTTAACCCTGTACAGCATTCAGTTAGAGAAGGAGTTAACTTCCACAAAACAGCAACGTCAACAGGATCTTCAGAAGTTACAGGCATTAGAACAAAAGCAGGCTGAGTTGGAAGGTTTGCTAAATCAACTATTGAATCGAAAGTAGGGAAGTCTTCATGATGTAAAGACCATGAACAGCGTGAACACCTGATGGATGGGGCATATAGGTTGGACAGTGCTATAACAATCTATACGCCCTGTGGCCCCCAAGCTTTTTTGTCGTCATTAAGTCCATTTTCCAAAACCATCCTATACTAATAAAGTCCTGCTTTGAGCCTCATACTGTTTGGGGAATCAGATGTATTCTCTGCCGAACAGGCTTTCATAAATTTATGTAGGATAGGTGACACATTATTAACGATAAGGAAAAAATGGTGTGAATAGAAGCGGATAGCGTGGCTAAAACAGATTCAAGTCTAGTCATATTTACTGTGCGTTTTAAAGACGAACTGCTTAGTTGGGCTGACTTCTTTCCCAATAGCTATAACTTCTTTCCCAACTTTTATTCAATCCTTACGTAAGGATCTGATGAGACTTCGTTTTTTTGAAGTTGGTTATCCAAAATCAGGTATTGCCCGAAAGTAAGTACGCTTTTATACTCTATTTTTATAGCCTCCCTCTCTATAACTGGGCTTTTTAAAGGATTTGATGAGAACCTACTCCAACCGCTTCATGCTCTGGATGATTCTAGTCCTGGCCCGGACAACTTTTGCCCAAACTAGCGTTGGCCTACCGCTTCATCCCGAAAAACTGGCTTATGCAAAAGAGGTAGAACAGGAGGCTACTGCAAAGAACGATACCTTGTTGTTGGCCGAAGCCTATTACCTGTACGGAAAAATATACGTAGTGGCCCGAGATTATCTAACCGGTAAACGCTATTTCATGAGGTCGCTTCGTATTGTAGAGAAGAAGCAACAATCCGATAAAGTCAGCAGGATTTATGCTCGATTATCCTGGCTGGAACGAGAACAAGCGAATTTGACCAAATCACTCAAAGATGCTCGGCTTGCTGTGGCTTATGCTCGTAACAGTACACAGAAAGCTTTACTGTCTGCCTATCAGTCGATGAGTGATATCTATCTGGCAATTTGTTATGATAGTCTGGCCAATAATCGAAAGCATTCATTACAGGATAGCTTATTATTCTATTGTAAACTATCTGAGCAGATGGCGTATAGGCTGAACGATTCAATCAGTATAGCTGGTATAAGTGGCATGCTTGGTAAAATCTATGGCTTCCAGCGAAATCCACAAGCATTCCATTACTATCAAACAGCATTACGAATACATATAGCACTAAATCAAAAGAGTAGTCAGGCCATTATAAGCCTTCAACTGGCTCGTGCCTACCTACAATCAAATCGACCTGATCAGTCGTATCCTTTTTTATTACAGGCAAGTGTACTCTATAATGCCTTACAAGGCAGAGAGTTCGAAATGGAGCGAGATTTGGCCAACACCTACATGCAGTATTACCAGCAAAATAAAGACTGGCAAAAAGCATTTGCTCAATCACTGGTGCTTCGAGGGTTTGAGCGCGATCAGATGATGGCAGATCGGAACGGTGCCGTTTCCCGGCTAAGCGTTGAATATGAAACTGAGAAAAAAGAAGCACAGCTCATCAGTCAGCGGAGGGAGTTACAACTGAGTCAGCAAATCCAGCAGACACAACACTGGTTATTGGTGGTTTTATCGGTTTTGCTGTTGGGAACAGCAGGGGCAAGTATCGCTTTTTACCGGATCTCGCAGAAAAACCAACGGTTGAGTGAGCAAAACGCGGCTCTAGTTCAGGAGCAAAACCACCGGGTAAAAAATAATTTGCAGCTAATATCCAGTCTATTGAGTTTGCAATGGAATCGGCTCGACGATGATAATGCCCGGAATGCCATTGAGGATAGTCAGCGCCGTATCGAAGTCATGAGTTTGTTACAACGTAAACTATACGATGATGACAATTTAGTTACGATCAATGTCGGTGATTTTGTTCGGGAATTAGTCACGATGGTGTTGAAGACCTTCGACCAAGAGCAAGTTGAGATAGCTTACCAAATTGAGCCAATGCTGATGCTACCAGCCGACTATGCCATGCGGATTGGCTTGATTATAAATGAACTAATAACAAATGCCTGTAAATACGCTTTTCCAGGCAATCCGAAGCCCACCCTGCAAATTACAGCCACCTTAGTGCACAAAACGTTTCACCTGTGTGTCGTTGATAATGGACCAGGTTTTACTATGGCAAATTCACCTGTCCAATCTTTCGGATTGCGCCTGATACAAATGCAAGTGGAGCAGTTGTTTGGTACGTATCAGTTTGAGAGCCGTGGAAATTTAAAATTTGACATGACGTTTACTCTGCTCCCTACATCTCCGCATCGGAGAAAAACTAAAATAGAGACGGTTCAATGAAAGCGCTTAGAGTTTTAATCATCGAAGATGAGTTAGTAACAGCTCACGATATCAAAGAAACGTTGGAAAAAGCAGGGCATGCTATAACAGATATCGCCCGTAACCTGTCTACTGCCCTCACCTCAGTACGCTTTAGCCCTCCTGATATAATTTTAATCGATATCCGTTTGGATCATTCTTCCGAAGATGGAATCGATATAGCCCAACGCATTTTATCTCAGCAAACCATACCGATTATCTATTTAACTGGGTATTCGGAGCCACCAACCATTGCACGGGCGCAACAAACGCGTCCGGCAGCTTATTTACTAAAGCCATTTCGGCATAAAGAACTCGCTATTCAGGTTGAGCTGGCTTACCATAACTATCAGTCTTCGCTGGTTAATTCGGTAGATCCCTATTTGTCGGATAACCTTTATCTACCTGTTGATCAGGGGCGAGGCTATGTTAAAATCAGAAAGAATGACGTGCTCTATTTAATAGCCGACCGCGTCTATGTTGAGGTTTATTTGATTGGAGAGTTGAAAAAGCGTGTTTTTTCAATGAATTTAGGCTATATCTCCCAATTCTTTACATCGCCTAATTTTTATACCCTGTCTCGCTCATTAGTCGTAAATCTAGACTATGTAGAGCGTATTGATAAAGGGCAATTCTATGTACAGGGTCAAAATTCACCGATACCCTTTCCTGAAGCGAACCATAAAATTTTTCTTCAACAGTTCGCTATTGTTAAAACGCCGTCAAAACGTGAGGGTAGGCTATGATTGCATTAGATAATTATCAGCCGCGACAAAACTTTGCATGCCCCATTATTTTGTATTCCTTACATAACCTATTCAACTCATCTACTGCCCGGTTATTCAAGTTGGGTTGAATCACTTATTAGTAAATTCTTCCTCTTTCTTGTAGGTCCAATATGTGTCGTACTCTTTCAGGCACATCGAAGTAGGGGTAGTTAACACAATAGGGGAGTGGCCAACATTCGTACGAAATGTTCCATGAAGATTATTTCATGGGCCTAACTGCCTAATAATTTGTAAACTGAGTAAATAGTAAAAGAAACGTTCGATTTCTTTACTTGCTATTGGCTCGGCGAATTATTCGTTTCGAAGCCATTTTCCGGGCAATAAACCCAGTAAATGAATCAATGTAAGCTATCTATAATAGCTACTTGAGTTATTTTACTGCTCAGAGAGGCCCGATGGAACATTTCGTACGAATGTTGGCCACTCCCCCAAATGGTGTTCCCTAACTGTTGGACAGTTAGGGAACACCATCGATTTTAGAAGTGGTCAACCACCAATTCGTACATTTAAAGGGGTAAAAATTTAATTAAATGAACTATGTAAGTTGCTGTAAAATAACAAGTTATAGTTGATTTTCTCCTCTGTAGGAATTCGTTCACGAAACCCCTTGGCCAAATGAACGCGTTTACAAATAGGTTCTTTTATTGGTAAGGGGATGTAACAGTAGCGAATGCATTTTACCCGCTATCCTATTCTAAGCCGCGTGTCAGGTAACCTCTCTAATCAATCAACTTTCTTAATCTCGGTTGCACTGAGGGTGATGGTAAATTCGCGCCGTTGGCTGTTCCAGCAGTGTACTCGCTGCCCATATTGACTGATCACCGGAACAGGCCAGTCAATATCAGCATTAGCCGCTTCTAACTCTGGAGCTGCCTTCGGGTTAATGAGCGTAACTAAGTCGTTCACCTTAAATTCGTGGTTTGTCCTCATTCATTAGTTAACTTCCTACCTTTGTTTCCTGGTAAAAGTCTTAAAACCAAGTGAATGAAAGCTATTAACATCCATTTTTTTTCGCCTACTGAAAACCAACAGCCTACGGCCAAGGCCGAAAAAGCCCCTAAACCAGCTAAGCTAATTTTAACCGGTTTCATTTCTAGTGCCGGTAAACTTGTTTTGCCCGCCAAGACGGTGGCTCATTTAGGGGTCGATCTTAGCCAAACTTCCTTTAAAGTAGGTATGGACGAGGGCAAGCGCAAAGCCAAATCCCTCTACCTGGTTCCAAGCAGTAGTGATGCGGAAACCTTTACCTTCGAGAAAGCGGCTAAAAGCTATACGTTGGCATTACCCTTTATCTTGACCAAGAGCGGGGTTGATTTCGCCAAAACAAAATACGACTTTACGATTCGTCTTTTCGAGTATGAGGGCACGACCGCCTTTGCGTTGCAATTAGCTCCCGAAGTTGCGGCTGCCAAAGTACCTTATACCGGTAAGCCAAGAGGTCGAAAGCCCAAACAGGACTCCGTTACTGAGTAAAGTTAAAAAGCCCTGAGTGATTAGGGCTTTTTTTGTTTTGTCTTTTGAGAGGTAAGGCAGTTATTCAACAGTTCATATCCTTCGTAGACCATCTTCTTTTAGGTTGCTCCCCAAATTTTCCCTTCTCTGCCTTCCTGGCAGTTTTCAGGCGGTTAATTCTATTCCCTTTTACATTACTTTTATTTTGTCACAAGTCAAGAACTGACATCCTATATCTGTGGCAAGTTGCCTCAATTTTTATCGCTCTTTTCAATCCCCTTTAGCCATTTCCATCTTTAAAGACCCTAAGAACGATTAAGTCTTCATGCTTTTTCTATTTTACATATCATTTACGGTCGTTAATGATATGTAAAATCGGCGTGGAACACTATCTTGCAGCATGCAAACTTTCGTGGCCTACTACCGGGTGAGTACCAAGAAGCAGGGACTGTCCGGATTAGGACTCGATGCCCAGCGCAGCAGCGTGCTCAGCTTTGTCAAAACCAAAGCGCTGATCATCGCTGAATTTTGTGATATTGAATCGGGCAAGCAAGATCGTCGTCCTGAGCTACTCAAAGCCATCGAACATGCCAAGCAATATAAGGCCCGCCTGGTGATTGCTAAGCTCGACCGTCTCAGCCGTAACATGACCTTTGTGTCATCGTTGATGGACTCGCATGTCAGCTTCGTGTGTGCGGACATGCCCGACGCCAATGAGTTTACCATTCACATCTTCGCAGCTTTGGCCCAGCAGGAGCGGAAGCTGATTAGCGAGCGCACGAAGAAAGCCTTGGATGAAAAACTCCTGCGGATTGGTCAGTGGCGCAAGAGTGGCCGCGTTTTTCAAGATCCTGTGGTTTCGGCAAAAGCGGCCCAGTCGAATCGAAGCCGTGCCGCTGAGAATGAAAACAATCGGAAAGCCACCGCTCTGATCCAGGCCTTACTGGGCGCGAAAATGACCTATGTGGCCATTGCGCATCAGCTGAATCAAGCGGGTTTCAAGACGGCTCGTGGGAATACTTTTCAAGCTACCCAAGTAATGCGCTTAGCGCAGCGGGCTAGGGGTGAGTCGATGGAAAAGGGCTAAGTTGGCCATTTTTCCAGGCCTGCAGCAATTCGAAGGGCCCGTAGTACATCTTCCCAATAATAACCGCTGTTATAACCGGTTGATAAGCGCCGGGCTGGCGTACCAGGCACAGATAATCAGAAAATCATTTGCATCCTCAATACGCTGTTTCTGAGCGATTGCTGGATCAGGCTGCGGAGCAGGTTGGTCGTATAATGCTTCCATGCCAAAAAGTAAGCGTTCAACTAAAAAAGCCCCACTGGTTTGACCAATGAGGCTGAAGAAACATAACAGATATAAAACGCCGTACAGAGAAATTTATTGTTCACATTGAAACAGGGATGGGCTTATTTATCACTTTTTTCAGACCCATATTTCAGCGATTAGTATGTCAATTTCCGTTCTCAAAGCAGTTTAATATATTTAATATGTGCAGGTCATAAGTCGGTCTGCACGGCAAAACGGGGCCACCATGCGGTTCCCGCGCGGCTAGCGGCCGGGACGCGGCCATCCAGTCGGACTGCCCAGCCAGCCGGACCAAAAGTCAGCGCTAAAAACTAATTTTATTCCCCTTTATTTGCTTTTTATAAAACCCCTTGCCCATTGTGGACGATTTACTGCCCTTGCCTCATCAGTCCTTGATGCGGAGTTTCTTACAGCAGAGCCATTTTCAGCACGTTTCCATTATTGGTTTGCTGGCAATGGCTTTCCAGACTCGGCTGCTAATGAGCGAACCTGATAAACCCCTTCGTGAGGACATATCTCTACTGGGTTGGCCACCCCAATATATTACCCATCTGATGAATGAATTAGATGTAAACTCGGCTGAACTAACTCAATATGCTCGGCTGGGTAATGATTTTTGGAGTTCTCAACTCAAACTGATGCCCACCTTTCAACGCACGATCGTTATGGGGCTGGCTACTATTATTCTTACCCCGTCGGGGAGCAACATGAATCCCAACCGATATACCCCCTGGCTGCGATACTGGGCAAATGAACTCAATATAGATTATCTTTCCATGTCCCATTTGATGGAAACATACGGGATTAAACAGATCAATTATTTACTGGCTCGGAGCTTTATTCCCAGTGAATTTTAACAGATCTTGCGCGATTGACGGATTTCAGTAAGAACCACACAGTCGCTGCTACACATCCTATTTAAGGCAATGGATGTTCCTTGAACGTTGTAGTTGTGTCTGGCTATAGTGTTTTGCTAATCTTGCCAGCTAGTCTTTGAGCTTAGATTTCCATTACTCTTTCACCTTCTAGCAATGACACCGAAGCAAATTCAACGGCTGGAGAAAAAGATTGCTGATATTAAACGAGCTTTAGCTGCCGAAAAACGAAAGTTTGGTGGCTACGATGATTCCCGAGGATTGCGCTATTTACCCACTCGGTATTATCTTCAGTTAGGCGATTACAAAGGGGGAGTAACGTATACTCGTTGGTTCGCCAAAACATTTCCCGATGACATTGGCTTTCCAGATTTTCTGTTTGAATGGACAGTACTGCTTTTCAAAGCTGGTAAATTCGACCAAGCCAGGAGCAAGGCTTGGCAAACCTTCTGTTCTAATACGTATATCCTGGATACATTTCTAGGCAATCCAGCCCAGCCCATAGCTAAATACGAGTGGTCCAATCTGGCTCAGGAAAGCTTTACCGATCAGTTTCCCTATTCGCAGCAGCAAGCCGAACTACAGGATTTTAGTCAGTGGTTAGTCGAGCTTTTGTCAACGGATTTATTCAAAACCCGTAAAGACCGCTACATAGCTATTCAGCAACGATTGGCCACAGAGGACGACCAGGAAACTCGGCGCTATTTATTGAACGAAGCCCATCAGCTAGAGGAGTGGTTTTAAAGCAAAGCCGATTGATTCATAAACTCAGCTACGTCCCAATTTTTGAGACGTTGATTCGTGAGACGGCAATTTGAGATTACTAATAATGTCCGGGTGTATGTCCTGAGAGGAAGCTATGCTGTTTTGGGAAAACGGGCGTTTAAAGAGATGGCATACACCTTGACCCGTCCTGAAAAGCGTTGACCGTTGTCCGATCCTGAAAATAAATGGTCCGCCGTGGCGGTTGTCAGTTTGTCCAGGACTGGACAAGGATTCGTCCGTTTCTGGACATCGCTTTTACTAGTACCAAGCTGGTTTTGCTCTAAAGGCTCCTTTTCAACTCTGGCACCAGATTTGATTTAAAATATTGTATCTAATCAAACAAGCAGACGTGCTCATGAAAAAGACGAGACTGGGGGAGTTAGAAGAGCTGGTGCTACTGGTTGTGGCCGCTAGCACCGAAGAGGTCTATGGCGTGCCCGTTATGGAACAACTTCAACTCCAGACAGGCCGAAGCTTCACCGTCAGTGCAGTACACACAACCCTATATCGACTCGAAGAAAAGGGGTTTCTGTCGTCCTTGGTGGGCGGGGCAACTACTGAGCGTGGAGGCCGT
The DNA here is from genome assembly GCF_010233585.1 of Spirosoma endbachense. Lineage (NCBI taxonomy): Bacteria > Pseudomonadati > Bacteroidota > Cytophagia > Cytophagales > Cytophagaceae > Spirosoma > Spirosoma endbachense. The sequence goes on from NZ_CP045997.1 coordinate 2,988,951, forward strand.
CGTAAGCGGCTGTTTGCCTTGACAGCCGAAGGGGGGGAAGTCTTACTCGAGATTCAGCAGATGCGCACTCGACTTTGGGAAGCGATCCCACAGGGCAAACTTCAATTGTTGGGCCTTTAAGTTTACCTACTGCCATGATTCGAAAGCGACTGTCTCCTCAACCTGAACGGCCCGCCCCACCGCGCTGGGCCGACCGTCTTCTGGAAGGGTTCGTGGCCCCGCACCTATTGGAGTACGTGCAGGGGGATTTGCAGGAAGTATTTTATAAGCGCGTTAAGCAGGTAGGCCTGACCCACGCTCGGCGCGAGTACGGCTGGGCGGTGCTACACTGCCTAACCCCATTTTTTCATAAACCGCTCCGGCCCGTCCGGAGTACCGGTAAACTCCTTTCTAAACATTCTCAACCCGCACTAATGGATATGCTACGCAACTATGTCAAAATCGCTTTTCGTAACCTCGCCAAAAACAAGGGGTACTCATTCATTAACATTTCGGGGCTCGCTATGGGTATGTCTGTGACGATGCTCATTGGACTTTGGATTTATGATGAAATTTCATTTAATAAATATCATACGAATTATGACCGCATCGCCCAGGTGATGCAGCACCAAACGTATAATGGAGAAATAGAAACGGGCGGTGCAGTTAGCCCACTAATGGCCGAAGAAATTCGAAGTAATTATGGAAATGGGCACTCCGGCCAGTACCGCAACGGCAGACCGGCCGGAGTGGGGTCTTTCAAGTATGTGGTGCAATCCTCCTGGACAGAGGATCATATTTTGACAGCTGGTGAAAAGATATTTACAAAAGCAGGTAATTATTGTGACCCCCAGATAGCTGACATGCTGTCGCTAAAAATGCGGTACGGTACGAGAGCTGGCTTAAATGAGCCTTACTCCATTTTATTATCAGAAACGGTAGCCAAGGCATTCTTTGGTGATGTTGATCCCGTAAATAAAATCTTAAAAATTGACAATAAGCAAGATGTTAAAATCACAGGCGTTTATGAAGATTTACCCTATAACTCAACGTTCAACGATGTTTCTTTCGTTTTGCCTTGGGAGCTTTATAAAATCCAAAATCCATGGATAAAAGAAAAGAAGGAGTGGAGCGACGATTTTACACTTGCTTATGCCCAAATAGCTGATAATACAGATATGGCAAAAGCTTCGGCAAAAATCAAAAATATTAAATTGAATAAAATAAGTAAAGAAGAGGCAAAATATAAACCAGAGGTTTTTTTACAACCAATGTCAAAGTGGCATTTGTATTCTGAGTTTAAAAATGGAATAAATACAGGTGGGCGAATTGAATTCGTATGGCTTTTTGGAATTATTGGTCTGTTTGTGCTGCTTTTGGCCTGCATTAACTTTATGAATTTGGCCACTGCTCGTTCCGAAAAAAGAGCAAAAGAAGTCGGCATTCGAAAGGCAATCGGCTCTTTTCGTGGGCAATTGATTAGTCAATTTTTCTCCGAATCAATGCTCGTAGTATCTTTTTCTTTTCTAATCTCCCTACTAATTGTACTACTTATATTGCCACTATTTAATGAAATTTCTAACAAAAGAATGTCATTTCTGTGGGTAAATCCTATATTCTGGTTTTTGGGAATTGGCTTTAGCCTTCTTACGGGCCTGATTGCTGGCCTTTACCCTGCTCTTTATTTATCGTCTTTCCAAGCCATCAAAGTACTCAAGGGAACGTTCCGAGTAGGTCGTTTTGCCACAATTCCAAGAAAAATTTTAGTGGTCGTCCAATTCACTGTATCTGTCACCTTAATTATTGGTACCATTATGGTTTTTAAACAGATACAATTTGCTAGGAATCGCCCAATAGGTTATAACCGTAGTGGGTTGATTACGATTGAAATGGCGACAAACGACATACATAATCATTTTGATGCTGTACGGGCTGATTTGCTGAAATCGACAAGTGTAGAAGAGGTATCAGAATCATCAAGCCCCGCAACAGGAGTGAACAATAATATGAGTGGACTTGAATGGAAAGGCAAAGACCCTACAATGAAGGATTCCTTTGCTGCTATACGAGTAACATCAGGCTATGGAAAAACCGTAGGCTGGCAGTTAAAAGATGGCCGAGATTTTTCGAGCGAGTTTGGCACTGATTCATCCTCGATCATATTAAACGAGGCTGCGGTTCACTATATGGGACTTAAAAATCCTGTTGGTGAATTCGTACGATTTGGTAATAAAGATCACGTAGTTGTTGGCGTCATCAAGGATATGCTGATGTCATCCCCTTACGAACCTATTAAACAAACAGTTTTTTATAGTACGAATAGAGGTTTTAATTATTTAAACATAAAGATAAGCCCGAATGCAAGTATCAATGAGGCACTAAATAAGATTGAAGCGGTTTGTAAAACGTATTCTCCTTCTGTTCCATTCGCCTACAAGTTTGTCGATGACGAGTATGACAAAAAATTTAGTCAGGAACAACGAATCGGAAAACTAGCAGCCTTTTTTGCCATCTTAGCTATATTCATCAGCTGTTTAGGTCTTTTCGGTTTAGCTTCTTTCATAGCTGAACAACGGACGAAAGAAATTGGAATCCGTAAAGTATTGGGTGCATCCGTAGCCCATCTTTGGCAATTATTATCAAAAGATTTTGTGGTTTTAGTCATCGCATCCTGCCTAATTTCCGCACCAATTGCCTATTATTTTATGAGTAACTGGCTCCAGAAATATACTTATCGTACAGAGATTTCTTGGTGGATTTTTGCCGCCTCAGGGGTAGGCGCGTTGGTTATTACCCTGCTGACAGTCAGCTTCCAAAGTATCAAAGCCGCTTTGGTTAATCCGGTCAAGAGCTTACGATCCGAATAATCTTGAGCTTTATTGTATAGCCCAAAGGTGTGCCTAACGATTTCACCTAACATTTTTCTGTGTCGTCACTAGTTTCACAATCTCAATAAATGCTCCTATACGAGACGAAGGAACGTTCATGCATTTGCCTCGTAAATGGGACAGTTCATGCGAAAAGAAAATATTTCTATTAAAATCTTGGGGTTTTTATCAAGTCTGACCCATATAGGCGTGTTTTCTGTTTCGGTGCGACTGTTCCAACATCGCTGTGGCATACCCCAGTTGTTTGCTTGAAAGACCCAGTGTGAGAGAGGAGCAGCAAGCTATTACCCATTCGCGGTAAAACTATCTGTCTCCGTAAATAAGAATTGAAATAATCCCTAAAATTTTTCTTACTAGTTGCAAGTTACGATACGCATCGTACCTTTGTGACAACCTACGTTAGCAATCGTAGCTTTCGACTATGTCTACAGAAAAAAATAAGTCCAGTGATTCCTTACCGACCAAAGGAGAACTGGAGGCTCTCAAAGTGTTGTGGAAGCATGGGCCCTCGACCGTCCGCTTTGTGCATGACCTGTTAACCAAGGATAGCAAGACCGTCCGCTACACCTCCACCTTAAAAATGATGCAGCTGATGACCGAAAAAGGGATGCTCAAAAGGGACGAAAGCAAAATGACCCATGTCTATTATGCCCTGCTGGAAGAAAAACCAACAATGGCGACGATCGCTAATCGCTTTATCCAGTCAATGTATAACGGTTCGGTCAGCAGCCTGCTTGTTGCTTTTATGGATAATAAGAAATCGTCCGCAAAAGAAATTGAACAGGTAAAAGCGTTTTTGGAGCAGTTGGACAATCAGGATGAATCCTCTTTAAACTAAGTAGCCATGACCGTATTCGGCCAGCTAAACCAACTAAGTAATAGCCCCGCAGTCACCGCCCTGACCTGGACGCTTTTTCATTCGTTATGGCAGGGAGTGCTGGTTGCTATCCTGACAGGGATCATTATTTCAGCTACCAAAAGGGCTAAACCGGTGTTGCGCTATCAGTTGCTCTGTCTCTTATTGCTTTTGCTGCTCTTCACTTCTGTCCTTACGTTTTGGTATCAATATCATCTCCAACCGCAACAGATAAGCTTCTTCGGCAGTCAACTGAAGCAATATCCTGATGGGCAGCTGCCTGATCACCTGCCAGGAGGTGCCAGGAATGTGCGTTGGTTGCTGAAAGGCCTGATAGCCATGATCGCTGACTTTATTTCACAACATACAGATGCGATAGCGGCCGTTTGGCTGGTGTTTTTCTTGATCAAAAGCGTAAGAATAGGCTTCGCGCTGGGTTTTACCGCTTACATCCGCCAGTATAGATCGGCTGAAGCTTCGCCGTACTGGACTGCAAAGCTCGATGTACTTCGCACACAGTTGTCGGTCGCCAAACCGGTGCTCTTGCTGGAGTCCGCGCTGTTAACAATACCAGTGGTTTATGGCCATCTCAAACCCGTGATCCTTATTCCGCTCGGGCTGCTGAGTCAACTGCCTCCAGGGCAGATTGAAGCGATAGTAGTCCATGAGTTAATGCACATCCGTAGAAACGATTATCTGGTCAATCTGTTGCAGCAGGTTTCGGAAGTTGTTTTTTTCTTTAATCCTGCCTTGCTGTGGTTATCCGCCTGTATCCGCGAGGAAAGGGAGTATTGCTGTGATGAACTGGCCATCGCGCAACTAGGCCATCGAAGACAGTACGCCGAAGCATTGATCCGCTTCAAGGAACTATCTCTGACTAGCTCACCATCCGGTGGCATCGCTTTTACTGGCACAAGAACTAGCCTTTTGAGTCGCATCAGCCGTATTGTCACCAAACAAAATCATCCCTTGAGCCTGGCTGAAAAAAGCGCCTTGTTCATTTGCGGGCTGGCTTTAATAGTCTTCTTTGGTTTTTATAAAACTCCCTCACAACTAGCCTTATCCCCTGTTTCTCCGCCGACTAAACAAACAAACGTAGATTTTCCGCTGGGTAAAGTGATCGCTGAAATCAGCGAAGACCTCCTTAAAGAAGGCATTGTCCAAACTACTAAAGGATTGTCCTTTGAACTGACCAATACCGGGCTGCAGGTTGGTGGCGTGCGACAACCTGCCCAGGTTTGGCAGAAGCTCTATAACAAATACCTCAAATTTTCACCCTATCCGATCAAACCGGACTACAGAAACGATTCGGATTTCGGGATCTATTATAATGCCGGCACCTATGTGTTTGGCATAGGCACAAAGCCACCAGCCTGGAAGAATTATACATCATCGCTCTAAAATTCAATACATTATGAAAGGAATTCTCTGTTCACTGGGCTACCTGATGGCTTTTGCCGCCAATGCGCAACAGCAGGCTCAACCACCCAAATTTACGTCCGCAGAACGGCAGGCCGTGATCGACACGCTCATTGCCAAGGTCAATCGCCTGTATGTCTATGAGGATGTGGCAAAAAAAATGACTGCGGTAATCCGGCAGCATCAACAGCAACATAACTATGATACGATCACTAATCGAGCGGTTTTCGCCAAAATGTTAACTGCCGATCTTCATTCGATTAATAAAGACGGGCACCTCGGTGTGGACTATACGGCTACGCCGGCCGGTGACGAAAAACCCGAGGCACCCTCGGAAGAAGCCGCCAATGCGTTCCGAAAAACCTGGGCACGCAGCAACTTTAATTTCAAAAAGGTTGAAATATTGGAGGGCAATATAGGCCTCTTGCAGGTAGACACATTCTTTCCGTCCGAGTGGATCAAGGACCTGACCCAGTCGTCGATGACGTTTCTGGCCAATGCGGACGCGATCATTATCGATGTTCGTAAGAATCACGGGTTTTCGGACGGTGGTTATTTGATCGCCAGCTATTTCTTTAGCGACCCGGCTCATTGGAGCGATGGCTATGACCGCGAAGCGAAGACAGTGAGGCAGACCTGGACAATGCCGGTCGTTCCCGGACCAAAGCTGGCTGATAAGGACCTGTACATCACCGTCAGCAAGGACTGCTTTTCTGCTTCGGAAGATTTCGCCTATAACCTGCAGGCCCTGGGTCGGGCGAAGGTGATTGGTGAAGTGACTGGGGGTGGCGCACATCCCACCAAGCCTTATAAAATTGGCACCTATTTCTTAGCGGCTATTCCCTTCGCTTACAGTGTAAATCCGGTTACCCACACGGACTGGGAAGGGAAAGGGGTGCAGCCTGATGTACACGTTCCCGCTGATCAGGCGCTATTAACCGCCCAGATCATGGCCATCCAGGCGGTGATTAAACGCCACCCCACTGACAAAGAACGCATTACCTACCTGCAAAAGGTGATTGCTGAGAAGGAAAAACAATTGGCCATTTTAAAAAAGTAAACTCATGAGCCTAGCGCAATTGATACAGCTCAGTAACGTCAGGTAACGGTATTACTTTTGATTTCCTGTTATTTAGATGGTCTCCCCAGGACTTGATTCTGGAAATCCGCGAATGTCAAGAAAGCTCTGGGGCGCCCGGGCTTAAGCGAGCTTTTATATAGCTAAAATCATCAGTCCAGTTAACGAGAACATAAATTAGTACAGTGGAGTGGAGGTTTTGACCAGTATTCCTTTTATCTCAAATAACCCTCCTATTTGAGACAGAGGAACGTTCGTAATGTTCCCTACTTAATTAGTTGGCCATTATCTAATTAGTGTCCGCGTCGTGAAGGATCATACAGACGCTCATCAATCTCGAATACTTCCGATCCGACGATTAAATGGGAAACGACGACCTATAATTGGAAAGAGATCATTAATCAGTTCAGCATTATCTTTGAAGAACGAATCAAATCGCATCGCATCGAATAAAACCTGCTGACACAGTTCAGCGAGCACTCCCGGTCAGGGTAGTTCCCGTAATGCTCCACACTTGTCGCAGCTGAATGCAATCCTAAATTTGATACTAAGCCAGTTGCAGGTCTTTTTTAGTGTTCATCACACTGGCATTCTTAAAGTGGCTATTGGCTGGTACCTTCAATTTATAGGGCCGGTTGAAGGCTTCCTGGGAAATGCTAAAGTAGCCAGAAAGTGTTCTGATGATCTCTTTAGACAACCCCTTCTTATAGTGCAAAATATCTGAAACAAGACTTTTACTTACGCCCAAAATCTGGGTCATATCTTTCGCTTTAAGCGATTTCTCGCTCATCAATGCGGTGAGTAACTCAATGGGATCTACATCCTCGAAGGAGTTATGTTCGGCATCCCATTTTTCAATCAAATAAGTGAGCAACTCGATTTCATCCTGCGTATTTTCTCCTTGATCGTTTCCTGTTACTAGCGTTTCTAAAGCAGTACAGTAGTCACTATATTGCTTCTCGGACTTGATTATCTTATAGCGGAGTGCTTCCATCTTAATAATGATTTACGGTATATTGTTGGTTGTGCTTACAGAGCTTATCATACTGGGCATGGGTTCCTATCCAGCAAACAAAGAGATGAACTTGGTTCTTTCCAAAGGCATATTTGCAGATCATCCTATAGTTATTACCGCCAATATCAAATACAACCCGGTTGGTGCCATTACCTAGTAAATCAGCGGCCCCAAATGTCTCTTTAATAGCCTCGGGCGTCTGCCAATTGGCAAACTTGACGACGGTGAGCCAAACCTTAAACGAGCTTTTACTGCGAGCATTCTTCTCGGTGTAAGCCTCAATAGTTTCCTTTCTAATTAGATGAACTCTCATAAGCTACTATAAAGATACTCCGAAAGTTCTCAAAATGTGAACTTTCGGAGTGCATCCACAGGAGGTTGTCTCAAATGGGAGCGTTTACTGAGAATGTGCCTTCCCGAACACCACGCTGATTTTTACTATCTGTCAACGCTAATCCGTACATATGCTCAAAACCGAATAATAAAATCGGCTATGGGAAGGTTGAGTTAATCGGTCATCCGTTTGCGTGGCTTGTCCCGTTTGCCTATTGTTGTAACACAGCGTAACCCGTTCAACTTACAAACGTATAAATAGGGTAAACGACAACACACTCAACTTTAACAAGTTGATCACCAATAATTTGATATTAAGTGAGTTGGCATACAATACTATGTTGGGTGGCCCGTCCATAAATTGCTTGCGGGCGGGTTTCGGTCGACAGGCTGCACGTCCCTGAAGGAAGATTTTCAGCCCAACGAAACAGGGGGTGTAAAGGTTGACGCTCCGTCTGTTGTTTGAAACGGTCTTATCATCCATCAACCCTCGCGAGTGTTGGGTGCGCTAGCTAATCGGTACTTACACGTCCAGCTTTCGGGCGACAAGGCAAACGCCTTGGCTGGGTAGGCTTTGGGCTTTCATTTCCGATTTGTGGCCGACAAGCCACTCATCCCGACAGGGTTAAAATAATTTTCACCTCAACTGTTACCTCGCCGGGTTTGAAGGCATAAAGTAAGGTATAGTTCGCATATCAATCAACCAAATACCATGTCAAAAACTATGACGATCAAGACCATCTGTTACGTTCTTTTTCTCCCCCTACTGACGCTGGCCATAGGATGTGGTAAGAAGGGAGATAGCACGAATGGTAATGTTGATCCACGAGATCAGTACGTAGGTACATATAATGTTACCCTAACCGAAGGACCACCCAAAATGAGGACATTGAAAACTAGTATTAAGTTTAGTAAATCCTCGACAACAGGAAGCTATTTAGTCTTGACCGATTACGCTGGCGATAATATCGTGGAACTTTCAAGCTCTCATATTAACCTCTATAAACATAGTGTTAATCAAGATGCTTTCGGGGATAATAAAGATATATTTTCGAGATACGGCTCGGGCGATTTCAATGGGAGCACGGTAAAAATGACTACTTACACAGGTGGCAATTCGGATGGTGGTGCTGATGTAAAATGTGACTATGTAGGTACTAAGCAGTAGAATACTGCCATACGTAGTATGGTATGTATTAGCGCACTGATTTATGGGACTAAGGTAAAGATTCAGCCCAGCGAAATAGGAGTATAAAGGTTGCAAGTTGCTTTTGTTCAGTCCGCTTCTAAACCATCAATCCCTGTGGGCGTCGGGTGATTTCCGTTTCAGTGTGTGCAGTGCCAGCTTTCGGGCGACAGAGAAAACCAGTTGATAGCCAACGCTTTATCATTCCAAAATAAGAAGCGGTTCTGTAAAGCCAGTGTTCAACTTTTACAAATTAATTTTCCACACTATGAAAAGCCTGTTTACGCTCGCTTTGCTCTTTGAAGTCGTATTGCTCATTTTTTCTTGTGGCCAGGGTAATAGTCCCACTCCTGCTACACCAACTTCGGATCTGGTGGCTAATTTTGAGTTTACCGGTGGCGACTGTACGGCCCCCTGTGAGGTCAGTTTTACCCAAAAAGCTACGGGATCTATCACCAGCTACCTCTGGGACTTTGGTGATAAAACTACCACCTCAGCCGAAGTCAACCCCAAACATACCTATCAGCAGGGGGGAACGTTCACCGTTACATTGACGGTAAGTGGCCCTGGTGGTACCAGCCAGCCTAAAGCCCAGTCATTAACCATTAAAACTGGTACGACTACTGGTATCCCTGCCAAAGTCTGGGATAAAACCTTTGGCGGCACTGATGATGATGCTATACGCGCTATGGTAGCCACCTCGGACGGCGGTTTTCTGCTGGGTGGCTATTCTCGCTCCGGCCAGAATGGCAATAGGTCCGCTCCCAATCTGGGGAAAACTGATATGTGGGTGGTGAAGGTTGATGGAAGTGGCAATAAAGTCTGGGATAAAGCCTTTGGCGGCAGTAATGATGATGTTTTAACCTCGATTCTTGCCACTTCGGATGGGGGCTTTCTACTGGGGGGCAATTCTAAATCCGATCAGGATGGCAACAAGTCCACTCCTAAACAAGGGGGAGGGAGTAGCGATATTGGTGATATGTGGGTGGTGAAGATCGATGGGAGTGGTAATAAAGTCTGGGATAAAGCCTTTGGTAGCAACGATTCAGATGGTATATCCGCTATGGTAGCCACCTCGGATGGCGGCTTTCTACTGGGGGGCTATTCTGACTCCGATCAGACTGGCAGTAAGTCCGCCCCTAAACGAGGAGGAACTGATATGTGGGTGGTAAAGATCGATGGGGGTGGCAACAAAATCTGGGATAAAACCTTTGGTGGCGCTGATTCGGATTACCTAAACTCTATGGTAGCCACCTCGGACGGCGGTTTTCTGCTGGGTGGCTATTCTCGCTCCAGCCAGGATGGCAATAAGTCTGATGCCAACCGAGGGCAAGAAGATTACTGGGTAGTGAAGATCGATGGGAGTGGTAACAAAGTTTGGGATAAAACCTTTGGTGGCAGTGATACAGACTACCTAAACTCTGTAGCAACCACCTCGGACGGCGGTTTTCTGCTGGGTGGCTATTCTCGCTCCAGCCAGGATGGCAATAAGTCTGATGCCAACCGAGGGCAAGAAGATTACTGGGTAGTGAAGATCGATGGGAGTGGCAACAAAATTTGGGACAAAACCTTTGGCGGCAGTTCCGGCGATAATTTACGCGCTATGGCAGCCACCTCGGATGGCGGTTTTCTACTGGGGGGAGCCTCTGGCTCTGGTCAGACTGGCAACAAGTCCGCACCCTATCAAGGAGCTTATGATTACTGGGTAGTGAAGATTAATGGAAGTGGCAGCAAAGTCTGGGATAAAACCTTTGGCGGGAGCAGTAATGATATGATGTATTCACTGTTGGCCACTTCGGACGGAGGCTTTCTATTTGGGGGCAATTCTAACTCCGATCAGAGTGGCGATAAATCTGACCCCAATCGAGGAAATACTGTTCTTAAGGTAAATGACGATATGTGGGTAGTGAAGGCCAAATAATGAAACCTTTAACAATCAGCCTCTCCGTACCTACTCGATTGTACCCAGATTCACGACAATAAACTAAACATATAAACACCATGCTTCGGACTTCTTTGCTTCTTCTCTTTCTTATTCATCTCTCAATCGCCAATGGTCAGTCAAACCGAAGAATAGAACAAAATAAAGTAGAAGTTATTTCAGGAACTGGTCCAGGCTGTATAATTCTTGAACGAGGTAACACGGTTTCCATTTTAACAACTGGCACCATCCGGCTTGGCATGTTTGCGGGTAGTGGCGACGCAGATGGGATTGATGGCTTTACTTCATACAATCAGGTTGTTGGTTTTCGTCATGGTGCCCTGTTGGGCCGTATTGGTAATGGACCCTGGTTTTTGGTCGGTACTGACGCATCATTTGTGGCGGATCGTGATGGAACGCTTACACTATTAGTGAACGACGCGCAAACTGGCGATAATTCAGGGAGTTTCATTGTAGAGTACAGCATCAATCAGCCCTTAGCTGGTCAAAGCAGACCCCAGACAGACTTACGAACCGCAGAAGCGTCCGGTCAACTAGATGCTGATGCGAAATCACCTGTCGTTTATATAGTTATCTGGACATATACAAACGGCAACAGTAACTATGCCAATAGCAATAGGGCCATTTATATCAGTTCCCCAATTAAGACATGGGGTTGCCCGACAAACAGGGCTTATAGACCCGGTTCCTCTCAGAGTAAATGGGATTGTGATGATTACGGTTACGAATCATTCAGAAGTTCAGTAAATCTCAGGTACGATTTCGGATGGTCAAACTATAAAGGGTTTAGTTCAAGGGTATTTGAAGACCTCGAGAGTGCAAGGAAGTTTCAAAGTAAATTATCCAGTGAGGCTACTGATGATAATTATGCCACCAGATATGTAAATACTTTTTAGAGGATAGCATACATTCACGATAAACAATTATGAGCAGCTACAGAAAGCATTATCACAGCGATGACCGTCAGGTTGGAAAAGGGGTGATAATGGTGGGATTGGGTATCGCAGCTTGCTGCGTTTCACGGGGCAGGCTGTGGGGGTGAGCGGGATCATTGGAGGTATTACGAAAATTACCATTACTTCTGCTAAAGCGACCTGTAAAGCAGGCCGAAAAAAACGAGTAAGGGCAGAAGATCGTTTGTTATACTTCGCTCCGCGTGGGCGGGTTGTCTTGGCGACAGGCAACACGTCCCGAGAGCAAGACTAAACAGCCCAACCGTTCATGTGTGTAATGGCTCGTTCCTCGCCATCAACATATGAAGTCGTTGGGTGCAGAGCCAATAGGTAGTGCTCATTTGTGGGCTCGCGTGCGACAGACAGCTCATCCCGAAGGCAGGTTGTTTGGCTCGTTGGTTAGCTTCGGTTGACAGCACAAACGCCGGAGTTAGGTAGTTTTGATGTCCGCATTTTCGGGCCGCGTTCGACAGCGCAAACGCCCCGGTAAGGTGGCAACGTACTTGAAGCCAAAGTAAACTTGCATGGATGCATCACTTTTTGAGCAACGCTTAGAGCAAGCCCTAAATAAATTGCTTTCGCTAACCGCGTCTTTCTGTACTAATGATCTGTCTCAGCAGATACTTTTCTGGGTTGAGCCAAGCGGCTGGGAGGCTCATGAAGGCTTGAATGAGGTAGAGGCAGAGCGGGTTGGACTGCTTTGTGAAGGAGTGGGTAAGTCGCTCACCAAAAACGAGCTGCTTCAACTATTGTGGCATGAAGGCAAAGTGCCGCTTTGGATTAATATGAGTGTTCGTAAAGCAACCCCCACCTTTACCTTTTGCCATTTGTTATGTAGTCGGCGGCTACGTGCTGAGGCCGAGCTTTACCATCAATCCGACCCTTATCTGCCTTTTCATATTGTTGTCCCACTCCCAGCTACATATGGTGGTTCGTCGGAGGAGAGATTTGACATTAATTGGCAAGTCCAACGGCCAAAAAGTTTGATTGGTAAGTTAAGGCATCTACTAACAGGTCATTACAGGGCTTTCTTATAAAAACGGCAAGGAGCAGTTAGCCATACCTTTGTGGTTCTCTAGACTACAAAACCATGACTGTCGCTCCCTGCTTGGCTAAACCTACAACATTTTTCCAACTTCTTGACCA
>NZ_CP045997.1:3971714-4181767 GCF_010233585.1 Spirosoma endbachense
TGCTGTGAAGGTGCATTGGAGTTTTACCGCAGTTACAGCGGAAACCAAACTCAAGCGGTGGTATGAGCAGGTGAATCCGGCTTGTAATCCAAGTTGATGTAAGGATTAAATTGGAAGAGTACTAGTTGTATTGCCAACTGATGCAGTTGGTAGTTGAAGGTAGCGATGGCTCCATATCGCACCTGCGCTCGCAGGGTCGTAAATTATCCGCTTTGTCAGGTTGGCTTCTATCCGTAAAATTACCCCTCAGTGAAGAGGTTGACCCTGAATGTCTGTAGGCGAGTGAATTTTTAGTCAGCAAATAACGGAAGTCTCCTTTTTGCGAGTACAATCACTGATAATTTACGGTTTCGGAGTAGCGGTCTCCGGTATCTTTAAACTTAGGTAAGTCCCTGCACTGATCCCCAAAAGTGTCAATAAGGTTTCGTTGAATACTGGCATCGCCAACACTTTGTAAACCTGGACGATAAATATAATCCCTAAAATAAGGGTCCAGGCAGCCATTTGAAACCGGTGAAAGCTTACTCCGTTAATATCACTTAAGATGTCAATCAGGAAGTTTTCTGACTGGTTGGTTAACTTACGCAATAAAGATACTTTTTCCTCTTTTTCAGTCTGTTTAATGGCTAACTCCGCTTGCTTGGCTACTAAACTGGTTTGTTTCTCCAGTAAATCCTTTTCATTGCTGTCTATCTCGTCCTGTTTTGCTTTTACGGATTGAGACTTTACGGCGTTCGTTGAATCCTGTTCCGCTTCTCGCTTTAGGGTCTCCAGGTCCGCTTTAAGCGTTGGTAACTGGCTATTAATGGTTTGGATGTTCTCCGTTAATCCAGTATCGTCATTTTTTAAGCTCTGAATGGCCAAATCAAGCTGTCCAATTTCATTCAGGGTGTCCTTGGCGGAAACCAATTGCTTCTGGGTTTCTGTGGAATTGTTTTTATTCGCGTCAATGACGGCCGAACCAACTGCCGTCGCGGAACTAATGCCTAATAACACAAGTACTGAACCAGTGATTGAGGAACTAAAATTACCAGTAATCATACCAATAAACAGGTAAGAGGCCAGGATAATGAAGAACCAGAAGGCAATTTGAGTACGGGCCAGACTAAACGGCCTGCGTTGACCTCCACCCGGTTGAGGCACGGAATCCCGTAACAGTTCACTCTTATCTCCAATTAAGAAAAAGCCAACAACCAGTAGAATAAATAGAAAAGACCAAATGGTGAACCAGCCGTGGGGAATCACGTTAAAATTGATAGCGGCATTGGAAGGTAGGGCGAAACTGTCAACTAAACCAACGCTAACTGTTGTTTTACGGGGGGTCCAGCTGGGCTTACCCAGAATATAGGTCCAAACCTGCCTCGCTTCAGCATCCTCCGATATAGCGAGTTGAAATCGAAGCTTCCGATTCGATGAGTCGCCCAGGGGATAAATTTTAACATCTTTGAGGGGTCTGTCATCGAGGAATAAGACAATGCTCTTTTTTTGAGCTTTTCCCATTTTAAGTAATGTCGGTAGGTTCTCCACCTCAACCGTTAGTTCATCCTCAAGTTTTAAATCCTTGGTAGTGTCTGGGGCTGCACTATCCGATTCGGGCCGGGTAACTTTATACGCATTAATGACCCGAGGCAATGAGTCAGTTTGAGCCATTGAATGCAAGGGGAGCATCCATACCATACTAAAAATGAGCCCTGCACAAGCAGCACGGTTGCTTCGTAGGCAGGAAGGGACTAAACGGATTTTCCATGAAATAAGAATCATTGCAGCGCGGATTAAGGGTGGATTTTGGGGCTTTACGGAAATTCGGCCTGTCTCATAGCAGTCTGACTTCCCTGGAAGGCAATTCATGGTTTATTGATTACTAAGGATCAAATAGCTTAGAAGTCTTTAGTTGATTTCGTCTCCATTTGCCTACAATCCCAGAGCTATCCTAAAAGGGAACTCCCTTTGGGTTTTGCTACGGGATTAAAGCGGATAGACGGGTTTACTTAGGCTCTACTGCGGCAGGGCAAGAACTGGTTAGATATTCGGTTCTTGCGGTGGGTTAGGTAGGATGATCTGCCGCGTAAAGTGTGTTTTCAGAAAGTTATGGGCGTTCTCAAACAGGAATCGTTCGTAAAAATCACCAGGAAGGGTCAACAAAGGTTCTTCTATGCCTTCATTCGTTATGTGTTGATTCAAGGCGCCGACCATTCTCCCGATGAAACTCGTAAAGTTACTTCGCATGCTGGCGACAGCACTGGCGTTGGGGACAGCGTCAATGGCATCCATGATTCCGTCGTAATCAGAGCCGATGCAAATGCAGTTCCAGGCATTGGGACCACCCACTCGAACGATGTGAATGATGTTTTGGCAAAGCGACAACAATCCCTTTTGTTGCTCCAGGAAGCCAAAGGATAGATTACCAAAGATGGCATCGTCAGGATAATTCGGCGCAAAGATGCCATTGGTCGATCGATTGGTATGTGGAAAATCTACCCGATTGATGGCTGGATTTCCATTAACTGGATGGTTGAAGTCAATGTCGGCAATGGAGGGCAGCGGAAAATGATCGAGAGGGTCGCTGGAAGTTACGTTGATTTCATGCCTGCTAAACCGCTCGGTTGATTCGGTAAAGGGGCTGTTGCCCAAAATACGGTCATCAAAGGAAAGGCCAATTAACCCGCCTGATTCGACAATCAACTCGATCTCCTCGTTATAGAGATTGATCGACCAGGGATTAAATTTCAGCCGTAAATCTTCCGGGCCATCCTCTTTGAGCCGGAAGCCGAGCAAGGCTAAGGAGTCATCATGAAAAACCTCAAAGCATTCAGGATCCGGTAAAAAGTTGTTACAGGTAGCAACCGTTGGATCGAGCCAGGATAGCCCTGTTACCCCCATGTGTGAGGCAACCAGGGGTATAGGTGTAAACCCTTCCTCGTTTATAAGCTTTTCCCGGAATCGGTACCACTGGCGACGCGCTTGAATACTCATGTGCTTGAGGTCGATTAAGATTCGATCTTCCTCATCGGTCTGTCGAAGCGCTGTTCGGATGAAGTTAAGTCCTTCGTCAGTAATTCGGTTACCGTGGGGATTGAATCCACCTGCGTTCGGGTTAGTACCGTCACCAGCGAACCGGCCCGGTACGCCAAAGGCATGATTTGTTAAACAGTTAGTTGTGTGATGAGTGACTGTGATATACAGTAATCGGGGAACTTCACTACGAAAAGCCGCCTGCTTCCAATCGGCAAGGGCCTGGGTTACCTCAGCCCGATGGAGTAGCGTTTCCTGGTCGAGGACATTGACGCGGCCATAAAAATTATGCCCCCCTTCCATGTTTACCAGGATGTTAATGACATCCGGGCCAGGATCAATATCATCAAAGCTATTAACGATCTGACACCGAAATGGGCCAAAATTTCGATTGCCAAAGTCCTCGACAACAGCCAATTCACGCTGCAAGAGCGTATGATAACTAATGGCATCCGGTCGGTTGGTATCGCCAATTTCTTGCAACTGGCCAATATTCATGCCCTCAATAAACCGTAGTACGCGATTAAAACCGCAAAACTTCAGGTTCGCATAGGAGTTCTCCATGGCAAAGAGCGTCGCTACTACCACTTTGGCGCCACCTGGATCGGCCCTGTTAATATGAGTTAGGCAGGATTGAGAATCCAGAATCGTTTCTAATGGTTTGCCAAAGGCATTAATCACCACTTGTTGAACAAAGTTTACGTTCCCCGGATTGATTTTTACCGTAAATACTTGATCCGGTTGAAACCCTTTTATCCAGGTGGGCCGTAGAAACGGATGGCAATGCAGATCAAAATAAGGCATATAGGAAGGTCGTTAGGGTTTGATATAGTACCGGCTAAGCACAACGGAACCAGCAAGCCTAAATTACCTTATGGAAATGGGTAAGCACAAGGGGGGATTTCCCCTTTTCTACGGGGAAATTGGCTTCTTTTGAAAAGTATTGCTTTTCGAGCTTCACTTCCGTCACGATTTCGCCCCCTACCATTCGTTAACTTTATAACTTGCCAGCTCTCATTATGTCGGGGATGGCAGAACACAGTAAAATCAGCTTGATACTTATTTTCTTATCTCATACCATAATTCTACCATTCCGCTTTTATAGGCTGTCACCTCTTTTAGGTGCAATGTTTGTTCTTGTCCAATTTGGTTGAAAAACAATGTCCCTTCACCTAAAATAATAGGCATAATGGACAGCCTTATTTCATCCGCTAAGTTTAACCGAAGGAAATCTTTGGCCAGTATGGCACCACCTACAAGCCAGATATTTTTATAGTTTGGCTTTAATCGTTCGATTATTAGCTTGTTTAGATCGCCGGCATACAATTCAATGTTTTTTCGCTCAATCGGTAGGCTTCGATGAGTCACTACTATTGTTGGTATATCTCCGTAAGCCCATCCATACGATTTTGACAGTTCCAAAGCGTGTTCGTATGTCCGAGAACCCATTATATAGCAGTCAATTGTTTTGAGAAATTCCTGGGTGGCTTGCTCCGTAACTTCAACTCCTTTCTCATAATAGTCCGCTGTATCAAACCATGAAACGCTATTGTCTTTTTTGGCGATAATGCCGTCAAGACTGGAGACCATATGGATGGTCATTGTAAAGGCTTCTGCTTTCATAGATGTGTCATTGATAATACTTCTCTTCGTACTAATGAAAGAATATCTTTCTTTTACCTAATCTGGCCATTCTGCTTTTATTCGCTTTACATAGTTGCGGGGGCTGCGACAAAACTTAATTGTATAATGAACACCCTGAAATAAACTCTGACTCGGCATTCACCTGATCTGTATTTTTTCAGGATAAATACCCTCTATATCAACAGTTTACATCAGCCTACGTACACGTTTATGGTTTACCTGGCAGCCTGCCTGAAGCCGAACAAGTTGCATTTTTCGGTAACCATATTGAAAGGTCAGCAGGTATTGCTCATCCAACACAGGCTGGTAGTAGTAGGCTGACCAATGCAGACCCAACCACTAACATTGTTGCCGAAGGCTATCTATAGCAGTTGGATCGAGTGGTAAACAGTCTTAAACAAGACTCATTGGGGTAACCGCTCAGGCGACCCGGTTTTTTTCAATGAAAGTCAGCTCCATCTGTGAGTACCAAATCAGTTCATATAGCAGGGCAACATCAGGCACAGTAGTTGTCGAAACTGCCTTTTGAGTTGGTAAAAATAGCGCCGGTGCAGCCACCATAAATTGCTTTACCCAATCACGAATCTGGTTGGGCCGGTTGGCCGGTGCCATGTAGTTCATGACGCTTGCTGATAATAGCTAACGTGTCTTTTTCTTTGAGCAATTCAAGGACAACTTTGAGCTTAAAGTCGGCAGTAAATTTTCGTTTGTTTTTGCCTTTCATATCAGGTCTAAAGTTAGCCCGTTATCCAATTTAGCAAGTAGTTCTAACTATGGGGGCACACTAAGCCATATTATATAGCTACAATCCATGCTCCTGGGCAAAATTGATCAGTTCTGAAAGGTGCGTTATACCTAGCTTACGGTAAATGTTCTTGCGATGTGATTTCACGGTTTCTACACCAACGAACAACTTATGGCTGATTTGTGGATTGCTGAGCCCCAGTCGAAGCAATTTGATAATCTTGATTTCAGTGGGTGTAAGTTTGAAACGTACGACAAAGCTATCGTCAGCATGAAGATCGGTAGTGGGGGGGCTCGGGAAGATACGTTCTCCGGCCAGTACGCGCCGGATGGTATCGAGCATCGCTGGTACGCGAACATGTTTAAGCAGATAGGCAGCAGCGCCAGCTTCATAACACTCATTAATGAACCGTCGATAACCGTACATCGTTAGCATTATCGTTTTAACCGAGGGGAAGGTGGCTGATAATTGCCTGGCACATTCAAGGCCATTGGGGACAGGTAGGTTGATGTCCAGCAACACGATGTCCGGGCTATGTTCATGGACGGCAGGCAGTACATCACTACCCCGGAATACCTGCGCTACGACCGTTACTGAGGGATCTGCCTGGGTGAGCTGTAAGGCTAGACCATCGCTGAAAAGAGCATGATCATCAGCTAAGAGAACGCGGATTGATTCAGGGAAGGTGTGCGTCATATGGTATTTCAAGCCGAATGGTGGTGCCTGCTACCGATGTATCAACAGCCATCAGTCCTCGTAACCATTCGGTACGTGAAGCTACACTTTTCAGCCCAATTCCATTCATAGAGTCCGTGTTTTTAGTGGGGAATCCCCTACCATTATCTTCGATGGTAACATTCAACAGATCAGGATGATATACTAACTGAACAACCGACTCAGTAGCCTGGCTATGGCGCACTACGTTGTTCATTAATTCCAAGATAGCACGGTATAAAGTCAACTCCGCTAGTTGAGAAAGCGGGACGGTTTCACCTGCACTTATAAACAAAAACTTAATTCCTGATGAATCTTCTAACCGACGTGCGGCTTCTCCTACCGCACCAGCCAGCCCAAGCGTCATCAATTCATCGGGCATTAGATTGTGCGACACCGCTCGTACGTCGGTAATAATCTGATCGAGGAAATTGTGTGCATCGGAGCTGTTGGTGGGAAGTTTACCACGCAGGGCAATTAGCGAGGTGCCGATGTCATCGTGCAGATCTTTGGCAATACGTCGGCGTTCGGTTTCCTGGGCGTTGAGGAGTTGTTCGGCATACTGCTGGTGTATCGTACTAACCGCCGTTAACGACTCTTCTTTCTCTCGAATTAACTTAAAGCCAATACCAATGCCTAACACGATGATCTGAACAAATGGAATAGCATAACCAAACTTATAAAATACCCAACTTATATCGACCGAAAACAACACCGTAATGGCAAACCAGCTAATGCTTATCAGCAGGGGTAAAAAGCTAATTAAATAGATCAGGGCTTCATATTTTCGACGAGCTAGTCCAAAAACAACAAGGCCTAATATGAGAACCTCTATAACTAGGCCAACGATAGCTATAATGGATGAGTTTGTAAAACTGAACGGCAGGATCAATACATAAATGGCTGCTGAGAGTGAGAGTAAGGAAATAATTTTTATACCAATAATCCATTTCCGCTTCAATAGACTCCGAAGGAGCAAAAACTCAATCGTAAAGTTTACTTGTGCAAATCCAGCTATACCAAACATAACCAAATGCGTGTTCTCTCCCAATAGAGGGATATTGGGTAAATAATGATCCCAGATACCTACCATGCCCATAAAAGCAATTCCGTAGCTTACGGTATAAATCGCATAGTAGCATAACAGACTTTTTTTGGTTGCCAGAAACAATGATAAGCTGGTTAAAAACGCAATGAGCAAAATGCCTGAGCCCAGCGAGATTAGCAGATCGAATGAAAACCCGTATTTTATAAATTCAGGCTGGTTGTAGAGCGTAATGGGTAACATCAATACACTCTTCTCACGGATTGCTCTGCAATAAAGGGTTAGAGTTTGGTTCGGCTTTATGACCACTGGAAAGGCAAACATTCGGTGAGCCATTGGCCGATCAACAATCGGGGTTCTACGGCTAATGTGTTCTTTCCTGTAGCGTACGTTTCGCTGCTCATCCACAAGGAAGAAGGCAAGGTCGTCGATATAGACAAAGTCCACGCCAAATACTAACACCTGTTCATGGTTCGCTTCATTTCGGATTTGGCATCGGACCCAATGGGCCCAGGGAGCAAATCCTATATTTAGTATCTGTTTATCAATCAACTGAAAATCATACTGATTAGCCGTGTCGGATAAAAGAGCCTCAATTGTTACGGTTTGAGAGGTATCACTAAAATACGCGGCATGCCCAAAGAGTGTATTTTTTTCAAAACGGTCATCAATCCGCAATACACTTGGGTTATGCTGTGCCATAGTGGTATGGCTACCCCATAAAAACAGAAAGCACAGGCATGTACGTACCAGCATGATCGTAATAGTAAAACCGAAAGCACAAGCAAAGAAAAAATAGTTTACGGACACAAAAAATCCCCCGGTTGGGGGATAGGATGCGGCTTTGGGGCATGCCAATTTTGTGACGGTCAAAGGCTTTGTTTCAGAGTATCTACGATTGTTCGATGGGCAAACAAATCTGTCAACTAACCAAACGTTCATCAAGTCATTTTGTACGCAGCTAACAGAGGCTTTCAGCTAACTATCCACACCTTTCTGATTATTAAAAAGTTCCACAATGCATAGGACACGGTTTATTATTAATCGTTCCTTTGTCCTAAACCCTTTAAAGGCAGCCTATGAGAAGTAGAGTAAAAAAACTACCTTTCACTGGCTGCCTATAAAGGGTTCAGGACACCCAGACAACATAATACATATCCTTGAAATAACTTCAGGATCCGGAAAGGTTATTTCAATGCAACATACGCCCTATTAAGTCAGAACTAAACCGGTTCAACGAGTAGGCTCATCCAAATAGAGGTACAATTCTTTAATGAGCCCATTCTCAATAAGGGCAATATCCATTCCACTGGCAGCAGGTTTCGCATTGGCGGGTCCAAGTGTCCAGGCGGCATGGCTAACGCCGTGGTTGGCTACTACTGCCTTTGTTAGGATAAAGACAAATTCAGATGGCCATTGCCCCTGTAGTTTCTGTATGAGTGAATCAATCGCCTGATGACCTGTTATAGCGGGGCCATTATCCGCTTCATAAAAAACAATGTCGGCTGCATAAATCCGTAACAATTTCCTTCAACTGCTGCTCCTGGTCACGTTTACTCCAAACCTTTAGAAGACTATCTTCCAATACTTGTGCTGCTTTATTGTCCATATTTAGTTGCTTTTATTCAAAATCTAAACCTCCCAGAGTAGTGCGATAAAACAAAAATATCTGTCAGGTTTGACCATCTTCTCTCAAATTAAAGACAGTGTCAACGAGCCTATAGCTGCCTAAAAAGCGTAGTTCTCTTCGCAAGTGGAAGTATCTATTTCCTGAGCTAGTTTCTAACACTAAGAGTTAGCAGAATCGATAAAGCTTTCCCAAAAATGACTAGTTCCTTATTATTGACGAGTAGCATTCAAGGGCTATAAACCCGACCGTTTAATCAGTTCATGACAGGCTAAAACACGTACAGCTAGTAAATTGCTTTCTGCGTAATGACAAAACAGCAGGAACCATTTAAGGCTATGGCGAATCAGACGTAAATTCTATTTTCTTTACCCTATCAACCAGAAGCCACCTGGCAAACTATAATCATCCTGTAAATGGGCTACTTTATCACGTTCCTGATTGGCGTTTTGCTGCTTTTAGGTTCATTGTATTTGTTTTCTACCTCAATTAATTTTATTAAGGCAGGCACCCGTACGCTGGCTACGGTTGAAAAGCTTGTTCAGGAAAGTGGCAAAAAAGGCAAATCCACCTACAGGCCTATTTTTCGATTTACTACGATTACTGGTCAGGTGATCCATTATCCATATAAGATTGCCAGCGCACCACCCGATTGGGCAGTAGGCGAGAAAGCAACACTCGTTTATAAACTGGATGACCCTGAAAATCCAATGGTGCTTACCTATTTTGGCGCTTTTGGATGGGCCGTCAGTTTACTGGCAATTGCCACCGTACTACTCATTATTGGGGGAGGCTACTATCTCTTCGGCTATTTCGCAAGGCAATTTTTACTGTAACTATCTGCATAGCTCACTAGTTGACACCTCCTGCTCAACAGGAAGCACCACTTGCTAAACACTGGACGGCCACCGTTCAGGATTGCTTTTATTCGTATCGCTAAAGCTGTGAGGTCTCTTATCGAGATAAAGTAGCTTTTTGTAAGTTCAACCAACTACTACGATGTATGGAATCGGTAAGTATCCATCTCTTTGACGGGATCGACAAGAATTTCGCCAAGCTCCACAATCTGGATGATGGCCGAAAGGTCAACTATATGACCACCTACAAAAATCTCATCCCCTTTGGCATGCCCGCAGGTGATGTGGTTCGCTGGATCAAACAGCAGATTGGCGCCAATAAGATCCATATTCTGCGCATCGTGGCTCATGGCGACAGCGGAGCCTTCTTTCTAGGAAAGGTTTATAATGTGGACAACATTTACGAATGGTGGACGCTGCGCGGATGTTTTGATTCGGCAGCCCGCGTTGAATTGCATTCCTGTGCCATCGCCAGTGAAACCGCGCTTCATACCAATATGATCCAGCCCGGAACGACCATCAAGCGAGGCCGCTATTCAGGGAATACGGAGGGGAATGGCGTCAAATTCATGCGGTATCTGGCCTCGGCGGTGAATGCCAAAGTAATCGCTTCGATTGACGATCATGTGGTTGGTAGCAACAAATGGTCTCTGTATTCGACCGCGATGTCGAACACGGTGACGGTCTACCCAAATGGCACAATCGAAACCCAGGCCTTGAACCCTATGGTTGCCGATTAGCGATTCTGCTATAACCTAATATACCATTACTCAAAACGTATCCTTTTGATGCATAAAGTTGACTTTATTTAAACTGAGTTCTCAACTAAACACGCTAGCCGATGCAACGTCGTTTATTTCTTCAACTTCCACTAGGAATTCCTGTTCTTTCCCAATACGGTTTTCCACCCCTGGCACTGGTGAAGGGCTTCAAAGTGGAAGCTGGTAAAGACCGCTTTGGCAAAAGTCTTAATTATATCGGTGCCCGTTTTGATTTAAAAGTGTCAGGGAAAGACACCAATGGTGCCATCAGTGTTTTCGAGACCACTCGTTTTGAGAAAAAGGGGCCGATCCTCCATATGCACCCAAATTTAGATGAGTGGTTTTATGTCATGGACGGCGAATTTAAGTTTCAGTTGGGCGACGAAATTCTCTATTTAAAAGCTGGGGATTCCTTGTTTGGGCCTCGGGGCATTCCTCATGCTTTTGTCAAGATCAGTGAAGGCCCCGCCCGGCTGTTGTTGCATCATCAACCGGCGGGCCAGATGGAGGAACAGTTTTTAGAAGGGAGTCAAATGAAGAATCCTACGATTGAACAACGCGAAGCCAGTATGCGTAAATTTGGGATTATACCCGTCGGTCCCCCCTTATCACCGGACTGAGTAGAACGCTAATCACGTTCGGAAAACAAAAAAACTGTAAGTGGTTGCTACTGG
Organism: Spirosoma endbachense; assembly: GCF_010233585.1. Lineage (NCBI taxonomy): Bacteria > Pseudomonadati > Bacteroidota > Cytophagia > Cytophagales > Cytophagaceae > Spirosoma > Spirosoma endbachense. The sequence goes on from NZ_CP045997.1 coordinate 3,982,794, forward strand.
GTCTTCTGTACCTAAGTCTGCGCCTGATTACTGTACTGCTTTTGACAGCACCAGATCGATACAATATCGGCTCGGCTATGGCTAACCCTTTCAGCACGACCAAATTATTCAGAGTGCTCTATCTTCAGGGGTAAGGCAATGATAACCCGGGTTCCCAGGGGCTCGTTCATTTCATTCTTTTTATCGATGACCCTTACCTGGGTTTGCTGGCCACTTCGCTGCCCAAGGAGGTGCAGACGATCTTCAGTTACCCGAAGCCCTACGCTCTTGTGGGACGAAACCGTCTTACTCTTCAGTTCACCTGCTCGCTGGCGGCCAACTCCATCATCGTCTACCACACATTCTAAATAACCAGCCTGAGACTGGATCGTAACAGTGATGATACCAGGGCCTTTTTTATGAGCGAGCCCGTGAAGAATAGCATTTTCGATATAAGGCTGGATGATCATCGGCGGAATCATTGTTTTATCCTGGGCCAGGTTCGGATCAACCGAGATTAAAAACATGAATTTGTAATTGAAACGAAGTTGCTCCAGCTCCAGATAAAGCTGCAACTGCTCCAGCTCATTCGCAACATTGACCCACTCCTGCCGGGAGTTATCGAGAATGAGCCGCATCAAGCGGGCAAATTTGACCAGGTATTTATCAGCGTTGTCGCTGTCATTTTGTAGGACAAACAGCCGGATAGCGTTCAATGAGTTATATAAAAAATGAGGATTCATCTGCGAGCGAAGGGCTTTCATTTCGGAAGCTGCCAGCTGCTCGCGAAACGCGCTTTTTTCCACCTCTTGCTGAACCAGATTTTTTTCCCGACGCTTGACACCCAGCACGACCAAGCCGATGACAACACTGAGGGCCATTGCCTGAAACCACCAGGTTTCCCAAAACGGTGGATGGATGTAGATGGGTAACCGTATAGGTGAACTCCAGGCACCATCTTTCTGTCGGGCTTTTACCTCAAAAAGATAGCGCCCGCCTTTCACGCCCGTATACGTAGCAAACGTCCGCGCCCCACTCAATACCCAATCCGGGTCATAACTTGTTAATCGATAGGCATATTCGATCAGACCTTCCTGCGGGCCCACCAGGGAGGAAAAGGTTAACGTGAAAAAATTTTCCTTATAACTCAATTCAATCGGTGGGGAATGGTTGTAAAGGGGTTTCGATTTTTCAAATATCGCAATACTGCTAACCAGTAGTTCTGGTTTTGTTTGCCGGGTTGTAAGCTGAGCCGGATCGATCAGGATCAGTTTATCCGCATTTGCGTACAAAATCATACCGTTCCGGAGTCGACACTGGGCATTCGAGAAAAAGTTATTTTCCCGCTGCCCGTAATCGATACGGGTATTGACAACCTGCTCATGAATCGGATCAAAGATCGTAAATCCTTCATACGTGCCCACCCAGAGCCTCCCCCGTTGATCAGCCAACAGCCGGTTGCAGACGTCCATGAGAAGCCCATCATTTTCCATCCAGGCTTTGAATTGATTTCGAGTGGGGTCGAACCGGATCAATCCTCCCCCTTCCGTGGCCATCCAGATATTGCCTTTTGGATCACCCCATAGGTCATTGATGGGTTGCTGTAGCACTCTGGGCTTTTGCTGAGGATTAGGTACATGTACGGTAAATCGGTCGGTTTCTGCCTGGTATTGATAGAGTCGTCCCATGTAGGTGCCAAACCAGACATTGCCCGCAGCATCTTCACCAACGGCTGTCACATTGGTAGTTTCTGATGACCCAGACAGGCTATCCAGATTATAGCATTTATAGCCTTTTGTCTGGGGGTTGTAGTGAACCAGGAATCGGGCCGATTGGTTGAACCAGATCGTTCGGCGTTTATCCTGAAAGCTCCATAAAGCCACGTTTTGAGGGTTCTTTTTGCCTGAAGGCAGTTCAATAAACGATCGATATTGGCGTGACTTGGGGTTAAAAACAAAAACACCTTTGGCCGAGCAAATCCATAGTTCGTCCTCAATAACGGTCAGATGAAAGGCCCCACCAATTTCAACCGGGAGGTCATTCGGGCTCGCTGTAGCTGGGTACTGAATGTAGGTTTGCTTGGCCTGGTTGTAGGCAATTAGTCCGTTCCAGTCCGTAGCAATCCATACAGTCTCCTTATTATCTTCTACCAGCGCCGTAATTCTAGCCTTCCCTTTTAATACAGGCAAATTATCCGATGGATTAAAAATGATAAAGCTGGATTCGGCTGGCCTGCAACTCGATAACCCATAAAGTCCCCCCAGGTAAAGGGTACCATCACGGGCCTGGATGGCATCCCAAAAAAAGTTGGAAGCGATACTGGCGGGATTGGAATCACTATGGGTTAATTCGATCCATTGTTGTTTACCAGATTGAAAATGATAGACTTTATTTTCCCAGGCACTTAGCCAGACATTGTTCTGCCGGTCAACGTAGATGGCCGAAAGTGCCGGTAAACGGGGAGCATTTGCTGCTGATTCTGGATTGTTAAGCCAGCCAATTGCCTTTGTATCGGGATTAAATGTGTTCACACGCCCTGCTTGATAATCGCCCACCAGGAGGTTCCCTTTCTGGTCAAACGCGAGTGGATAGGCTGGTCGATCCGTGAAGATCGGAGCATGATCGGGGTTATTCTGGTAATTCGTAAAGGTCTTGGTTTGAGTATCAAAACAATTGAGCCCGTTGCTCGAACCAATCCATAACTGCGTTCGTCGCGGATCTTCCACCAGGGCATTTCGATAAATCGCATTGGAACTCAAACTGGCCAAACTGGCCGGATTGTGTTTATAAGCTTTAAACTGCTTCCGATTGGGATCAAATTCGAATACACCACCCAGCGAAGTTGCCCAGATGGTACCATTCCGATCGCAAAGAATATTATTGACCGTATTATTTCGAAAGGTTTCGGCCGAATTAGGCTCCGGCAAATAATTCACAAAGGAGTTGGTTGCCTTCACGTAATGACTGACACCATTAACGGTTGCAATCCAGAGATCGCCCGACTTGTCCTCACAAATATCAATAATGGTATTATGGGCAATCGCATGAGGATTGTTCCGGTTGTATTTAAAGGAGACGAATCGCTGTCCATCAAATCGATTCAACCCATTAAATGTACCGACCCAGATATAGCCTTCCCGATCCTGATGAAGACAATTGATCAGGTTATAGGATAATCCATTTTTGGCAGTTAAATGCGTAAAGAAAAAATTATTGGGAGTGATTGCTTCCGGCTGATGCGGATTTTGCTGGCCTATCAGGATGAAGGGTAAATTGATAAAAATAAGCAGACCAAGGCAAAAAGTACGGTTACGATACATCAGGTAATTAATGAATGCCTCGTTTGATAAGGGATTAAAAATAGATTAAACATAGATACAAACAATCGATTCGACTATTCCTACTTCCTGTTGCTTCCGCCCCGGCCTCGACCAGGATAATGTTGTTCTGTTTTAGTAGAGTAATGTACACGTTAAACAGGTATTGGCTACTGGCCAGATGCTTAAGTTAAAATTCCATACCAAAGCAAAAGCACCGCAGTTCATACGGTGCTTTTGCTGGAAGTAATCTTGCGAAACCTTTATTCACTTCGCAGGCTCTTGACGGGGTTCATCAGGGCGGCTTTGATGCTATGAAAACTCACCGTAACTAGGGCAATTCCAATAGCTAGCAGGCCAGCCAAAGCAAATACCCACCATTCCAGGTCGATCTTGTAGGCAAAGCTTTGTAACCAGCGATTCATGGCATACCAGGCAAGGGGCGAGGCAATGGCAATGGCCAGCAAGACTAATTTGAGAAAGTCTTTTGACAGCAGGCCAACAATACTGCTAACTGATGCTCCGAGCACTTTGCGAACACCAATTTCTTTAGTGCGCTGCTCGGCAGTAAATGTCGCCAGGCCAAATAAGCCAAGGCAGGCAATCAATAAGGCAAGTAACGCTGATCCGTTTATGATATGGAGCAAGGCATTTTCTGCTTCGTATTGCTGCTGTATGTCAGCATCTAAAAAAGAAAATTCAAAGGGTATAGCCGGGATAAGTTTTTGCCACGTAGCTGCCAGACGATTCATCAATTCAGGCAGGGCATCCGTATGAATGTCCGCGACTACATAGTTGAGCTGCTTTGGCTTAGCAGTCAGTACCATTAGAGGTCGAAGAGGTTCTTTTAGTGACCGGTAGTGAAAATCTTTTATTACCCCGATTATCGTGTAGTCCTCCCGCAGGTTCTGATAATCTAGAAAGATACGTGACCCAACGGCCTTTTTGAGTGGAATTGTAAGCTTACGGAGCGTTGTTTCATTGACCAGCACCTGACGATTCGTATCAACCTGGGTCAGGTAGCGACCCGCCAGAAGCGGAATATGAAGCGTTGTTAAAAACGTTTCATCTATCCGATTAACCCAAACACCAGTACCCATTTTCGCTTTTTTTCCAGGCGGCTGGTAAAACATAGGCATATTTTCGCCAACCCAACGGCCGGGGTAGTTAGCTGCACTGCCAATTTGGGTTATGGCCAGCTTGGTTCGTAAGCTTGTAGTAAAGGCAAACCGCTGAGCTTGTGCTTCAGGTGTCGTAAATGTAAAAACGATTTTCTGTTGCTGGTCAAATCCTAAATTTCGAGTTTTGATAAAATTCAATTGCTGTGTAATAACAATAATAGCGATCAATAGCGTGATTGAACCAACGAACTGTGTAATGACCAAACCTTTCCGAAGGGAGATAGACGTATATCCGTTGCGTAGATTTCCTTTCAGGACGTTCACGGCCTGATATGCACTTAAATAAAACGCCGGATAGAAACTCGACAGCAAACCTGTGACTAGTATCAAGATCACCAAAATCACGGCAGTAGGACCTATATGGGTGAACATAACAGGCAATTCGGCTTGCAGTAAGCCATTTAAAATAGGTAGCAACAGCCATACGATTGGTATTGATAGTACCGCAGCCATAGTTACTAACAGCATTGATTCACCGATAAAACGCCCGGCTAAAGAGGAACGACTGGCTCCCATTACTTTCCGAACACCTACTTCCCTGGCACGTCCTGTTGAACGAGCTGTGTTCATGTTCATGAAATTAATGCAGGCCATGAATTGAATCAGTCCGGCAATCAGGAGCATGAGCCGGATAAATTGGGGATTGGCATTTTTTTCAAGTTCCGAATCCAGCTGAGAGTGTAAATGAATGTCGGTTACAGGCTGAAGATGTAATGATTTTTTGATCGAAACCTGTGCCAATTGCTCCTGACCATGGTGGAGGAGGAAAGCAGGCAATTTGGCCTCTAGCTGATGCGGATCGGCTTTTGGGTTCAACCGGATATAAGTATAAACCAAATTCTGCCCTACCCATTGATTACTGGTCCGGAGAAATTCTACCATGCCCCCGGCCCGAAAGGACATCAGAAAATGGGCCCGGATATGCGATTTTCCATACGTCTCATTGTATACTCCCGTCACTCGATATAATTCATTATTAATTAATAACGACTGATTAATAGCTGGATGACTGCCGAATAGCTTACCGGCGGTTTCTGCTGATAAAACAACCGTATAGGGTTCATCCAGGGCATGCTGGGAGGAACCTTCTAAAAACTGGTAGGTGAAGAGCTGAAAAAAGGACGAATCTGCATAATAGCCTTTGGTTTCATAGAATGCTTCATTGCCTTTCTTAAGCAGGAACCGTTCCTTACCGGGATCTTTAAAAAGTCTGGTTACGGCCATTATCTCCCCAAAATCATCCTGTAGCGCTTTGGCAATAGGCGGAGACGAAGGAGCCAATTGAAATGGATCTCCGCCAGGTTCAATTACTTCCGTACTAACTCGATACAATTGTTTGGCCCCTGCATGTTGCTGATCATATCCATACTGATTGTATACGAAGAGAAGCATGTATAGACTGCAACTCGTGCCGATCGTTAATCCAAAAAGATTGATGAACGTAAAGGCTTTGTTTTGCCATAAATTCCGGAAGGCGATTTTGAGGTAGTTGCGGATCATAGTGGGATCGAGTGATGCAAATTGAGGATATGGGGCCGGGTTGCCGGTGCGGTGGTGGGGTTTAGCAAAGAAAGGGTTCAGGTAATGCAGAACGGCCCAGCCATACTCACGCCGGGCTTGCGAAATCCCTACCTGAGCGACACGCTTGTAAAAAATCTCCTGCAAGTCACCCTGTAGATCTTCCAGCAGATAGGGCGAAACGAACCCTTCCAGGAGTCGATCGGCCCAACGGGGCGGTTCGGTCTGTTCTCTATTGGTAGCCATTGGTTAATGTCTTATTTCGTTTAGCCACCAATGAGTTGAAGTTTGCCATCCGGAATGGCCTGCCACAACTGCTGACGCATCGCCTGGATCTCCAGCAGGGCTTTGCTGCCCAAGGCCGTTAGGGCAAAAAATCGTTTTCGCCTTCCACCCCGCTCGGCGGTGGCACCGCCCAACTGGGAGGATAAGTAGCCCTTTTCTTCGAGTCGGTATAGTGTTGCATGAACGGCGCTGATAGTAATGCTCCGACCGGTCTGCTGCTGAAGTTGCTCCCAGATAATGACTCCATAGGCCTCATCCCCACAAGCGGCCAACACCAGTAGAACAACCTCTTCAAACTCTCCCAGAAAGGTTCTTTTCATTGGATTGGTTATGCTAGGTAGTTAGTTATAATAAAGCAAAACAAATCCAATGCCAATTTGCGTAGTATAGCGATTAGGATGAATGAGGCAGTATTTGTCTTGAAAACATAAGTAGCGTCTGTCCAGTAACGGACAGCTAGCGGACACCAGTGGACAACAAAATGGTAGGCAAGAAAAGGCTACTGAAACCCATTGAGCGACAACTCGCACTTAAGCTTAAGTATGTATTAGTAGGTTTTTAGTGTATTTTCAATATTACCTACGGTGCAGGCCAGGAACTCCTCAACAGATAGCTATGTGGTTTTGTGTAATGGCTGCAAATCGGGGATGGTATTTGGGCTTTCTGCAACAGGGACAGTATTTATAAGAATTGTTTCGAGTGTCGGGCGGAGAGCCAATTTTTAAAATAAGTCAGAATTATTGTCCTGTTTTAATGTATACTATAATATTTTATATCGAACAAAATCGACTTCATAAAATAAAGATATATTTGCGAATTGCCCCCTGCCTCCAAATAGCTACTTCCAATGACCAGACAGCTACTGTTGTTCATTCTCGTTCTCCTGATTCACCGACTGGAAGGATACACCCAAACGGTACCATCACCCAAAGAGCATTTTGGTTTTGCGATTGGTGACGATTATCAGCTCTCAAATTATACGCAAACCGAAGCCTATTTTAAAAAACTGGCAACCTCTGATCGGACGAAATTGGTCGACATTGGGTTAACGGCTGAAGGTCGGCATCAATACATGCTGATCGTAACGTCTCCCGAGAATCAGAAAAAGCTGGCTCACTACAAGGAAATTTCCCAGAAGCTGGCTCGGGCCGAAACACTGACCGATGAGCTGGCTCATGCCCTGGCCAGCGAAGGAAAGGCGGTTGTCTGGATCGATGGCGGACTGCACTCGACCGAAACCGTTGGAACCATGCAACTGATTGAAACGGCCTGGCAGTTGGTGAGTCGCCAGGACCCCGAAACGCTTCGTATTCTGGATCAGGTTATCGTTCTGCTTACCCATGCCAATCCCGATGGACATGAACTTGTTGGCAACTGGTACATGCGCGAACCAGTGCCCCAAAAACGCACTCAGGATCACTTACCAAGACTTTACCAGAAATACATCGGGCACGATAATAACCGGGATTTCTTCATGGTCAATATGAAGGAAACCCAGCATATGAGCCAGCAACTATTTATTGAGTGGTTTCCGCAAATCATCTACAATCATCACCAGCGCGGACCAGCGGGCTCGGTACTAGCGGGACCACCCCTACGTGATCCGTTCAATTTTGTGCTCGATCCGTCGATTGTAACGGGTATGGATGCCCTGGGTTCGGCTATGATTAATCGGTTGAATACCGAAAACAAACCAGGTTATACGCGACTAACCGGCACACCCTACTCAAACTGGTTTAATGGTGGGCTGCGTTCGATCAATCTTTTCCATAATATGATTGGGCTTTTAACCGAAATTATTGGCAATCCAACCCCCGAGACAATACCACTTGTTCCCGAACGGTTGCTACCCAATGGCAATACGCCCTTTCCGGTTACCCCTCAGAAGTGGCATTTTAAACAATCGATCGACTACTCGGTATCGCTGAATTATGCCGTGCTGGATTATGCAGCCCGCCAGCGCGATCTGTTGCTCTACAACATTTACCGGATGGGAAAAAACTCCATTGAACGGGGTAGCCAGGATTTCTGGACCCTCTACCCGAAACGGATCAATGCGATCACTCAGGCCTACCAGACTGATCAGAAAAAAACGACAGCAGGCTCTTCCGCAAGCACGACTCCCGATCAATTTGGATTACTACCACGCGGTGGCGGATTGCCCGTCAAATACTATGATACAATCATGAAAGCGCCAGCCTTGCGCGACCCGCGTGGATTTATTATTCCGGCCGATCAGGTAGATTTCGCAACGGCCGTCAGGTTCGTCAACGCGCTGGTTAGAAGCGGTATTCAGATTCAGCAGGCAACGGCAGACTTTACCGTTGCGGGCAAAAAATACCCGGCCCGTTCCTATATCGTTAAAACGGATCAGGCCTTTCGTCCACACGTACTCGACATGTTTGAACCACAGGACTATCCCAACGATTTTCAGTATCCGGGTGGTCCTCCGGTACGGCCCTACGATGTAGCGGGCTGGACACCGGCTTACCTGATGAATGTGAAGTTCGACCGTATTCTGGTTGGATTCGACGGCCCTTTTAAAAAGTTGCCCTATGGTGAATTGCAATCGGCTGAGGGTCGATTGTCGGGCAATGCCAGTGCTGGTTATGTGCTGACTGCACAGGCAAACCATTCATTCATAGCGGTCAATGATTTACTGGCCGCCGGTATTGAGGTCTATCGCTTGCCCAATGGCTCCGATAACCAGGAGACGGCAGGATCGTTTTTTGTTCCAGCTTCGCCCAAAGCCAAGAGTTTATTGGCCAAAGTGGTTACTGATTTTGGGCTGGAGGTATCGGGGCTGACCAAACGTCCGGCCAGTCAGCTTATCAAAATGGCACCTATGCGCATTGCCTTGTGGGATACCTATGGTGGATCGATGCCTTCGGGTTGGGTACGCTGGCTGATGGAACAGTACCATTTTCCGATGAAGGTTATTTATCCGGGCGATATCGATGCCGGTGATCTTAAGAAGAAGTTCGATGCTATCATTTTTGTGACCCAGGCAATACCCCCCGCTGGCCGATCGACCGAAGGGGGTGCCAGACGAGAGCCGCAGGCCGAAGAAATACCCGTTGAGTATCGACCCTGGTTGGGGCGGATTACGGCGGAGAAGTCCATTCCGCAACTGAAAGCCTTTCTGGAAGCTGGTGGTACGATCGTGACGATTGGCACCAGCACGAATCTGGCTTATCATCTGAAGCTGCCCATTAAAAATGCACTGGTTGAAATGACGTCAGCGGGACAGGAAAAAGCATTACCCGCCGAAAAATTTTATGTGCCTGGCAGCGTATTACGGGTTACGTTAGATTCGACGCAACACGCTACCTGGGGTATGCCAACATTAACGGATGTATATTTTGAACATAGTCCAGTTTTTAAAGTAGCTCCGGAAGCCATTGCCAAAGGAATCGTCACTCCATTGGCGTGGTTTGCAACCGATAAATCCCTGCGGAGTGGCTGGGCTTGGGGGCAGTCTTATTTGCAGGACGGGGTAGCCGCATTTGTGGCCCCAATCGGTGCTGGTAGATTATTTGCATTTGGTCCGGAAATAACGTTTCGGGGGCAGGCACACGGTACATTCAAACTACTTTTCAATCAACTTTACACACTGGGATCGGTTCCAGCTACTGGCCCATCAGGTGATTAATCAGGAGCGTACAGGCGCGCCAACAAGCAGATTAATACCCATTGAGGACTAATTCAGTTAGTCCCTAACGTATCCGGAATACGTTGGCCATTTCTCTTGCCTGGAAGTCTTGTGATCCTACCAAAATGGCGAAAGAATCTTGTCTGGCCGTAGGCAAAAGTCTCAACCTATAGCTTTACGAAAGTAGCCTATTGGCTCTACCTTTGTTAAAGGGTTGCGTTTGAAATGGCACTTTTATTCACAAGTTTACTTCATCAAAAGCACCCTATGATCTGCGGTGCTTTTGATGAAGTAAACTTGTGAAACCTCTATTCACTTCGCAGGCTCTTGACCGGATTCAGCAACGCTGCTTTAATAGCCTGATAACTCACCGTCAGCAATGTAACGGCCAGTGCCCCTAACCCTGCCACGACAAAAATCCACCACGACAGTTCGGTACGGTATTTATAATTCTGGAGCCAGTCCGACAGTACGTAATACGAAATAGGTGCCGCCAGACAGAAAGCCACCAGAATCAATAGCACAAATTCTTTCGACAGCAACCCCCAAACATTGAACACCGATGCGCCGAGCACTTTCCGAATGCCAATTTCCTTGGTTCGTTGCTCAGCCATAAAGGACGCTAAGCCAAACAGTCCGAGGCAACTAATCAGAATAGCCAGCATGGCAAAACCACCCGCCAGTCGACCGATACGTTCTTCGTTGCCGAATTTCCGGGCGAACTGGTCGTCGACAAATTTGTAGTCGAAAGGTGCATCGGGGCTGTAGCTTTTAAACACCTGCTCTATTTTTGCCAGCGCGTCATGGGCCGATAATTGCGGGGCTAAGCGTAGGTTAATTGTATTGACATTCCGGTAGTTAACCACAAAAAAAGACGGGTTGACGGGCTCAAACGGATTTTCTTTCACCATGTCTTTGACGACACCAACCACTGTATATTCCTTTCCACTTTGCCGGACAATTTCGCCAATTGGACGTTTAAAGCCCATTAATCTAATGGCCGCTTCATTTAAAATTATTGATGAACTATCTGTCGTAAAATCCCGGGAGAAATCCCGGCCTTCTTTCACCTGCCAGCCGATCGTTTTGCCATAGTCATGCGTTACATAATTCGACATCACCAGTGGTTTACTATCGGTCTTTTTCCCCTTCCACGAAATATTGGTTGTGCCTCCTGACTGAGTTGTTATCATACCCGACGATTCTGACATACCGGCCACGGCTCCTGTATTGAGCAAATCATTACGGAGGGCAATGTAGTGCCCGAACAGTTCAGGTACGTTCATCCCGATTTCAATCAACCCACTGCGGCTATAACCCATCGGGCGATCTTTGGCGTGTTCAATCTGCCGAAATACGATGATGGTACCGATGATGAGTGTAACGGAAACCGTAAACTGAAAACCGACCAGTACTCGCCGAGGAATCGTAGCTGAGCGGCTGGTTCGCATGAGGCCCTTCAATACTTTGATGGGCTGGAAGGAGGATAAGTACACTGCCGGATAACTACCCGCAATCAACCCCGTTAGCAGGCTGAAACTCAGTCCAGCGAGCCAGAACAGCGGATTGGTCCACAAGATGATCATCTTTTTCTCAGCCATCTGATTGAAAAACGGCAGCGTAAGCTGTACGAACAGAATGGATAGGCTAAACGCCAACACCGCCATGAGCAGCGATTCGCTGAAAAACTGCGCTATCAGTTGACTCCGTAACGACCCTATCGCTTTGCGAATGCCAACTTCTTTGGCGCGCTTCTCGCTTCGTGCTGTGCTCAGATTCATGAAATTGATGCAGGCCAGCAACAGCACAATAACGCCAATGCTACCAAATAGCCAGACAAACGTTATGATTCCGCCCGTATTGACTCCGTCTTTAAAATCAGAATACAAATGCCATTTCGTCATCGGGTGCAGGAAAAATTCGGGTTTGTAGCCCGGTGGATCATCCCGCTTCATTCGGATATCCTTGATCTTGGCCGAGACAGCATCGAAATCGGCACCTGGTTTGAGTTGAACGCAAATCTGATACGAATTGGAATCCCATTCATTCCGGTCGCGTTTGGCACCTTCATCGTTGGCCGCAAAGAATTTCCAGGGAACCAGAAACGTTACGTCGTTGAACGTATTGTTGGCCGGAAAATCTTCGTAAACGCCAGCTACTTTTACCGTTTGTTTATTGTCCAGTTTGATCAGCTTATTGATCGGATTTTCGGCTCCGAACATCGCATTGGCAAGTGATTCAGACAGGAGAATCGAATTGACATCATTGCTCCCAAATCGTGTGCCTGACAGGATGTTCAGCGACAGCATATTGATAAAATCAGGCTCGACGTAATTGCCTAATTTCATCAGTTTTTTCTCGCCAGCAGCCAGCACAACTTCGCGTGTTACTGACAAACCAACCGATTCGAAATCCGGGTATTTGCTCCGTAGCTCCTGCGCCAGTGGAATCGGCATCACGTCGTAGGACGATTTCTCTACGTCGAACTTCACGAACTGCCAGAGTTTGGCCAGTCGGTCGTAGTTTTTAAACTGCTTGTTGTACGAGAGTTCGTCATAGATCCAGAGCCCAATGAGCATAGACACGGTCATGCCGGAGGCCAGTCCAAAAATGTTAATGAACGAATAAACCCGGTTCTTAGCCAGGTTGCGAAAGGCGATTTTGAGGTAGTTGCGGATCATAGTGGGATGGAGTGATGCAAATTGAGGATATGGGGCCGGGTTGCCGGTGCGGTGGTGGGGTTTAGCAAAGAAAGGGTTCAGGTAATGCAGAACGGCCCAGCCATACTCACGTCGGGCTTGCGAAATCCCTACCTGAGCGACACGCTTGTAAAAAATCTCCTGCAAGTCACCCTGTAGATCTTCCAGCAGATAGGGCGAAACGAACCCTTCCAGGAGTCGATCGGCCCAACGGGGCGGTTCGGTCTGTTCTCTATTGGTAGCCATTGGTTAATGTCTTATTTCGTTTAGCCACCAATGAGTTGAAGTTTGCCATCCGGAATGGCCTGCCACAACTGCTGACGCATCGCCTGGATCTCCAGCAGGGCTTTGCTGCCCAAGGCCGTTAGGGCAAAAAATCGTTTTCGCCTTCCACCCCGCTCGGCGGTGGCACCGCCCAACTGGGAGGATAAATACCCTTTTTCTTCGAGTCGGTATAGTGTTGCATGAACGGCGCTGATAGTAATGCTCCGACCGGTCTGCTGCTGAAGTTGTTCCCAGATAATGACTCCATAGGCTTCTCCCCCACAAGCGGCCAACACCAGTAGAACAACCTCTTCAAACTCTCCCAGAAAGGTTCTTTTCATGGAATTAGATTTTTATTGGTTTGTTATAATAAAGCAAAACAAATCTAATGCCAACTAACAACAGATGCCTGTCAGATCCATTTAAAGCCCATTTGACCTAAAAATCCAACCGCTAACTCGTCCAGAAACGGACAAAACCTGTACCATTATGGACAGTACCATCCGCTTCCGAATTCGTTTTTTACTTCTCAGGCCGTTGCTGTTCTGTCAGCGAAATCTGATCGGTTTGTGCATCCATGTGGGTAATACAACCGGATTCTTGTTTCGGGTAACGGCATGCTTTCAGGGCCTTGCTCCCACCCATGGAGCTAAAAAGTTATTGTGTTCCTTCGCATCGTCTACGAAATTGATACAATTAAATAAGCCCGAACCTTTGCAGATCCGGGCTTATTCAGTCGTCTTTTCAGAAACCTAATTCATACTAGTGCTCGGCCAATTTAACCCTATAAGCCGGGCCGCCGATGCGGTGTCAAAAATCACACCAGCGGCCCGGCTTATAGGGTAGTCATCAACCCCATTCATGACTAGTCCGTATAAAATAAAAATGGGAAGAGTACTAGGTTCGAACTAAAATTACGAGGCTAGTTGCTTACTCAGTAACCAGGGTTTTGTTTGAGCTGCGTGGAGACATTTAATACATTCTGACCAATTGGGAAAATAGCCGTGTGATCATCTGCATCGGGTTGTTTATCCCACCACGTGCCTTTATTGAACACACCCCACCGAATCAGGTCAGTGCGTCTGCGGCCTTCTACCAGAAATTCTCGTCCCCATTCATCCAGCATTTCCTGATCCGTTAGCTGACTGCCGTCGGGTTTATACAAACTTGACGAACCTGTAGGATAATTTCGTGCCCGAACCGTATTGAGGAGTACAGCGGCAGCAGCTTTGTCACCAGCCCGGTATTTGCATTCTGCAAGCGAATAATAAATCTCAGCCAGCCTGATTTCTGCATAGGCCGACGAAATTTTATTGAGGTCGCTACTCGGATAATACGGATATTTTACTGGGAATATCCCTGAGTTATGATCCGCATGGTTCATGTCCGATTCTTTATCCGTTATTTTTTTGCCTGGTTTCGCATCCAAGAACATACCCACCTGATCCCGTAAGTATAGCGCGTAAGGGCCTTTGTTGCTTCTTGCTGTATCGGCCTTCCCGCTAGTATTTGTGTAGGGCAAATAGCCATATAAGAACATACCCTCCCGTTTGCTGCTGCCTAAGTTTTTGTATTTTTTCAACCGGAAATCATCCGCGTATTTTTGAAATTTGATAAACGGTTTACCCATGGTGAACGAATACTCCGTACTATCAACATCCCGGCCCGGCTGCAAAGCATATTTGGGATTAGCCGTACCAAAATCGGTGAATCCAAAATAAAACGTGGCCTGGGTTGGTAACATCCAGAAATACATGCCGCCATCATACTGCCAGTGGGTCAGCGCAAAACTACCCGGAAAGCCAAAAACCGTCTCTGAAGAAGTGGAATTGGTATAATCAAACGGAGCGTCCCAGCGGCTTTCCAATGCATAGTTGCCGTATTTACCCGAAATGATATCCTGGCATACCGTCGCGCAATCGGCAAACCGGTCGGTACCGGTATATACCTTGGCATTCAGGTATAACCGGACCAGCAGGGCCGCAGCTCCTGCCTGGGTCCATCGACCAATGGCGTTGGCTCCTAAGCTTGCCCGTGCAGGCAGTTTGGGAATTGACTCTTTCAGTTCCTGTTCAATAAAGGTAAATGCTTCCTGAGGGGAAACCTGGGGACCTCCCTGGGATTCACCTTTTACTTTTTTTACCAGGATGATGTTACGATAAAAATCCAGCAGTCTGAGATTGAGCCAGGCCCTCAGCGTTCGAAGCTCAGCAATCATATCATCCAGTTCGGCCTGAGTCATGCTAAACTTGCCAGGGTCCGTAATGGCCTGCAAATCCTCCAGGGAATTCGTAGCCAGATTAACACCCTGGTAAAGGGCATTCCAGGCATCATTGGTGTACCCATCATTGGGAGTCCACGTGTGGTAATGAACACGCTGGTATTGCCCCCCATCGAACCAGTCGCCCTGCCGGTTGGGTGTCATCAGTTCATCCGTACTGTTTTCCTGAAGCATAAACGTTGCCCCACCCTGAATGCTCCAGTAACTGTGTTCAAAAGCACGCAGAAAATCACGGGTTACGTCGGCTTTTGTCTGGAGAAAATTTCCGGACGTAATTCTGTCATACAACACTTCATTCAGGTTCGTACAACCGCCTGTCAGCAGGAGAAAAACCGAGAGCGAAGCCCAGATTATATTCTTGAGAAATCGATTCCGTTTCATGGGATATATCGGTAATAAGGATTAGAACGTAAGCTGAAGACCCAGCAGTAACTGTGTGGTGGAGGGGTAATAATTCAGAGTACCATTATTGTCGCTGTTAGTATTCACCCCCGGATACAGGCCATTTACCTGGATTAAATCAGGGTCACCTCCGGTAAATTTGGTAAACGTCTTCAGGTTTCTGGTGGTCGCATAAACTCGAACGGAACGCAGGAATTTTACGGCCAGTGGCTGGGTATAACTCAGCGTTATGTTGTCGATTTTAACGAAGCTCCCCGGCTCCAGAAAGTAATCAGACAGCGCAGAGTAGGTAGCGGCATTCGTGAGTTTTGAATATTTACTCCCATTGTAGGCTGAAGTGAGCGTATTGGCATTTTGCTGGGTAGCAGGCGTACCTAAATAAAATGCGTAGGTGTTAAAGAGCTGATAGCCAAACGTACCGCGCAGAAAAACACTCAAATCCCATTTTCTGTACTTGAAATTATTCGTCAGACCAGCCGTAAACTTGGGAA
Source organism: Spirosoma endbachense (assembly GCF_010233585.1). Classification (NCBI taxonomy): domain Bacteria; kingdom Pseudomonadati; phylum Bacteroidota; class Cytophagia; order Cytophagales; family Cytophagaceae; genus Spirosoma; species Spirosoma endbachense. Next base: position 3,998,863 of record NZ_CP045997.1, read on the forward strand.
GACCATTTCCGACAAACCGTTTGTCGTCATTGGTGGCTTTATTGGCGACGATGACATCACCTTTCTTGTTGTAAACCAGCAAGGCTCCTGTATCATCGACGCCAGCCGATTTTAGGGCATAAAAACTACCAATGCGGGTGTTTTCCTGTAAACGCTGAATATTACCCGGACTGCCCGGCGCTGGCATACCTACTACATCAATGTAGGTCTGGCCTTTATAGGCTTCATTGGAAAACGAAACAAATTTATTGCTGTTGGTTGCTCCGGCAAACGTCAGATTATAGCTGAAATCTTTCTGCGTAACGACGGCAGCGTTCAGCTGGATTTCCAGTCCTGAATTCTGCATTGTACCGACGTTGGCAAAAGTTGTTCCCTGAACATTGGGTGGATTCGGGACATTATACGAACCAAGCAGATCTTTATTGGTCCGGACATAATAGTTCAGGCTACCCGTCAGCCGACTGTTTTTGAACAGGTCGAAATCCAGGCCGACATTGAAATTGATTGCCTTTTCCCACCGCAGATCGTAATTCGTGTTCTGGCTTGGGCCCCAAACCTGATAGGAGGTGCCATTGTAGTTATAATAGCCATACCCGCTATACGTATCCAGTGACAGGTAATTACCAAAGTCCTGATTACCCGTTTCCCCGTAATCAGCCCGAAGTTTCAGTTCGTTTAACCAGGAAATGCCCTGCCCAAATTTCTCCTGCGTAATCCGCCAGCCCACCGATGCCGCCGGGAAATAGCCCCACTTATTGTCAAACCCGAATTTAGACGAGCCCTCCCGTCGAAGGCTGGCCGACAGGTAGTATTTCTGATCGAAATCATAATTCAGTCGGCCGAAAAAAGCCGCTAGTTTGGAGCTATTCCGATACGAGCCGACATTGTTGACGCCCTGTTGCAGATTCCAGAGTCCTGTTCCTAAATTATTGTAAGTCAGCACATCCGACGGAAAATTCTCGTTGGAGGCATTAAAGCCCGAAGACGTAAAGAACTGATACGAATACCCGGCGAGCAGCTTAATGGAATGTTTTTGACGGTCAAGTGCATAATTACCCGTCCATTCAAAGCTTTTCTGATCATTTTCATCCAGCGATTGGGAAGCCGTATTGCGTCCCGTTCCATTAATTACGGTTGTCAGGGTTGAAGGACTGAATTTTTCGTTTCGAAACGACGAACTCACTTCACCCAGGGTGACCATTGTGCTCAGATTATCGAGCAGGTTCAGCTTAAATGAACCATTAAGATCCAGGTATTTTACGTCCTGTTGAGACTGGGCCATTCGGGCATTCTCTACGGGGTTGTTGGCAAAAAAGCCAGACGTGATATAAGCGTATTTGCCCGTATTGTCGTACAGTGGTTGCGTAGGATTAAGCGTTAGGGCATAATTGAATCCACTGTAATCGGCCAGGTTGGTTTTTGTGTACCGGGGTGCTGCGCTGAAGGTAATGGCATACAGGTTATTCTCGGATGTATGATTAATGTTCACCCGACCGCCATATTCCTGCTTCGATGAGCGCAGGTCGATTCCCGTAGCATTTCGATAGTCAAGAGAGGTAAAATAATTGGTTTTCCCATTGCCCCCGGAAAACTGTAATGTATGTTTCTGGGAAAAAGCGGGATCACGGCTGACGGACTTTAACCAGTTGGTGTTCCCGCCCAGGTCTACCCCCCGTTTATTGGCCAGAAACTCGTCTTTGGAAAGCACCGACAGTTTGTTGGTGATGAAATCAAACGACCCATAACTATCATAAAAAATGCGGGATTCATTGGAGCCTTTTTTAGTCGTAATGACAATCACTCCATTACTTCCCCGCGTTCCGTAAATAGCCGAAGCCGCCCCACCTTTCAGCACATCGATGGACTCAATTTCATTTTGGTTGATGTTATCCAGATTACCACCCGGTATACCATTGATGACAAACAGCGGGCCTAAGCCTGCACTACGCGACGATACGCCCCGTAACTGGATACTGGGCGTTGAATTGGGGTCTCCGGCAGCGGTGTTGGTTACCGACAAACCGGCGACTTTCCCCTGAATGGCCATCAATGGGCTGTTGCTGCCAACCCGGAGCAGATCCTGCGAGGATAGGTGCGTAATGGCACTGGTAACTTCCTTGCGGCTCAGCGAGCCATAGCCAACTACAACAACTTCGTTGATTGATTTCACGTCGGTCTTCAACTGAATATTCAGCGTGGTCTGATTGCCAACCGATGCCTCCTGCGTCGCGAAACCAACAAAACTAAACACAAGGGTCTGTGGGCCATCGGGAATGGTCAATTTATAGGTACCCGATGCATCGGTCGCTGATCCGCGCGACGTTCCTTTTACCAGCACACTGACACCGGGTAACACTTCCCCTTTTTCATCGGTCACTTTCCCCGAAATAGTTCGATCTTCGGGCGCAATAATGGCCTCAATAAATTCTTCTTCCTGCAACCCAACCGGCGACTCGGGAGTGCGGGCTAAAATGATCTGATCACCCGATACGCTGAAACTGACCTGCAACGGAGGAAGCAGTTTTTCCAGCACATCCTTCAGGGTACTATTCTGTACCCTCAGCGAAACAAGCCGTCTTGACGGCACAATTTGAGGGCTATACGAAAACCGAACATTAGCCGCTTTTTCAATGCTGCGCAGAACAGTCTTCATGTTTTCTTTCTGGATATTCAGGCTTAACCGGCGGTTAAGCAATTCCTGTGCTGATGCATCATTAGCCAAGGAAATACCCACAAAAAATAAGGCCAGCAGAATTTGTATGAACGTGATTTTCATACACCTTAGTAAGTAAGGGTTTACTTTTTTCATATTTTTGACTGGTTGGTTCGGTTTTGTAGAATCGGACAAAATAATCCCTATCCCCCCTCTTTAGGGGCGGCATCTCAGTAGGGTAAACCGTTTGGCCAATGGTGCTCGCACCACCATTGGCTTTTTCGATTACTAAGAAAAGATCGTGATTAGGTTTTCATGGCTGTTCATCGTTAAGGTTAAGAAGGTAAGTAAAGAGAAGCGACACGGAGAGGTTTATTGACAACGCCCACCATTGATGATCACCTGCCCATCAATGATTTCATACGTAGCCCCAAAGGTTTTGCAGATAACAGCCAACTTCCCTTCGAACGGTTCAGCGACCAGCGATGCATTTAACTGGCAATTCGCCAAGGCTTCCTGATTGTAGCGAATAGTGATCCCGTAAGCCTGCTCGATATCCTGAAACACCTTTGTCAAAGGCGCATCGTCGTAGGTGAAACGAGTGATCTGTGGCTGAATGGCGGGTAATACCTGGGGCGAATCGGCCAGGCTCTTAATAAATTGCTCGGTTAGTCGGGAAAAGACGACCTGTTGATTCGGGTGCAATAAAACGCCCTTCCGATTAAGTGTTTTTGTGGCCGGTTGGTCCCGGTAAACGGATACCTGCCCCGATTGAACATTGACCCGAACGTCGGGTTCATCCGCAAAAGCGCGAACAACAAATTTTGTCCCTATAACCTTGGTAACCAACCCATTGGCGTAAACCAGGAATGGAATATTGGCATTCTTCGTTACGGTAAATGTTGCTTCGCCCAGCAGGTAGACGGATCGGGTATGCTGGTTAAATTCAGCGGCATAGCTGAATTTGCTACCGGGCGATAGCCAGACCGTTGATCCATCTGACAATCGAAAAGACTGGGGCTTATCCTGCTGATTTACCTTTTCTGTCGGCGTTTGCTTCAGAACGGCAATTTGCCGCTCGTAAGTTGGCTCCAGCCGATTTGTTTGCCAGGGCTGCCAGACTCCTAGCCCAATGACTAACAACACCGATGCCGCGGCTACCCAGGGCATCCAGGCTGACTTACGAACTGTTTTCTTTGCCAGGCTCTGCTGCGCATTGGTTTGTTTAATTCGCAGCAGGAGATGATGAATCGCATCTTCGGACAAATGAGTCTGGGCATACTCATTCAGACCCAGCCGAATGGCCTCTAATAGGTCAACTGCCTGCTTCCACTCTCCGTGCCGCTGTAGATTCAGTTGGAGCCACTGCTCCCAAAATGCCGTTGATTGGGTTGTCGGAGCCAGTTGATGATTGACAAAGTCATCGTCGGTCAGAAAGTCAGCGGGAGAAAAGCGATCGTAAGCCGGTTGCACAATCTACAGGTTTTGGCAGTAGATGACGACTTTGGCAAAACATACTCACTTTAACCTAAAAAAATATTGAAAAAAGTAAAGAACCCTAAAACGATCCACCCACGGAGTTTTTCAACAGCGCGAAAAACCAGGTTTTGCGCCGACTGCTTATTTACATCCATCACTTCGCCAATCTGGCTATAATCCATATTCTCAATAAAGCGTAATTTAATGGCTTCCTGCTGGCGAGGAGGAAGCTGAGCAATGAGTCGTTTCAATCGTTCCTGCTGCGTATTGGCCTGAGCCACTTCTTCCAGTCGTTCAATCTCATTTGGTTCTGCCCAAAGGTCTTCGAAATCAGCTTCCGCCAACGATTGATAAGGTCGTTCTTTACGAACGAGTAAATGTAGAATTCGGGTTTTAAGTGCCTTTAACAAATAATAGCGAACGTTGTCAGGGGTAGAAAGCCGTGTTCGCTTGACCCAGATTTCAGTGAAGACATCATGTACGCAGTCCAGAACAAATGCTTCAGAAGCGGCTACCAGACTTATTCCATAGCGATACATGGCTCGAACGTGCAATTGGTAAAGTTGCGTGTAGGCCTCCTCGTCTCCAGTCTGAAAGGCCTGCCAAAGTTGTTTTTCATCCACTTGTTGAGTTCCTCGTTTGCCTTCGCTTAAGTCATCGCTACGTTTTTCGATCGTATTCGGCGAACCTGTTGTTCCGCAGAATGATACGGTCAAACGAATAGCTGCTTAAGGTGTATTTCGACTAAAACCAATTCAATAAGCTATCCCAAAACAGCGCATCTAAAAGGGCAACAAATGTAGTGGTATTATAGCAGACAGAGAAAAACTATAGCATCGTTTTATTCTCACTAAAACCCGATCTCAATCGATCTTTCGTGAGAATAAAGTGCAAATTTTTTATAGCCGGTTTTTTGAAGGGTGCACGGTTTCAAACAATGGCACCCTCTGAGCGAAAACGTTGAATCAGGTATAACTATTTATTTCAGTACGGGCAATTCAATGACTGAGTTATCATATACCCGGTGAATGGCTTTACTAAAATCGTCGCTCTTCGCCTTGTAAATATTCTCGACGTACTTCTGCGGGTTTCGATCAATTAGTGGAAACCAGCTACTCTGCACCTGAATCATTAATCGATGCCCTTTTTTGAAGGTGTGCAGTATATCCTGTAGCTGGAGATTGACGTCGGTTATTTCCCCAGCTTTAAAGGGTTCCGGCTTTTCAAACGAATGCCGAAATCGGCCACGCATAACCTCCGATCGGACCATTTGCTGATAATTTCCAAGTGTTTTTTTGGGGTTGGCCAGATATGGGTGACCTGGCTCATTGGGCGGATACACATCGATTAGCTTAACTACCCAATCGGCATCAGTGCCCGACGTGCTAACCTTTAACTTTGCTTTAATTAAACCACCCAGTGTCAGATCTTCGGTCAACACCTCCGTCTGATAAGTCAGTACGTCTGCGCGCTGGCTGGCGAATCGCTGGTCGGCCGACATGTACTTGTTCAGGGGTGTAAAATCATCTACTGTTGTTTTCTCTTCTGAAAATGGAACCGGGTTCAACGGGTCACTGACGAACTCTTCGTACTTATTCCCGCTACCGCCCTGCGCAGCCAGTTTATGCTCAGTAGTCAAGTAAACCGGCCTGATTTGCACCGCAGCGGCAGGCCACTGGTCAAAGGTTCGCCATTCTTTTTTACCCGTGTCGAATAAATAGGCTTCAGGTAAGCCCGTTTTGCCATCGCCGGGCCCTTTCAGAAAATGATCAAAGAATCTGGCTTCGATATTCCGCTGGTAAAACGTGGCGATACTATCCCCAAAATAAATATCCCCATGTAGGCTATGGCCTGTCTCATTCGACCACTCGCGGTGACCGAATGGGCCCATCACCAGGGTATTATAAACGCCCGGATTATTTTTCTCAACAGTTTTGTAAATAGTAAGCGGGCCATATAAATCCTCGGCATCGAACCAGCCGCCCACGGTCATCAGGGCTGGTTTGATGTTTTTGAGGTGCGGAATAATGCTGCGTTTCTGCCAGAATTCGTCGTAGTTTGGGTGCTCAACGGTTTCTTTCCAGAAGAAATTAGTTTTGTAGTATTGATTGGCATTGGTTAATGGCCCCAACTCATAATGCCACCGAAAGCTATCCTGCGTGCCAGCATCGATGAACTGATCGGCAAACCAGGCTTTAGTTGTCGGTTGTGGACGCTGTACACCAAATAGTGGGTAGGCAAACAGCGCCATTTGTACAAAGGCTCCATTGTGATGAAAATCTTCAAAGAAAAGGTCAGAAACAGGTGCCTGAGGTGAAGCGGCTTTTAGGGCCGGGTGAGCTGCTACGGCTCCGGCAATCGTGTAAAAGCCAGGATAACTGATTCCCCATTGCCCAACCCGGCCATTGTTGGTCGGAATAGTCTTCAGGAGCCAGTCAATGGTATCGTAGGTATCCGAACTTTCATCAATGGCCGGAGTCAATTGACCAACAGGCACCTTGCCTTTTGGGGCAGTATGAGCCGCGACGGATGGCTTTCGATCACTCGTGACCGGTGTCATATTCGTAAAATTGCCTTCCGAAGCCCAACGCCCACGTACATCCTGATAAACGAAAATATACTTCTCGCGCATTAGCTGAACTGAAGGCCCTACCTGTTCAGGGTACGCATCGGCCCCATAGGGAGCCACGCCATAACAGGTACGAAATAAGAGAAACGGATATTTTTGGGTTGGAGAAGCATCCTTCGGAATGTAAACGGCAGTATGTAGCCTAACCCCATCGCGCATAGGAATTTTGTATTCCAGCTTCCGGTACGAATTGCGAACGAACTGGCCTGATTGAGCAGAGAGAGTCGACGGAAAAAGGACACTCAGCAGGATCCCTACGATACAAACGATTTTAAGCATAGTAATTAGAAGCGATCAGGGTCTCGAACTACCCTATTTGTGCACTGAGTCTGGCTTTAAGCCTCGTTAGTTCTCCAAGGAGTCGGGTTTCGCCGACTGGTGTTTCTGGAGTAAGCTGTTCAGCGATGCGGACAATTTCAAAATTCAGGGTTTCAATCTCCGTTTCCCGTTTATGATTGATGTCGACCAATGTTGAAATGAACTGACCGTCAGATAACTTGCTAATGGTGAGCAATTTATCTTCGACGGCTGCTGCAGATAGTTCTACACCGGCTGCTGCTGCAACCTGAACACATTCCTTGATGATTCGTTTTGCCAGAGCAAGCACGTCGGCTTCCCGGTGAAACACGCCGTTGTCAATGTCCAGCAAGGGGCAAATGGAATTGAAAACGCTATTGACAATTGCCTTTTCCCAGATTACCGGCTGGATGTTTGGCTCGGCTCTAAAGGGAAATAACGGACTATTTATTTTTTCGACGAGTGCGTTCAGATCTGGCTCATTACCCTTAATCGGGCCAACGGGAGATATGGTTACAGGCTTGTAGCGAATGCTGGATTCTGTTAGAAGCTGACTGGTCGTAAAGAGCACACATCGGTAAAGGTGAGGGAAACCTGCCTCTATAAACGGCCGTTCAACGCCCAGCCCGTTCTGCAACAGAACAACGGGAGAACTACCAATTTTATCGATCAGCTTAACCGCCAGGCCTACATTCCCAAACGACTTGTTGGTGAGCAGGATGATGCCTGTTAACGTGGGATAGTTGCTCAGAGAACCACATTCAATCTCTGCTTTAAGCTGCGAGCCATCACTGAGCTGGAGTGTTAATTTTTGTATAAATGCCGTTCCATCGTCCACACGACCCTGGATAAGTACCACTTTTTTTTGGGCGTGATGAAGGCAAACGGCCAGTGCCTTACCGATGGCACCCGAACCAACGATATAGATGATGTCACTCATATAGGTTGAAATAGATCAGATACTATAATCAATCCCGACGAATGGATACCCAATTGCTCAATAATTGGCGAACTAAAGGAAATCCGGGGATATAATGAGCTATAATTCGAGTCAAGTCATCCACATTCCAGTTCGCGATCTCATTCCTCAGCGAAAGGCAGTGTATCTGTACTATAAAGCATGGGATGTCCCTCAACGAATGGACAAAGATGCGCAAGGCTTTGGGAGGAAAACAGATACAGTTTTAATAATTTAGAGCATACCAGATTTAAGTTGATCTCACCAGGAGCATGAAAGTCGGGGCCTGATTGAAGCCCGCCCATACGTTTGTCAATAAACCTATAAGGTTTTAAAAACTGCTATGGCGGCCCGGCTTATAGGTCTAACTTGGCCGAGCACTTGTACCAAAAGCTCACTTAGATTTATTCACTTTTCAGACTCTTGACAGGGTTCAATAAAGCGGCTTTAATGGCCTGATAACTGATTGTCAGTAACGTGATTGCTAACGCCAGAATCAGCACGACTAAAAATACGCCAATCCCAATCGTTATTTTATAGGTATAGCTTTCCAGCCATTGGTTCATGGCATACCAGGCAATCGGCGAAGCGATCAAACAGGAAACAATCACTAACTGAACGAAATCTCTGGATAGTAATCCCCAAAGATTGGTTACGCTGGCCCCCAGCACTTTACGGATCCCAATTTCTTTGGTGCGTTGTTCGGCCATGAAGGAGGCCAGCCCAAATAAGCCCAAACAGGAAATGAAGATGGCCAGCAACGAAACAATGGCCGACAGGTTGCCAATGAGTTCTTCGTAGTTGAATTTTTTAGTGTACTCCGTATCGGCAAATTTATAATCGAAGGGAAAACCCGGATTGTATTTATCAAAAATCGGGGTTATTCGTTTGATCGCTTCCGAAGAGGCTACGTTTGGGTTTATCCGTACAGAAATCGTACCTACCCAATCTTTTTCAAAAATAACGGTCAATGGTGAGACAGCCCGATAGGGCGATTCCATCATGATATCGGGCAGAACGCCAACGACTATTCGATCACTACCATTCCATTTGACGAGCTCGCCTACGGGATGTTTCAGCCCCATTCGTTTAACGGCCGCTTCATTCAGAAGTACCCCTATTGAATCGGTACTAAAATCTCTGGAAAAATCTCGTCCTTCCTTAAGTTTAATGCCTATTGTTTTAGTGTAGTCGTAACTCGTGGCAATCGTTTTGAACCCTACGGATTTATCGTTGGGCGTTGAGCCTTTCCATTCCCATCCATTATTGCTACTCCAGATTTGAGTCGGGGGCGAATTGGTTTTACAAATAGATGATACCATTCCTGAAGCCAGCAATTCGGCCCTAAGTGGTTCGAAATGTTTAATTAAATCGTGAGAGGAATTTACGGATATGAGTCCTTTATTATTAAAGCCAACGGGTCGATTTTTGCCGTGCTGGATCTGCTGATAAATGATAATGGTCCCAATCATCAGCACAATCGAAAAGGTGAACTGGATAACGACCAGAATTTTTCGGGGCAACGACGCATTTTTTCCGACATGAACGCCCCCTTTGAGGATCTTGACCGGATTGAACGACGACAGATAAAGGGCGGGATAACTGCCTGCCAACAGGCCCGTGAATAGAGTGAAAATCAGCAGGATTCCCCAGAAAACCGGATTGCCAATCTGAAGAACCAGTTGCTTTTCGGTAAGCGTATTGAAGTAGGGCAGCACAATAAATACCAGGCCTAAGGCCAATACCAAAGCCATCAGGGCAATCAAAAGTGATTCGCTCAAAAACTGACCAATAAGCTGCTCCCGGCCTGATCCGATGGCTTTTCGAACCCCCACTTCTTTGGCTCGTTTTTCGGAGCGGGCCGTGCTGAGGTTCATAAAATTAATGCAGGCGATCACCAAAATAAACAAACCAAAAATGCCAAACAGACGCACGTATTTGATAAAGCCACCCGTATTTTTCCCCTCGGAAAATTCAGAATATAACCGCCATTTTGACATGGGATAAATAAATACTTCGGGCTTCGTACTCTTTTGGGTAACCTCGTCATTTAGATGGCTCAATACAATGTCCTTGATTTTGGCATTCGTTTTTTCGGGTGTTATGCCATCTTTGAGCTGGACAAATACCTGGTATGAATTGTCGGCCCAGTTGGCTTCAGCCCTTTTTATATAGTCGGCCCGTTGGGCAGCCTGCAAATGCCATGGCACCAGATAATCAAACTGTAATCCAGCATTTTCGGGTTGTTTGGCTACGACGGCAGTTACTTTTAAATCGACCGTATTATCCATTCGCACGGTTTTGCCGATGGGGTCCTTATCGCCAAAAAGAGCCTGGGCCGTTTCGTCTGTAAGTACAATCGAATAGGGCTCTTTCAATGGATTTTTATCCCCATTCAATACCTGTAACGAAAACATATCAATAGCATCCTGACCAATGTAATGTCCATCTTTCAGGAATTTCTGATTGCCTACTACCAATGAACGGTTAGATCCCCAATCGCACATGGCCGTTGCTTTAAAGTCGGGGTACTTTGCTTTTAATTCGTCGCCCAATGGAAAGGGTATCGCATCCTGTGTCCCTCTACGACCATCGAAGGTTTGGTTCATTTTGACCTGGTAAAGGGTCTCGTAGTTTTTGTAATGTTTGTTGGCCGATACTTCATCAGTGATCCAGAGGCCAATCAGCATCGCCACCGCCATGCCTACCGCCAATCCGCCAATGTTGATGGCCGAATAGGACTTGTTTTTGACCAGATTACGAAAGGCGATGGTTAAATACGAACGGATCATGTCAGGATGGAGAAAGGATTTAGGAACATCAGTGAATTTCGAGTAACGGGCTTTGACTTGGGGAGCGGCTTGTCGTCGCCAGAGCCGGGGATGCAACAGCAACAGTAAATCCACTACGTACAACAGTCGCGCTTTGGCGTAGCCATATCGCTGACCTCGCATCTGGAACAGCTCATCCATATCGCCCTGAATTTCTTCCCGTAGATGCGGAGCCGTGATTCGCTTCAGCAACTGCTGAGCCCAGCGGGGGGGCTGGTCCGGGCAGATTCTTTGGTTTTGACTCATAGCCAGTGGATTACCAATCCGATTTATTCACTTTTCAGACTCTTGACTGGGTTCAACAGGCCAGCTTTGATTGCCTGGTAGCTAACGGTCAATAAGGTAATCATCAGAGCCAGTACAAGTACTGACAGGAAGACCCCAACCTGAATGTCTATTTTGTACGTATAGCTTTCCAGCCATTGGTTCATGGCATACCAGGCAATCGGCGAAGCGATCAAACAGGAAACAATCACTAACTGAACGAAATCTCTGGATAGCAATCCCCACACATTGGCGACACTGGCTCCCAGCACTTTACGGATCCCAATTTCTTTGGTTCGTTGTTCGGCCATAAAGGAGGCCAGCCCAAATAAGCCCAAACAGGAAATGAAGATGGCCAGCAACGAAACAATGGCCGACAGGTTGCCGATGAGTTCTTCGTAGTTGAATTTTTTGGTGTACTCCGTATCGGCAAACTTATAATCGAAGGGATAACCCGGATTGTATTTATCAAAAATCGGGGCAATTTTGCTGATAGCTACCGAAGACGCCACCGCCGGATTGATTCGCACGCAAATAAAACCGACCCAGTTCTTTTCAAAAAGAATAGTCATTGGTGCGACGGCGCGATAGGGTGACCATTCCACAACGATGTCGGGGATTACACCAACAACTGTCCGATCTTTCCCGGCCCAATGTAGTATCTCACCTATGGGATGTTTCAACCCCATACGTTTTACGGCCGCTTCATTTAAGAGTACCCCTGTGGAATCAGTCGTAAAGTCCCGCGAAAAATCCCGCCCTTCCTTGAGTTTGATCCCCATCGTTTTGATGTAATCGAAATTGGTGGCAATGGTCGTGAAAATGGAGGATTTATCGTCGGGTGTCGATCCCTTCCACTCCCAGCCACCATTGGAACTCCACCATTGGGTTGGTGGTGAATTGGATTTGCAAATTGAGGATACTGCACCGGTAGCTAGTAACTCGGTCCGAAGGGCTTCAAAATGGTCAACTAAATCGTTAGAGGAATTCACTGAAATGAGCCCTTTGTTGGTAAAACCAATCGGGCGATTTTTGCCGTGCTGGATCTGCTGATAAATGATGATGGTACTAATCATGAGCACCGTAGAAAAGGTGAATTGTACGACGACCAGAATCTTTCGGGGCAATGACGCATTTTTCCCGACATGAACGCCCCCTTTGAGGATCTTGACCGGATTGAACGACGACAGATAAAGGGCGGGATAACTACCAGCCAGCAATCCCGTAAAGGCTGTAAAAACTACGATAACACACCAAAAAACAGGATTCCCAAAGTCGATGGACATCGTTTTTTCGGTAAGCGTATTGAAATAAGGCATCGCCAGCAAGACGATACCCAAAGCCAGCACAAGTGCCATAAAGGCAATCAGGGTTGACTCGCTCAAAAACTGCCCGATGAGTTGCTCACGACCCGAGCCAACGGCTTTTCGAACGCCCACTTCTTTAGCCCGTTTTTCGGAACGGGCTGTACTGAGGTTCATAAAATTGATACAGGCAATCACCAGAATAAATAAGCCAAAAATGCCAAACAGACGCACATATTTAATAAAACCACCTGTGTTTTTCCCCTCGGTAAACTCCGAATACAGCCGCCATTTTGCCATGGGATGCAGGAACAATTCGGGCTTTACGCGAGAAATCGCATTGGCATCATTTGATGTGTGGCTTAAGATCACATCCTTTATTTTTGCATTGGTTTGTGCTGGATCTACGCCCTCTTTAAGCTGCACAAAAACGCCCCAACCGTTATTTTGCCAGTTCGTTTTCAGTTTTTTACCTACCCAATCATAGATTTTCTCCTGCAAATGCCACGGCAGTAAATAATCAAATTGCAGTGTAGCATTTTGGGGTTGTTTGGCAACCACTGCGGTTACTTTTAAATCCACTGAATTATCCATTTTGAGGATTTTGCCAATAGGGTCCTGATCACCGAAAAGAGCATGAGCTGTTTCATCCGAAAGCACAATCGAATACGGCTCCTTCAATGGGTTTTTATTCCCATTCAGGATGGTCAGCGAAAACATATCAATGGCATCTTCGCCAATGAAAAGCCCCTGTTTTAGGAATTTCTGATTGCCAACGATCAACGATCGATTGCCCTCTCCCCTGTCATACATCGCTACCGCTTTAAAATCCGGGTATTTAGACCTTAGTTCTTCACCCACGGGAAACGGTAAAGCATCCTGCGTACCTCTGGTACCATCAAACGTCTGGCTCATTTTGACCTGGTAAAGGGTCTCGTAGTTTTTGTGGTGCTTATTGGCCGATACTTCATCAGTGATCCAGAGGCCAATCAGCATCGCCACCGCCATGCCTACCGCCAATCCGCCAATGTTGATGGCCGAATAGGACTTGTTTTTGACCAGATTACGAAAGGCGATGGTTAAATACGAACGGATCATGTCAGGATGGAGAAAGGATTTAGGAACATCAGTGAATTTCGAGTAACGGGCTTTGACTTGGGGAGCGGCTTGTCGTCGCCAGAGCCGGGGATGCAACAGCAACAGTAAATCCACTACGTACAACAGTCGCGCTTTGGCGTAGCCATATCGCTGACCTCGCATCTGGAACAGCTCATCCATATCGCCCTGAATTTCTTCCCGTAGATGCGGAGCCGTAATTCGCTTCAGCAACTGCTGAGCCCAGCGGGGGGCTGTGGGTTTCCGATTCATGCTACACCTCCTCCAAACGCTGCTTTGGGAATATCGGCCCATAGGTCGTTTCGGATTCTTCGCGCTTCCTGCAACACCTGCTCACCGGCAGCGGTTACCGTAAACAGTCGTTTACGCCGACCTCCCCGTTCGGCAGTAGACTCACCGAAACGGGAGTTTACCAGTCCTTTTTCTTCGAGCCGTTGCATGGTGCGATGAACAGCCCCTAAGCTCATGGGACGCTCCAGTCGCTGCCCGAGTTCCTCAACGACTGCCACACTGTAAGCGTCATCGTAGAGCAGGGCGATGGTCAGGAGTACCACCTCCTCAAATTCTCCTAACTGCGTGCCTTTCATGCCTAAGCGGTATAAATTTTGGCTTGTGCTTAGTTGCCAGATGTATGATACTCTTTTGCATAGCAAATAGGTCGCCAACTTAGTAAAAAGCCATTTAGAGCATGCAGCGAGGTCTTTTGTCGGGAGGGGCAAGCCGATTATTGTCCATTAACGGACATTTCCTGTACGATTCAGGACAGCTAGATGTAGAGCACTGATTTGATCAGGAGAGTTGTCAAATTGCGATCAGCATCGTCCCGAATTCGCGTCAATAAACGCTCTCCTTAACTGTTAGACGCTTCCAGCATGGCTCGTAAAGATCCAATTATAGAGAAGCCACTTCCTACCCAGGCTGCGCAATGCCTCGTTGGTTTAAGCTATAAGTTGTAAGAAAGTAAGTAGTGTCATTGACTTAAGACGGGTAAATAGACACTAAAGGTAGCACCCTGGCCGGGCAGGCTCCTGGCCGTAATCAATCCGCCATGATTGGTTACCACTTTTTGACAAATCGCCAGGCCAATTCCCGTTCCAGCAAACTCATCCTTGCCATGTAGTCGCTGGAATACCTGAAAGATGCGGTCCAGGTATTTTTCATCAAACCCGATTCCATTATCAATCACATCAATACACTGGTAAAAGACAGTTGGTCTGGCGGGCTTTGGTAACCCTTCCAGATCCGTGGCCCGTACCCGGTGTGCCCGTACCAGAATCTGGGGAGGCTGATTAGTTCCCGATCCATCAGGACGACTAAACTTGAGTGCATTACTCAATAGGTTCTGAAACAATTGCTCCAGTTGCATTGCATCACCATGCACCATTGGCAATTCGTCCACAACAAGCTCCGCGTTCGTTTCCCCAATGGCTATGGCCAGGTTATCCAATACAACAGCAATAACCTCGTTCAGCGCCACCGAATCAGTGGGGGCTGGGCTTGTCGAAATACGGGAAAAAGCCAGCAGGTCTTTGATGAGTCGGGACATGCGACGGGCCGCCAACTGCATCCGCTCCAGATGAGACCGGCCTTCCCCAAGGGATTCACCATACCGATTGATCAACAGATCACCAAACTGCTGAACCTTGCGCAAAGGCTCCTGTAGGTCGTGGGAAGCAATATAAGCAAACTGTTCCAGGTTCTGATTGGACCGGGTGAGGAGAAGATTCGCTTCTTCAAGTCGTTGATTGGCCAGCATCACTTCTTCACTGGCAGCCATAAGTTCTTCGTTATTGGCCGCCAGCTCTTCATTGATAGCTTCCAATTCTTCCGTACGCTGTTGCACCTGCTGCTCCAGAGCAAGCTGTAGATGCCGTTGCGTGGTCACATCCTGCACAGTACCACTAATTCGGTAGGCCACACCCTCCTCATCGAAGTAGGCTTTGCCCTGAGCCCGAAGGATACGTTCCTGGCCTGTGTACGCAGCTTCCACGGTATATTCGATATCATAGATACCCGTTGAGCCCCGCGCAATCGCCCGAGCAATCGATTCCTGGATCAGGGGCAAGTCTATTTTCCGGATGGCCGCAACCGATTGCTCCTGGGTGATGGGCCCAGCAGCATCCAGACCGTACCAGCCCCTAAGTCGGGGAGAATAGTCGATCTGGCCCGTAAACAGATTGATTTCCCAGGTGCCTAACTGGGCTAGCTCAATTGCCCCCTGAAGGGCTGTTTCAGCTTCTTCCACTTTCTGGCGCGCTACTACCTGCCCCGTTACATCGGAGGCCGTGACGATAACACCGTATACAGCTCCGGCTGTATTATGTAAGGCTTTGTAGATACAGTCGTAATACGCCCAATCTGCTTTATCTGAGCGCATTACCTGTATTTTCACTTCAGGCAGGTAATACGTTTCTCCCGATGTAAACACCTGTTCAAGCGGTTGTGCGAGGGGCGTTTCAATTAATTCGGGGATAGCCTCCCGAAAGGTTTTTCCAATGATGGTCGCATCTCGTCCCAGCAAAGCCAGCATCTTTTCATTAACCGTGCGGATGATCATATCCTGCCCCACAAAAACTACCTTGGCCACCGGAGAATGGTGAAACACATTCCGGGAGAACAGCTCACTTTCTTCCAGTGTCCGTTGGGCCAGCATTTCCGGTCGCCTATCCCGCATAACAGCGCCCACCGCCATGGGCTGTCCACTATAAGGATCATCGATGCGAATCGTGTTATTAAAAACAGGGAAGATCTCTCCCGTTTTCAGGTGGCGCACCAGCATCTCTCCCGACCAGCTTCCGGTATTCATCACGGAGGGCAGCACCTCTTTTTCAACTAAGTCAAAATGTTCAGGAGCATGAAGTTGAGCGATCGGGGTTTGCTGAACCTGTTGAACATTCTCGAAGCCCAGCATGGCTATTCCAGCCTTATTGATATAGGAGTTTTTGCCATCCAGTTCCAGAATAGACATCAACTCAATGCTGTTATCGACCAGAGTAAGCAGTTTTCGTTCCATTTCCTGGGCAGCCAGTTCGGGCCGTAAGTCCCGCATGGTAAAGCCTCTTCCCAGGGGTTTTCCGGAATGAGGATCATCGATCCGGATACCACTTGCCTGACAGGGAATTGGCTCGCCAGTTTTAAAATGCTTTAGTTCTACCCTTCCTGTCCAATGACCCTGACTCAGTAGGATTGGAAGGGCTACCTCCTGAATCAGGCGATAGTTTTCCGGCGAATAGAAATCTTCAACGAATTTTACGGCCTGCAGATCTTCTTTATCCAGACCCACCAGTACTCGGCCTGCCTCATTAATATAGGTGAGTCTGCCCTCTAAATCGGCGATGGCCATAAAACTGAGACCATTATCGACAAGTGCCAGCAATTTCTGCTGGTCATTATGCATAACTACCTCCCTGGTAATTTCTTCAATGATCGAAAACAGGCTTTGAGTTTGTCCACTTTCGTCATTGAGTAGGGTTGTGTGGAGCTTAAGCCAGATCGGTTGGCCATTTTTATGAATGCAGCGAACCTGGGCATCTAGTGAATCCTGCTCTCCTGTTACTATCTTATCGAGCTGGTTTTCAAGGAGATTTAATTCATCGGGATGCATCACCAGCCCAAACGGATTCGTAATCAATTCATCGGGCGAGTAGCCCGTCAGTTGCCCAAAGGCGTTATTAACGTGGATTACTGTACCAGTAAGCCGGGTAATTACCAGACCCACCGCAGCCCTGCTAAAGGCGGTAGCAAGGTGTCTTTCTACCGGCCGAAGCGCTTGCTTCCTGCCTCGTGATGAGGTAGTCTGTTTCTTCACTAGGTTCTACTTGTTGGTAATATCTTTTTAATGTGATAAAAAGCAAAACAAACCGCTGGTATAACCTACTGAATAGCGACCTAACTGAGTCAGTCGGTGATGGTAAACAATGAACTGCACTTCGTTTCCGTGTCGCCGAATCATTAGGTGGCTATCACTGGAGAGCGAAAACAACGGCCTGTAAAACCATCATTTCCCCATCTCCTTTCCAGGAAAAGAGATTAAAGTAGTCGTACGTAGCCCCATAGGTAGAGCATGTCCCTAGATTCAGCGACAGGAAAATGGGTTCATTCCGAATCGGATGAAGAGAATGAAACCCAGTATAAACCCGTTCTCACTCGAAATTGGGCTAAAAATGATGGACTGCCGTACCCGTTACAATATTTATTCCCTCTTTTACCTGCTCGGGCGTTTGCTTAACCCGGTAGGAATCGTCGGATAAAAAAATCTGAGAACCCGATCTATAGGGGATAATAGCGGTGATTGCTGCTACATTAATAACTACGGCAATATCCTGAATAGTAATAAACTCAATAAAATGTGTCATCGATCTGATTAGGGTAGCAATAAAGGTAACAAAAAACGCCCACTCTCAAATTGAGTCGGGCGTTTGCTCGTCTACATCACTTCTTTTGTAACGGCAAAAGTATACTAATTCGGCCGGAAAGACTGGCAATAAATTCTCTATGAAAAAGCCAGGCCTCGTTTGAAGCCTGGCTTTTTCACCGCCTGGGTGACCCAATTCTATCAATAGGCGGCCAAGATCTGTTTACGCAAACCGTGCCCCGTATCGCTCTGTTAAGCGCGATACCAATAAAGCCAGCGCATCGGCCGGAGGTGGTCCCTTAGGAGCCTCCAGGGTTGTGGGGGCCTGCTCAATTGGTTGACTGAACTCCACAAAATAGTTTGCAAAATCGCCAGGCGTGATCAGAGTCAGCATACGCGCCTGTTCGGTCTGTAGAGTAAACAGGTGTTCAATGTTACGGGGCGCAAAGACCGCCTGGCCAACCTCGCCAATGATTACCTGATCACCAATCTCGAACCGAATGGTGCCATCGAGAATGTAAAACGTTTCATCTTCTCGGGTGTGTAGATGACGGGGCGGTTCAGCTCCTTTTGGCAACGTAATGTCAATGATTGAAAAACTACCGCCGGTCTGCTCTGGTGAGATAAGCACCCGAAAAAAGCCACCATTGTAGGCACGCAGGTCATTCACCTGGATAAAAGAGGGTTGTTCAGTTAGCATTTGTTCAGTTAAAAAGATACTTTGTGTTGGTAATTAGTTAAGTACAGGGCTTTGAGCCGTGCCACCGCAGCCGGTCGCAACGGCGGACCGTGGTTTGTTTGCGCATTATCAGTAACCGTGGCACGGCTCAAAGCCTTGTACTGAAACAAAGTTGGGTAAGAAGCAAAGCGAACTCAACGGTGACCTAAGTGAACTAACGGTATAGGAATTCTAATTGCGTTTTTTGCCGGATGAACTGGTTTGCGGTCTGTTGCCGGTTTATCAGTATTCTCGCCCCTCTCCTATTTCTCTACCCCTACGATTTCTCAACATTTACCGGCCTGATCCGTTAGCTAGTTAAGTAACCGTGATTAACTACCAGCCAGAATGAGCAAAGACTCGGAAAAATTGAAAGTAATCTTTTATGAATCTGCCTCAGAGGGCAAACAAAGCGGTGTTATCGCGGATGGGTATTTCGGCTTTGTACCCACCTTTAAAGAAGGCGATGCGATCAATATTACCATCGCTCAACGCAAGTCAGGTCAGGCAGCCGTTCGTAATCCGATTGGTCATAAAACCCATCGCGTACTGGCCACCGATTGGGTTGTCATGATTGATGAGCTATCTAAAGAAGCGCTGGCAACGCTTATCGTTTCGGTATCGAAGATCGACGTGACGCCAGCGTCAACACCACCTGCCGAGAATCCAATCCAAAACTAAACTTCAGTCAAATCGCTAACTGACTGAAGAATAGTGCTAAACAAAAACGCCCGGCTTCAACATGAGCCGGGCGTTCTGCATCTATCCACACCGCTGACAGCTAGGTGCTGTCAGTTTACTTAAACTTTAAACCGCTTATAGTACTACAAAAGAGCTGAAACGTACCAGTAAGTTAGCAACAGATTTATAAAGTTAATTCGTCCAGGATTGACATGACCACTCCATGTGCAACACGATCGATTGGATGGCAATACAGTTAAGACAATAAAAAAACGCCCAGTTTCAAGATGAACCGGGCGTTCGATGTTCTACATCATTTCTTTGTAACGACACCAGTAAAAGTAACTCAGGCAGCAACACAACTCATTAATTTTCAATGAAAAATACTGGCTTCGGGCCGAATCAATCCGGCAAATTCGATGTAGAATTATCAATTTAGCTCTTTGGCTGTCGTTCATTGCCTAACGTGAAGTTTACTGCCAACACTGAATTGTAACTGCTGGTCTGGTTTTACGCACACCACATACCGGGAAATCAATTTCGCATTGGCAGACTAAGGGTTTAAATCCAGCTTCACCTCTTCTGGTTAACCTGTTTATGTTTAACAGGACAATAGATAGGAATACAGGGCTCCTGCTCTGGCCAATGGCTGAGCAGGGCTTATTCTCTTTTTTTCCAACACGTAGCAGGTAATCAATTCAGATGACTTCGGTCAAGCTAAAACAATAGTCTGCTGGCTGAGCGCGGTTTTTACTCCTTCTTCCGTTTTTATTGATACTCTTCCCGCCGTATTATGAACCCGAATCATAATGATCGTCAGTTTTACTGGGCCATTTATATCCTCCTGTTTATTTTCATCTTAGTTGCGGTGCTGTTTGTAATGCTACGAATGGTTACCAGGTATTGGCTGTAATGTCGCTGGTATGCAATCGTAAAATCTCCTTTTCACGAATCGTTAGATCATAAAAAGCCAAAAGGCGTTTCGGTTAAATCCATGCCACGATTTGTTGTGTATCATTAGTAACCGTGGCACGGATTTAACCGAAACACCAGGCTAAAAAACCTATTCGCTCCGGTGCTAACTGTTCCTGAGTTGGTAAAGATCAAGTTGTAAACGCGTAACTTGCCTGCGACAGTAGACCAGTTGGTCGGTCGGCGCATGTGTTTCCCGTAAATAGTCCTGAAGTTGAAGCCACTCATCCAGATGCCGCTCGGTGAGTGCCATTGGGGTTAGGTCAGGCTCCTTTTGGAGCAGGGTTCCAGCAGATTGATTATCCATGGTAGTAGATCATAATAAGTTAATAACTGAGGAGCAGTTATCAAGCTAATGTACTTCTTTTTATTTTATTCAATTTATTCTCCTAATGATCCTATAACTATCTTTTGAGAATTTGTTCTTATTAATAAATGAGGAAGCCATCGCTACTAATCAACCGGCCGTCTCTGGTCCAGAAGATGAAACCAGCAGTAGTGATGAGCGAAGGATTAAATCCGTATCCCAGGGAAGGCAATCCGTTGAATAAGCCTTATCTTTTGGCCATTTCTGGGGTAGCTAGAGTGCTGTGGTATAGTTCAGAATACTTTTTGTATGCCAACGAACGGCGATTTTAAGTAGAAAACAAATCCTATAAATCACTAGACTACTAAATAGTCTACTTTCATTACATGAAGTACCTTTCACTTATTGTTTGTTATTTTTTTCTGTTTGCCTGTGCGCCATCTAAAAAGAAGGTTTGCGAAAAGATTGACGACGGCATTCGTACCTATCTGGAAAAGGTTGCTTCGAAGCAAAACAAGGAACTGACGATCAATCAGTTAACGACTATTGATTTTGAGATGGTCGGCGCCGGTCGACTGGATACACTTATCCAGCAAAACTATGGCAAAAAAATATCCCGTTTTTTAACTCTTCAGAAGACCGCTACCAATCAGGCAAACGTGAGAGCCTATCAGGACTCGGTTAACTACTACGCCAAACTCGACTCGCTCACTACGCTGCAAATCACCACCAGATGGCGTGACCCAAAAGTTTATTACTATTCCAAAACCATAGTTAACATGACGACTGGCGATCAGAAGCTAGTCGATACGATGCGGTATGCGCTTGATAAGTCGTTTAAATTAATGCCTTTGCTCTGAAATAAGCATGCTGCGATTGGAACCTAAATTATTTGAGATGAAAAAGCTGGTGCTGCTCCTTATAACAATTCAGATAACCAACCTTTCCTTTGGGCAATCGACCGAATCGATCCTGGCCTTAAACTCGGGTTTATTTTCGTTTCACGGAGTCTCAGCTGAAAAAAGCTCTCAAATTAACCTGGCCTCCAATGGTTCTACGGGGTATACCAATAATCCCTTTGGCGCTAAAAATGGGCTTTCATACGGATTATCCTATCAGATTCAGCACGTATCCAGAGGCAATTTTATGACGGGCATTAGCGTGGGCTATGAAAATCTGAGAAGTAAGACGACAATTGACCGTGTTAATGGCTATGATAACACAGGCACATTTCAAGACGTGGCCTCAGGGCAAACCTACTTATCAAACAAATTCATAAATGCGTTCCCGTTTTTAGGTTATCGAATCAAATGCAATCAATTTTCAATTGACCTGATCGGTGGTCTAGACATTGGCTACCTGCTAAGTTCCAGAGAAAAGGGCGAAGCGACAGGAGTCAATGGTAAAACGTACAGTACTTCTCTGGATCGAACTGGCATAAAAACAGATCTCAGACCCAGGGTCCAGCTGGCCGTAGTTTATGGCAAAATAGGAGCCTACGCCGGGTATGCTTATGGACTAAGCAACTACCGTAGCCGCTGGGTAGGCGGACGCAATGAATGCAATGCTGAGCTAATCCGATTTGGTATACTATACAAAATGAAAGGGTAATATTTCCCGTCAATTAACGGCGACCAATTGGTCGAAGCCGGGCTTTGGTTTACCGACGAATACCCAACATGCGTAGAAACCAGCGTCTAATATTGACCGTTCGCCCGCCGGATTCTTTGATCGGAATCGGAACAGCAGATGATTCGCCAGCCAGTTGCCTTTTGATGGATTCAATAACCGCATCTGCGGGCTTTTTGGATTGAATCAAACGGACCGCTTCGATGGGGATGGTAATTTGCCTGTTGCCCGTTTTGGTTTTTACCCAAACCGAATAGTTTACATCGTCTTTGAGGGCATGTTCCAGATATTGGACAGCACCACCCATTCCCAGCAAGAGTTCGATTGGCTCTTTCTCAGCTTTGTAGCGTGCATTCATCGTCATCGTTTTTTTATACATTCCCGGTATAGTTTCTACCAGAAGTGTCTTGCTCTAATGACGTAGGAGCGGATGAAAAGCTGCATGGCTACCCATATATCATCTGGGTAAGTTTATAAGATGCCTGGCTACCGTCAAATTTCAGCTCAGTATGGTTTCCTTCCGGCCTACAGCAGCCTTATAACCCGTAGGTCACGATCTATCTTGAAATACCCACGATCCAGAAAACCAATAATCGCGTTTAATTTGGCTTCAAATGGCGTATGCCCATAGGAAACCTTACCAACTCCAACAATATGGACATTAGTCTGTCCAGCCTTACCCCTAGCTTCTGTTAGCAGCACTTCGGGTTTGTAAGGGCAGGCAACATAGGTATCGCAAAGAGTTGCGTATTCTGCAAGAATGTTATTACAGTCCGATTCGGACAAAAAATCGATACCGTGGCGGGGGAGTTGGTTCTGATACTCCTGAATTTGATTCATGGCTGCAATCTACCAAATTCGATTATAGCATGTTCACCAAAACGATCGAACTGCTGGCAATTCGGCAAAGTTTTGGCTACAGAAGTCGGATTCGTTATGACCGCTTAAATTTTAGTTTTTGAGCCACGTTCTGGGCAATAAGCTTGCCCTGGACCCGGCTTACATCACAGGATTTTCGGTAATGAATTCCGCCATAAACCCGTGAGTTACCGGCCTCGATAGCCGCTTCATCAAACGAGTTATACGTACGAGGGCTGAATCCCAGTGAATTATAGGAATTATCGGTGAATTTATAATTAGACCCAAACAGAAGCGTGAGGGTCTGGGCCGCTGCCGATGAAATTAAGGCATGGCCCGAGGGGTATTCAGGATGAGGTGGTGTTACAATCAACGCGTTCCAGTTGGGTTGATTCATCACCGTACGGATGTAGGTAACGGGCCGCATTCCATTGTACTGATACTTTCCTTTGAAGATCGTAATACCAGCCATTGAGGTTGCAACTCCGATCTGGGCGAAAGCCTGGGCCGCAACATCTAATCCTGGCTTCTGGCTAGTCAGCACCTGATTGAGTATGGACATCCAATGGCCGCCACCGAAGCTTTTTCCATCGGGATCATCGGCCCAGAATAAGGCAATCGCTTTCTGTTCAGGGGTCAGATTCTGCGAAATATCGTAGACTTCTTTAACCTGGGCATAGTATTCCGAAGCGTGTTCTTCCGAATAGGTGATCGGTGCTTCCAGCGGCACCTCACTGGCACTACGAATCATCGGCCGGCATTTACCCCAATTGGGTAGAGCAGCTCCTACAAAGGCCGGAGGAGTAGACACCCACAGCCCTTTACCGACCGGTAGCGTGTAGGCAGTGTTGTTATCATGCCCATCTGTTTTCGACCAGTCAAACACCGCAGCCGCTATTTTTTTACCAAACTCTGCCGAACGAGTCAGTTCATCGAGTGGTCTATCTTTCTGATAGCTGGCTGTATTAGCGGCTTCCAGAGAGTCTATAGTGGCTTTATTCGCGGAAGATGTAGTTGGATAGAAATAGCGGGTCATAGCGGCTAAGGCGGCATTGGCACTGGCAGGCCAATAATAACTCATTGTCGGGTTAACAGTGGGTAAGGCAGGCAAACCATTCAGTTGGGGAGCCAGCGACTGATAGGCCGATAAACCCGGCACGATCGATTCGTAAAGCGCAACACCGATGTAGGCAAACCGCCTGACCGTGAATGGTGGAGGAGCCGGCGTTGTTCGGGTGACTTTAAGCTGTGTGGTTAACCAGTTACTGACCACCTCAGAGGAATAAGAGGCCGCATCAGGACCTTTTGGCTGCTGAGGATCTGGATAGAAAGCTGTTAGTAAAAAGCAAACCAATAGCCAGATTATAGGCAATAGGTTAGGTCGGCGGGTTGTAGATTGATTCATGAGGAAGTTGCGTTTACTATTTCACTCAGAAATAGACTGGTTTTTAGGGACGAAGGCTTACCTAAATGAATACGAGAGTCCAGCTAATCAGGAAGATACACGAAGGTTGGTGGCTGATTGACAAGCTTTGAGTTAACGGCCGGACGGCCCTAGCGAGCGGCTGTTTTTTCTAAATAAAACAGACGTTTGGGTTAGAAGTCCAGAATTAATCGAGTTGGATAAGCTCATAAACAACCAGCATTTTAATATAACCAATTTAGTCAAAATAATATACTAAAATATTTTTTTTGTCAAAGCGGTTACTTTTCAACGAATAACCTGTCTAGTAGTGCCGCGGTATACTTACATACATGATGTTTAGACAAGAATCGACCTGACATCGAGTAGTTTATCGATTAGCGATTTAGTCAGTAAAGAAGTGGCTGTGGTGGCGATTTCTTAAAACCGCCATGGC
The DNA here is from genome assembly GCF_010233585.1 of Spirosoma endbachense. NCBI lineage: Bacteria > Pseudomonadati > Bacteroidota > Cytophagia > Cytophagales > Cytophagaceae > Spirosoma > Spirosoma endbachense. Next base: position 4,023,772 of record NZ_CP045997.1, read on the forward strand.
CGGGATGGTTGGCTGTGGCGACGGTTCGCCTTTTCGATTTTCAAAACCGCGTCGTTCATGCCGGGTGCAGTTTGAGAAATCCCAGGAGTCAGGTTGAAGAACCTGACATCACCTATATAGCACCTAGTTTGTTAATGCCAGATTTATCGTCCTGCTGAATCTGACAAGTCAAGTGTAAATACATATCAATTGAATCTATAAGTACCTGGCAATAAACGAACAACATCGAATTTACTGCTCAAACGTGAACTCAATCTAAAGAATAATCTGACAGGAAAGACTGATTCAAAAAGAAGTAAACCGGGTAAAAAAGCATGTCTATTGGGCGTATCATACATACATTGATTGCAATCGCAGTAATGGCGCTGGTGAGCCTTTATGGTTATTATTATGCCCGTGAATCAGTGGCTAAATGGGCGTTTTCACACCAGACCTATTTCGCCCCCGACAAACTAATCCTGATTACAATTCCGCAACCGGAGCTGTCGAACCAATTGGCCGATCTGGTCAATGAGCCTGAATTCGAATGGAACGGCCATATGGTCGATGTACTTTACCGGGAGATTCGCTCTGATTCAGTATACATATACGGATTTCGGGATGATGCCGAAACGGAACTGAAGCAGAAAGCCCCCTGGCTGTATCAGAACACAGCATCGTCTGATTTTATACCCGGCACAAGGTCCGGTAACCATCGAAAACAGATCAACTGGCGAAGTAAATTCGATCTGCCTTATTTGCCCCTGTTCGATCAGCTCGAGTTGCCTTCTTTATCCACTTTATCATCGTCCTTTTATTATTGCACTCAGCGCTTGGCGCGTCCTGATCTGGAAGTCCCATCTCCTCCCCCCAATTTATAGAGTCATCCTCTTTACGATTGCCTGGCTCCCCAGCCAGTACTCAGGAAAGGAATGCCCTTTCCCTAAGGATTCTATGTTCCATCTTTTCATCATTCACATGCAATTAGTTCACAATCGATACTTTTTTATACTCCTCGTTTGCGCTTTTTTCTCTCCGGCACTCTATGCTCAGATGTCGATAACGGGTCGGGTTGTAGATCCCACAAACGCCCAACCCATTTTCGGTGCCTCATTACTGATTAGCGGGACGAATCGGGGCACTACAGCAAACGAAAAAGGTCAGTTCGAACTCAGTGTCGCCGAAGGTGATCAGCTTCAGGTATCGGCCGTTGGTTATCAGACGCAAACGATACGTATCAAAGCGAGTACACAAACACTAACCGTCGAACTGGAGTCGTCGAATACCGCCCTGAATGAGGTCATCGTTTCGGGTTATGCAACTCCGCAGACTATTCAGCGCACTGCCGGATCGGTGGGGCTGGTCACGAGTCGCGATATTCAGCGCACCAATGGTATTCACCTGCAAAACTTCGTGAATCTCATTCCAGGTGTTCGAGTAGAGATGCGAACTGTTGCCGCGGGAAATCGGATCGTTATACGAGGCTACGGCAACCAGACCAACTTCAATGGAGTAGGCTACAAGGCGTATCTCAACGACATTCCACTCACGGACGGCGACGGCACAACTTTTCTGGATGATGTTGACTACACAACACTCAGTCGGGTTGAGGTGCTTAAAGGTCCAGCATCGAGTTCGTATGGAAATGCCTTGGGTGGCGTCGTGAATCTGTATACCGAGCGGGCTCCAGGTGGCAAAACAAGCATCAGCCAACAGGTAATGGTCGGTTCTTATGGCCTGTTTCGAACCAATACATCCATCAAAACCGGCTCTGATAATACCAGTCTGAACATAAATTATGGTCATCAGAAATACGATGGATTTCGCATCCATGGCGGTTCTAAAAAAGACTTCCTGACGATCACCAGCGATACCTATTTGAGCAGGAAACGGTCTATGTCTGTCTTTGTCGGCTATACCAATTCGTATGATCTCTTATCGGGTCAGGTCGATAGCGTTAACCTGCGGGTTCATCCCGATACGGCCGAAGTCGCTTACCTGCTCAATAATGCCAGTATCAAAACTGAGAGTGCTCGCATTGGTTTATGCCACAATTATCAGTTCACGGATCGGTTCTCGAACAAAACAACCTTGTTCGTCGGTGGGCAGGTCATCGACCAGCCGTTTGCCGCTGGTGTAAATAAAACGAACAAGTTCAAGTTTGGCGGTCGTACCGTGTTTTCGTACACGGATGAATACAGTCGGCTTCGACCAACGCTCAGTATTGGGGCCGAGTTTCTGAAGAACTTCAATTTTGCCAAGGGCTATGGATTGGCGAATGGCATTCTGGGGGCTCTTCGCAGCGATCTGGAAATACAGGCCATGCAATACAACATTTTCGCGCAGGCAGGTATTCAGGTAGCCCCTAAACTGACACTTTTGGCAGGGGCTGGTCTTAATTACGTCGAGTACGGTATCACCGACATGCGTGCCAGTAGCACTACGCCTGCCTATGTAAACGCTTCGGGCTACAATCGATTTAAGCCCGTGCTGACTCCTCGCGGTGCCCTATCCTATCAATTGACTAATGCTATTTCGTTCTACGCCAGTGTCAGTGAGGGCTATTCTGCCCCAGCCACAAACCAGGTCGTTATTGCGCAAACGGGTGTCGTTAATTACAACTTACGTCCCGAGTTAGGAGTCAGTTACGAAATCGGCAGCAAAGGTCGTCTGCTGAATCAGGCACTTACCTACGAGATTGCCTATTTCACAATGGCTGTAACGGATAAGCTCATACCTCAAAATTTTCCGGCCAGCGGAAACCAGCCTGCTTACACACTGACAACCAACGCCGGTAAAGTGCAGCACAATGGCATTGAAGTAGCCCTTCAATATGCGTACCGGCCAACCACAGGCGCATTGGCTCTGGTTCGGTCGTTTGTGTCATATACCTACAGCGATTTTTACTACAAGGACTATAAGAGTGACAATAACGGAGATGCCAGAACGATCAACTTCACCGGAAAGAAAGAATCGGGCATTGCGCCGAACCTGCTGAATGCTGGTTTCGATCTGGAAGTTCGTCCGGGTTTTTACCTGAACGCGACCATGATGTACGTCGATAAAATGCCGATTACGCTGGCAAATGACCATTACGCCGATGCATATACGCTGCTTAACGGCAAGGTTGGCTACCGGAGTGCGCTAGGAAATCATGTCAACCTGGATTTGTATGTTGGTTCGGATAACATGCTAAGCAGCACCTATTCGTCGCTGATCTTCCTGAACTTACCCAATCCGGCCAATAACCGCCCGCTGTTCTTCAATCCGGCTCCGAAAATTACCGTCTATTCCGGCGCGGCTCTCAAATACACTTTTTAACTCAAACGTGATTGATAGCCTGCGATTTGTATCGTCTGACAACGAATTGCAGCCTATAATCCTGAAACTTCCATATGAAAATTTTGCGAATAGTAGGTTTACTTAACCTAGTTAGTGTTGTCATAGCCTGTAACTCAGGCCAGAAAGAACAAGCCCAGGAATCGGGCAAGCAGCGAATTGTCTGTGTTGCCAAGCAATTGACAGAGCTGATCTATGCGCTGGGGGCTGGCGATCAGCTGGTTGGTGTCGATTTATCGAGTACGTTTCCACCGTCGACAAAGGACTTGACGAAAGTAGGCTATCACCGAATGCTCAACTCGGAAGGAATTATTGCCCTCAAACCGACAGTTGTTTATCACGATGGGAACGTTGCGCCGGAGGCTGTTATGCAGCAATTGGAGAAAGTCGGCGTTCCGATGAAAGTATTCCCCGATGCCCATAGCATTCCCGAAACCAAAGCCCTGATTGATACACTGGCCGCGCAATTTGGGGCTCAGAAGCAGGCCGATAGCCTCAAAACAAAGCTGGATGCTGATCTGGCTAAAGCTGCTGAAAGTGTAAAGCAGTATAAGACGGTGCCTAAAGTGGCGATTATTCACTTTGGTCGAGTGATCAACAACTACCTTGTGATCGGGAAGGCCGGAACGGCTTCGTACATGCTCGATCTGGCTGGCGGTAAAAATGTCATGGATACGCTGAAGGGGATGAAGCCCCTCAGTCCGGAGATTATCAGCAAGGCCCAGCCCGATATTATTCTGGTGACTGATTTTGGCTATGACCGTATGAGTAATGCCGACAAACTCGCTACGTTGCCGGGTATTGCCCTCACACCCGCAGGAAAAAATAAAAAGATCTACCGTATAGAAGAACATGATCTGATCTACCTCGGACCTCGCACGGGCGAGAACGTATTGATGCTCATGAAGCTGATTCATCAATAAGCGCCCATGAAGCTATCATCCGTAAAACCAGGAAGCTGGTATGGATTTTTAACGATCCTCCTGCTGCTTACGGTCGTGGCAGCCCTCCGGATCGGGGCTGTCGATTTATCATTTGATGACATCGGGCATATTGTTTCGAATGGCCTGGGTTGGTCGGGGGCTACTGTCGATCCGGTTTCGAAGGGGCTATTTTTGCAAATCCGGTTGCCCAGAGTATTGCTGTGTGCTACGGTAGGAGCCGGATTGTCGGTGTCGGGTGTGCTCATGCAGGCTCTATTTCGAAATCCAATCGTTGAGCCGGGGCTGGTTGGAACCTGTTCCGGTGCAGCATTGGGCGCTGCACTGGTTTTTGTGTTGGGAAAGAACATCAACTGGGCTTTTACCGATGCCCTGGGTCTGTTTCTGCTGCCCTGCGTAGCTTTTACGTTTGCCTTTGTTGCGACATTGATCGTATATAAAATTGCGTCTTTGAGCGGCAAAGTAAATGTGGCTACGATGATTCTGGCGGGAATTGCGATCAACGCGCTGGCAACGGGCGGCACAGGATTTCTGTCCTACATTGCCCGCGATCCACAGGCCCGATCCATTACTTTCTGGAACCTGGGTACGTTTTCGGGAGCCGACTGGACGCAGTTTGCCGTTGTGTTTCCGATTACATTGGGAGGAATTCTGCTTTCCCTGCGGTTTACAAAGGCATTGAACGTATTGATCCTGGGGGAAGATGAAGTCCGGCATTTAGGCTATTCTATCAATCGGCTCAAAATTCAGGTATTGCTGTTAAATACATTGTTGGTGGCCATTGGTACGGCAATGGTAGGTGTTATTGCTTTTGTTGGCCTGGTGGTTCCTCACCTGCTTCGGCTTTCGAAAACTTCCGATAATCGGTTTCTGGTTATTGCTTCGGCATTACTTGGGGGATCTTTACTGACAATGGCCGATACCGTTGCCCGTCGGCTGGTAGCACCAGCCGAATTTCCGATTGGCGTTGTGACTGCTTTCGTCGGTTCTCCGATCTTTATCTGGCTTCTCGTTCGAAATGCCCGGTCCTTTCAGAAAGGGGGATTTTATGCTTAGAGCCGAGAACCTGAGCTTTCAAATTGGTTCGCAATACCTGGTCAGGGACATCTCACTAACAGTTAGACCCGGCGAATTTACGATGGTGCTGGGGCCGAATGGAGCTGGAAAAAGTACGTTACTAAAGTTATTGACGGGTACAGAGACACCACAGCAGGGTAAGGTCTGGTATGGCTCACAATTGCTGGAATCCATACCGCTGGCTACTCTGGCTCGCCAGAAAGCAGTTCTGTCGCAGCTGCTGTCATTGCCATTCGACCTGAGCGTTATCGAACTTGTGATGATGGGCCGCTATCCCTATTTTGACTTAAACCCCACTAGTCACGACAAGCAGATTGCCGACGAGTGTCTGGCATCAACAGGCATGAAGTCCTTTAAAAATAGAGCGTTTGCTTCGTTGTCTGGGGGCGAAAAGCAAAAAATACATCTGGCGCGTGTATTGGCTCAGCTGTATCGGAATCCCGATGATCAATCGACAAAATACCTGTTTCTTGATGAGCCGATTTCAGCGCTGGATATACATTTCCAGCATCAGATCCTCAGGCTGGTCAAGGAATTGGCAATGCAGAATATGGTTGTTTTCGTTATTGTCCATGACCTTAACCTGGCCTTTCAATATGCTGATCGAGTAGTACTGATGTATGATGGTTGTATTTTTCGAGCGGGGAGCCCAAAAGATGTACTGACGGAAGATGCCATCCAGACGGTTTTTCAACTAAAACCCTATTTTTTGGCTCATCCCGAACTGGGAAGCCAAATCGCCGTATTTTAACTATCGGTCTCCCAAGAGTTTTAACCTGAACTAGGTTAAGGAAAGATCCGATCAATCAGGATACGCAGCAGGCAATTGCTTCGATCGCCAGGTCAGGTAAAGAGCTAGTAGGGCCAATACGATAAGGCCGTAGGGTGCATATCCGACGGCCGTCTCAATGCCCTGCGTCAGACCGTTTGCCTGGCCTGTTACGCGCTCGACAATCCAGGCGAGGGCGGCAATACCAGCCAGGAAAGACCCCGTTAGCCGGACGATTGTGTATGCTTTTGTTCGGCTCAACAGCATTAACCAGGGAATGACCAGTACGATAATCAATAGCTGCATCAGTTCAATACCCAGATTGAAGCCCAGAATGCTCAATGCCATCGGTCCAGCATCAAGTTGAAGGTTCACCAGCGTACTGGCAAAAGCCAGCCCGTGAATTAGCCCGAAACCAGCCGCGATCCAGGTTTCGCGGCCTGGAAAAATAGGCCGTACAGCGTGGATCGCCGACACCAGAATCGATACGGCAATCAGAATTTCGATCGGCTGCGACGGCAACCGGACCCACCCCAGCGAGCCCAGCAGCAACGTAATAGAATGCCCTACGGTAAAGGCGGTAACAATCAACAGCAGCCGCTTCAGGCTGTATCGAACTCCCCCAAATCGTCCCCAACGCTGCCCAGCCACCAGCAGGGGAGCGGGCAACAACAACACGAACAAAAACAGCAAATGGTCGGTGCCTTCAGCAATATGCTGGGTTCCCAGCTTTACCATAGCCGTAAAGCCCGCCCAGCTACTGCCCGACGCGATGCTGACCGGCAAAGGCAGAATCCGGTTGTTGACGATATCTAAACTGATCGTGCCGACCTGCACCGGTTCGACTTCGGCCAGTTGTCCCCGTTCCCAGTCCTGCCGTACCGACACCAGAATTTTATGGGTCATCACCTGATGCAATACGACGTCGTAGTAGAACGTAAACTGCCGAACGTCTTCTCCCGACGGGGGCACCATTTGCACCTGAGCTGTCAGTTCGCGGTATACGCCGTTAATTGGATTCTGAGATTCATGGACGATCAACTCACCGACCGATACGTTCCAGAAACGCCCGCTGGGGCTTTGTGGGCGAACATGCGTTTTGAGGTACGCCCGCAGTTGTGGTCCCAACCGCGACACCAGCCCCGCCGACGAATCGTTGACTGCATGCCCCCAGGCTGATTGCAGTTCGACCAGGGGAATTTGCAGTTCCACATCGATGCGGCTGGCGTGGATGTTGAGCAGCACCACTGAGTTCGGCATGGGGTGAGCGAAAGCCGACTCAGGATGGTCTACCACCAACCCAAGTACGATGAAAAACAACAACCATCCGGATAAACGGGTGTTGATCAGGCATAGCTGGTTCTTTAAAAAATACGTTACCATCATTTTATTTTTCAATTATTTCGTACCGGCATAGTCTGCCGGGCAAGCCAGAGGTGTGCGGATGCGGGAGTCCCTGACTACTTACACCTCCCTGATACGAAAACTTGATCCATACGTTCGACCCATCAATACGAATGTAATCAATCTGTGCCGTTACACTCCTACTACCGGAGTAGGCCCTCAGCGGATACCAAATAGGCAGGAGCCAGATGGAACTCTAATTACCGCCATAGTCACTGGTATGATCGCGCCATACGGAGTGGGAATGGGGCGTGTTTTTGATGATGACCCCACCCTGATACGAAAATTCGATCCACACACTCGGTCCATCAATGCGTACATAATCACCCTGAGAACTCATAGCGGTTGTCCCCGAAAACGCTACATATGTGTTCGCTAGCTCCGAGGTGTATTTGGTTAGAATGGTGGCCGCCGTGGTTGCATCCAGATCGTTGACGTAAAGCTTGATGGCATTCAGCACCAGCGTCTGTTTATCCGAACTTAGACTTCCTACCTGTAAGCCCACTTTGGTCGTTGGAAACTTACTATCCTGACCCGGCCCCAGCACTAAGTCGGAGAACGTACCCGACAACCTGGCTGTCGTTTGCTCAGCGGTGCTCAAGCCCGTTAGCATAGCCGCAAAGGCCACCCGTTCCTGTTCAAACGCCTGGTATGTCCGGTTAGCAGCCGTCACAGCTGCCTGGGGCTCGACTCCCCGAAAGGCAGGTGTCACCCCAGTGATGGCCCCGGCATTGAAGGTGTACGGTTGGGTGTAATGGTGACCCGTAAACAGAATCGACCACAAACCTGTCGTGCTGGGCGTACCCAGAATGGAGAGGTAATAATTGCCTGCCCCGTAGTCAGAACCTCCACCGATGGTGTTGAGATAATCGTCGGCCACCAGGTTACCCATCATTTCGTCGTAGCCTTCGTTCGTGACATTCTGGGCCAGTACCGTCACCATCAGGTTGCGAAAAGCGGCAAGTTGTGTTGCGTTGAGTGCCCCCAGATTGATACCGATTCGGGCAGAAAGGCCTGCTGGCAGATTGGACCATTTTTGGGCATTGGTCTTTGAGTAGGTTAGCTGAGTGGTGGCTAACTGGGTGCTGCTTAGCGTAGCCTTAAAGGCTTCGGTCAGGCAGACGATCTGGGCCACACCCGTGGATGCGCAGGTAGTCGAAGTCGTCGTTGTTGATAGCGCGGTGGTGACAGTACTGGAATTGGTCGTTGTTGTGGTTCCAGAACTGGTTCCGCTCACCGTCAGGGCCAGACTACAACTCTGTCCACCAAAACTGAGTGCGAACGTAGCCGATCCACTTCCCGATGGCGTACCGCTGATCGCGTACGTCAGGTTACCGGCTCCGCTGGCCAGGGTTCCAGCTTGCAATGTTGCATTCAGACCGGTTACGCCCGTTGACGCAACGGCACTACCTGCGGAATAGGCGACCCCATTACCCCCTGTAAAAGGAACCGTAGCCGTTCCGGTAAAAGCCGTGCCGCTAACGGCAGAGGTCGAAAACGTGGCAGAACCACAGCTCAATGCACTGACTGTTGCTGTAGTAGGCGTAACGGTCCCTAAGTTGTCGGGCGTATTACAGGACTCTATCACAGCTAAACTGCTAGTGATCAGCAATAGTAGAGCGATAATATTCACGATGTTCCTTTTCATAATAAATGTAGTCTATTCGCTCAGGCAAACTGGTTTTAAATTAATTTACTCGGTAGCCTGCCTGCATGTTTCAACAAAGTCGGGCCCAGGGGTAAAGAGTCTGCAAATTGGGGTGAACGGGTCCTTTTGTTAGTAAACGGACTGAAAGCCAGGGTGATTTTTATCTCATTAAGACTTTCACCTGGAGCCACAGTTATTGATGCTGCTCCTGATCGCCGTTGCGACCGTCCGCGGCTGCGGTGGCACGGCACCGGTGAACCGTGGCTCCAGGTGAAAGTCCTATTTCATGAACAGGCTAAAAAAATCTTTTTCATAGCTACTCCCGATTGGAATTTCCTCCTCACCTATCAAAATCATACGCCCACGAATCGTCTGAATTTTGTTGACCGCGACAATGAAGGAGCGATGAACGCGAATGAATTTAGTAGCTGGCAGTTTATCCAGCATAGCTTTCATCGTAAGCCGTAAGACCAGCGAAGGCGAATCAAGTAAATGAATCTTTAGGTAGTTATCCAATCCCTCGATAAAAATAATCTCGGAAACAGTAACCTTTACCAGTCCGTAATCAGCCCGAAAGAATAGCTGTTTGGGTTCAGTTTCTTCCAGTGAATCCGTTTGTTGGAGAACCCGCCACCGCGCATGGGCTCGCTGCATCGCTTTGCTGAACCGATCGAAGGTGTAGGGTTTCAACAGATAATCCACGGCCTCCACGTCATAGCTTTCCAGCGCATACTCGCTATAGGCCGTCGTAAAAACAACGAGGGTTTGTTGGGTGATGGATTTAAAAAAAGCTAATCCCGACTCCTTTGGCATATTGATGTCTAAAAAGATCAAATCGACCGGATTCATTTCCAGATACAGGCGGGCTTCGCCGGTACGGGTGAACGTTTTGGCCAGGTCTACAAAATCAATTCGGCTGCAAAAAGCCTCTATGACATCCAGGGCAGGGCGTTCGTCGTCGAGTGCAATGGCTTTCATTCAGATAAGGTCAGGCTTAGATGGACGTGGAAATCGGTCGGCGTATTGTCGATGATTAACTCATGGGCGTCTGGATACAGGAGCCGTAACCGCTCCCTGGTGTTTTGCAAGCCCACGCCTGTCGAATTTTCGAATGAGTTGACCTGAACCTTTTTATTGGCAACATATAAAGTCAGGCTGGTTTTCCCGATATGTATATGAATGTCTATTTGCGAATCTTCATCCGGGCTCACGCCGTATTTAAATGCATTTTCAATGTAGGAAAACACCAGTAAAGGGGCAATTTTCAATTGTTTCTCATCGCCTTCCAGTTGATAATTAACCTGAACTGAATCGCGTAGCCGGGCTTTCTGGAGATCGATGTAATTGGCAATGTAGTTGATCTCTTTAGCCAGATCCACTTTATCCAGATGGGCATCGCGAATGATATAGCGCATGAACTCCGAGAGTTTAACAATGGTATCGGCCGTACGCTCATCCTGTCGGATGGCCAGTGCATAAATGCTGTTGAGCGTATTAAATAGGAAATGCGGCTGAATCTGCGCTTTTAGCTGGCGAAGCTCCGCCTGTAACTGATCGTTTTCAACCTGATGAAGTCGGCTGGCTGTCTGAACCGAGATGGAGATGAGCGTGCTTACACTCCCCAACAAAAAGAAGATAGCCAGCTTCACCGGAAGGAGCAGTGTAAACGGGGGACCGTGGCCATCATCTGGCCGTTCTCCAGCTGGAGGATGAGGAGGCCCATCCGGTTGATGCGGCCCTCGCTGACGATCGAATGCGTTGAAAGGGGGCCTACGATCACCGGAGCGCGACCCGAACGGTGGACCGGAGCGCCTATCAAGCATCATTTCCTCCACAAAGATCTGTCGAACCCAGGCCAGTGGCGTATTCTCTGCTGGTACTTTGAAGAAAAACCACTGCTCAATACGATACGGAAGATAAACTGAACCTACTATACAGCTAACCGCGATAAGCGCGTATTTTCGGTATTGTTTGGTCAGAAACCAACGGGGAACAAATACAGTATGGTTCAAATAAGAAAACAGAACAAACAGAATATAGGCTAGTCCATTCTGCACCAGATGCTCGTGCGGCCTTAATGGATGCAGGCTTAGGCCGTTGTAGACGAAATAAAAAAGTGGCAGAATTACCAGAGCAATTCCGATCAATAAATGGGTGCTATAGGCTCTTAACCAGGCTATCATTCAATTCGTTAACTAGATAGCAAATGTATTCGAATCGATCGAAGCCTGGGAATAATTGTGGTTAATGGGACGAAAACAGGGGTTAATCTGGCTATAGAACAGCAAACTACTGGAAGACTGCACTGCCGGGGCGGAGTGGAACGAGTAGGTCAATAGGGTAGTTTTGCCAAAAAGGATTACTTCTTTACATTGTTATACTCCACATCGGTGACTGGCTTCATCCAGGTGACTCGTCCTTTGGTGGTGTTGGGCGTGATGGCGACCTGCATAAATCCGACCGTTGGCGAAGCGCCATGCCAGTGCGGTACGTTCGGGGGGCATTTTATAGCGTCACCTTTCCTAAGGATCTGGATGGGTTTTCCCCGCTCCTGATAGTAACCAATGCCCCCCATTGCCAGCAGCACCTGTCCGCCCGCGTGGCTATGCCAATGAGAGCGGGCGCCCGGCTCGAAGGTCACATAACCCACCGGAATGTTGAAGGCGCTATCGGGCTCAATCAATTGCTGCACCCAGACGGTTCCGGTAAAGTTAGTAGTCGGAGCCCGCTGCCCTTTCGGAAAAATAGCACCCGTATCCGTTACGCTTTCCGTTCGGGTTTGGGCGTTTGCCTCAACGCTGGCTAAACTGATCAGCAGGGCAGTAAGGGTTACTCCTATCGCTTTGTTTTTCATTGGGTTGGCTACTAAACTACTTCCTGTTCATCCTTTTTCTTACCGTCTTGACGCTACGACCTGCGTCAAAACTGCCCGGCCTGCTTCAGCCTCCGCTTTGCCGACGGCAGTCTCGATCAGGCCAAGTGCCTGTTTCAATTGTGGTTCGATCAGACCCATGTGTAAACAGATGCCCAGATGTGATTGCAGCATCGGCTCGACACCCCCGATGCTGGTCAGCACCGAAATGGTAGTCAGTTCCCGATCGGTATAACTCAGTACATCACGCTCGAACAGATCAGCAAACAGGTGTTCTTTCAGAAAAACTTCGATCTCCGGGCTGAAAGCAGCATACCCTCGTTTTGGCCCGGATTCAGGCTGTCCGGTCAGCTGTTCAAGGACTTTTTTACCACGCTCATATTTAGGTTCACGACTGGTAATCGGCGTTGATTCCTTGCCTATCTTATCGGTAATACCTTTTTTCTTTCGTTCGTCCAGCACTGTCATGAGCGTCTGTAGCCCCCGGATACTTCTGGGAAATCCGCAATACGCATACAAATGCACCAGTACTTCCTTGATTTCGTTGACTGTCAAGCCCGCATCCAGGCCGGTGTTCAGTGCTGATTGTAGTTTTTGAAGTTCTCCCGTTGCGGTGAGGGCTGAAATAGCAACAATGCTTTGCTGATTTGGCGACAAAGTGGCTGATTGATTCATCTGGTTTTGCGCGGTGAGCGGGTTAAAAGCGATGAACAAGCCGACGATCATACTACAGAAAGTGATACGCATGTGTTTGGTGGAGAGTAGTGTCCAGGTGATTCGTCGTTACTTTATCTTCATTCCGGGAATTAAAGGAACCGTCTCGACCAGTTCGAGGGATTTGACCATGGACTGTGTGGCTGTTTTGTATTTCAGGAAATGCGGGGTTTTTATATGCGCCTTGTACGCAGCCGTATCTGCATAGATTTCCAGAATTGTGATGTGGGTAGGCTTATCCTTCTCCGCAACGGCATATAAAGTCAATACGCCGGCTTCGAGTCGCACCGACGCTTCTATTTCCTCCTTCAATGCAGCTTTATACGGATCTAACTGCGAGGAATCAATGACAAGTTTTGCCAGCCTTACCAGTTGTTTTTTCTCCTGAGCCAATGCCATATTACCGTAAAAGGATTGACTAACCGTGATGAGAATCAGGTAAACTACGCTCATTTTTTTCATCTTCATGTGATTCGATTTCAGTTAAAGGCTGTCTGAAAAATTAGCGTTCGGCTGGAGCTAGGCTGGATGGTCAATCCAGCTTTTTATCCTTTAGAAAGTCGGCCATCAGGTCTGCAATCTGGAGATTATTGAGGTCAGAAAACGGGAAGTGTGTAGTACCGAAAACGCCGATTTCAGGCAGGTGTACCACCTTAGCGTTGCCGCCATGTTTGTTGACTGTCGCGGCCCAGATGTTTGCCATCTCAAGCCCGGCCCGCCAGTGATCGCTATTCCACACTTTCGTTGGTTCCCTGGCAATGTTATCGCCATAATAGACGATGATCGGAATCCGGGTGAGCTTTTTGAAGTCCTCCACCGGTATCTCAACGCCTTTTAGTTCGCCAAAAAGGCTTGCCGACTGGATAGGCCTGGGTAATTCTCCCGTCGGAAAAACGAAACTGCTGAAGGGTTCGTAGGCGATAACTGCCTTAACTTTATCATTTTTTATAGCGGTAAACCAGCCCGGCCCTCCCCCCTGCGAATGAGTGATCAGGATACCTGCTCCGATTCGATCAAATAATTGGGAGCAGGCATTGGAGACAACATTCGCGTCAAAATTGCCTGTGTTGGGCGTCATTTGCCTGAAAAACTGCTCCAGAGAAGCCGTATCTTTAGGGAACTGACTGCCTGCGAAATAATCCGGATAGTTCCCAATCCTGAATTGTGTAAACCAGAACTGTTCATCGGGCGTGGGGGTAATCGTTGCAGCAACCGTACTTTTTCCGGCTTCGCCACGCCTTGGCTGGTCCAGCAAATAAACCGCATAACCCCGTCGTAGGACGGTCGTCTGAAATCCCTCCCGTCCATCGGGGGTCGATTCCCACGTTTTTTTGGACTCCGCGGCTCCGTGTAAAAAAACCAGCGGATACTTACGGGCTTGGGGCGGAATCTGATAAAATACATACCCATGATCGCCATGTAAGGTTTGCCCCTGGGGTTTTAAGGCAGTAGACAGATCAAATTTTCCCGGTTCGGAAAGGGTTGTTCCGCCAACCAAGAAACTACCCTGTTGTTGTATTGTCAATAAACCCGATTTCTGGTTTACGGTGTTAGTCGCACAAGCCGAAACGAACAGCATGACTCCGATTAACAGCAGAACGGCGTCTATTTTTTGTTTCATGGAGCTGGGTCATTCAGCGAATCAATCAACATACAACTCATGGTCTTCCCTCTAAACCGTTGCCAGACTAAAGGGTAACTTACGGATACGCTTGCCGGTCAGGTCGAATATGGCGTTGGCCAGGGCCGGGGCAAAGGCAGGCAAACCCGGTTCGCCGACACCACCCGCCGGTTCGTCGTTGTCCATGACATACACATCAATGGGTGGAATATCGGTGATGCGGGGAAGCTGATAGGAGTAGAAATTCTTGTCAACGGGCACACCGTCTTTGAACGTCACCTGATGTTGCGTGGCAGCACCCAGTGCCATGACAATTGACCCTTCCACCTGCGCTTTGATCGTATCGGGATTAACGTACCATCCGCAATCCATAACGGCCCAGACGTGGTCAATTTTTAGCGTACCATCCGAACCTTTTGATACTTTTACGACGTGCCCAACGGTACTGGCAAAGCACTCGGTAATGGCCATACCGTATCCCTCACCCTGTTTGCGAGCCTTCCAGCCCGATACCTCGGCCAGTTTGTCGAGTTGCCGGTGCAGCCGTTCATCGGGCAGGTGTTCCCGGCGAAACATCATCGGGTCTTTCCCGGCTTCATGTGCCAGTTCGTCCATGAAACTTTCGTAGGCAAAGCCGTTAGTGGAGGCATACACTGATCGCCACCACATCGTTGGAATGGGCGTTTCGAAGGGAACATCCGCAATACTCAGGTTTTTAATACCCTCAGCATAGGGTTTCAGGAAACCTTCCGAAGTGCTCCGGTTGGCTTTGTCTTTCGGACCTCCGCGCCAGTGGTCATTGTTTTGGCCAGCCATGCGCAACTTGAAAGCGCTGATTTTTCCGTTATCGACCACGCCCTCGCAACGGTATGAAATACCAGGACGGTAGGGGCCTTGTGTCGCATCATCTTCGCGGGTCCAGACTACCTGTACAGGCGCTTTTATTTCTTTCGAGATCACGGCAGCCTCATGCGGGTAATCCATAAAGGCCTTCCGGCCGAATCCGCCCCCCAGAAACGTCATGTGGACGATCACTTTTTCGCGATCCAGCCCCATTTCTTTACTGATCGCGTCCTGCACCCACTCCGGAGCCTGAATGGGTCCCCAGATTTCGAGTTTGTCGTCCTGGTAGTGCGCCACGCAATTCAACGGTTCCATGCAGGCGTGATACTGGTAGGGCGTCTCATAGACAACGTCGAGTTTTTTAGTCGCCTGAGCCAGAATACCTGACGCATCGCCCTGCTGCTTGAACGAGAGTCCCTCCTGTGTTTGAAGGGCTTCCTGCTGACGTTTGACAATCTCGTCGGTGCTGAGGTGCTCAAATCCGCTATCGTCCCAGTCTACTTTCAGGGCTTTCTTACCCTGCAAAGCGGCCCAGGTCGAGGTGGCTACAACCGCAACGCCCTCCCGGTAGGTATTGAAAACCAGCATTTTAGTCTTGAACACGTGTTTAACACCAGGAACTTTCCGGGTGGCCGTGTCGTCGAAACTCCTGACTTTGCCCCGCAGACGGGGGTTGCGTTCCACGGCTGCATAGAGCATCCCCGGAATTTCTTTATCAAGCCCAAATGTAGCACTGCCATTGGTTTTCAGTTTGGTATCCTGCCGAAGCAGAGGCTTGCCAATGAGTTTGTAGTCCGATCGCTTTTTCAGTACCACGTTCTTGGGCATCTCCAGCTTCATGGCATCGGCTACCAATTCTCCGTAGTGGAATCGCTTATTGGTTGACTGGTGAATGACCTGCCCCGATTCGGCATGGCAGTCCGATACTGGTACACTCCATTTGGTTGCGGCTGCCTGGATCAGCATCTGGCGGGCGGTAGCGCCCAGCGTTAATAAGTTCCTGTACGATCCCCGAACCGTCGAACTGCCCCCGGTGACCTGATTGCCGTATTTTTTATTGTCACCTTTGGCAAAAACGATGTTCACCTTGTCCAGGTCTACTTCGAGTTCTTCAGCAACCATCTGGGGAATGGCCTGATAAACACCCTGCCCCATTTCGGCCCGGTGCGAGAAAATGGTCACCTTGCCAGATGGTTCGATGTGGACCCAGGCATTCATTTCAACACCAAAATTGTCGGCTTCTGCCGCTTTTATGATTTCAGCTTCCTCCGCATTCGACGGGATATAAAATCCCAGCGACAGCGCCAGTCCGGTCAGGCCGGATGCTTTGAGGAAATGTCGTCGGGATACGGTTTCTGTGTCCATAGTATTGTTGCTGAAGGCGTTTAAGGTTTAGGTGCATAAGCCCCTGTTTGGAGCCAGGTCGTCCAGGCTTTTTTAAATTCAGCGTGACTCAACGGAGGAAGCGTGCGGCCTTCGCCGGGATTCCAGCCCGCCAGTACCAGGCCGTCGTCGGCGTGTTCCAGCAGTTTTTCCATATTCTTACCCCCATTTAGCTTGGGGTCAACCAGTTGCCTGGCCAGTTGCTGGGGCGTTCGACCCTGAAAAACCATACGCATCGTTGCAGGAGGCAGGTGCCAGTCTGGATTACCCGGTGGCGTATGCAGGCCCGGCGTGTTGGTCGGCTGATGGCAGTTGGCACATTTCATGGCGTAAATGCCTTTGCCGTCGGTACCTCGCCGAGGGGCCATCGTGTGCAGGTGATTGTCATCCCCCTGCAAGGGTATGTCGCCCGCCGGATGACAATTCATACAGCGTGGACTCATCAGTACTTTATAGACACTGGCAAAGGCTTTGACCGAGGCCACACTGTCTTTTTTGATAGGTGCAGCCACTGCTTTCGTACTCATCAGTGTCGTACTGACCTGATCAGTGCTACGGGAGAACGTAGTGGCCATAATTGCCGTCACTGTCAGCAGAATGGCCAGGATATAGACTGTTTTTAAGGACATAGACGAATAGCTTTCGTTTCCAGATGCGTTCAAATGTGCTTAGGACAGTGCAGCCGGTTGGATTATTCGTTTTTACCAACCTTCTGTTCGGCTCCGGCGGCCAGGTGAATCGCCTTGCGGATGCGTGGATACGTTCCACACCGGCAAATATTACCCGCCATAGCTGCATCGATATCCGCATCGGTCGGATTTAAATTTCTCCCGTAGCAAGACCGCGGCTGACATAATCTGCCCGGAGTGACAATAGCCACACTGGGGTACGTCGATCTGCTGCCAGGCCTGTTGAAGGGGGTGGTTATTGTTTTGAGACAGTCCTTCAATGGTAACTATCTTTTGACCAGCAGCCCGGCTTACTTTGGTGACACACGAGCGCACGGCATCGCCGTTCAGATGGACCGTACAGGCACCACACTGGGCAACGCCACAGCCGTACTTAGTGCCTTTCAGACCGACCACGTCCCGGATGGCCCACAGCAGGGGCATCTGCGGATCGACATCAATCGATTGCTCTTTGCCGTTGATTGTCAGCTTAATGATTGCCATAGTGTTATGAGTTGTAAAGCCATCCGGTTGGCTGTTGTTATCGTAACAACAGCTTATACTTACGGTATGTTTATCCGTACTGTCGTGCAAAGTTCGTGCGGTTTCGTCTTTGGGCTTGTATATAGATTACGGTATTTTCTACCAAAATCACTGATCTGGCGGGTATCAGTAACTAACCCTAAATGACCTTTTCTGGGCTGCGCTTCCATACGATCGTTTGTTACCTACGTGCGCTTTCGGGATTGTTTCCGTTGAATATGGCCCTATCAACCCTTATTCCACTTACCAGAAACACCAGCCCGACCAGCAGAGCTAAAGGCCACAGCCGATCTTAACCCACGCATTCCCAACGGCTTTTCCATACCACTTACTTGCCTACCCGTTTTTGCAGATGTGCCGGGTAGCGATCGCCTTGTACCGGAATCCGGGAAAAGGCAGTGTCTATCTGGCTAATGTCATCGGCGGAAAGTTCAATAGTTGCTGCTCCAATATTTTCTTCCAGACGGTGCAGCTTGGTCGTGCCGGGAATCGGTACGATCCAGGGTTTCTGGGCCAGCAACCAGGCCAGGGCAATCTGCGCTGGTGTGGCCTGTTTTTGCCTGGCAACGTCACCTAATAAGTCTACCAGCGTCTGGTTAGCTTTCCGATTCTCTTCCGAAAAGCGGGGAACCACATTGCGGAAATCGGTCTTGTCAAACTGCGTGTTTTCGTCAATTTTTCCCGTCAGAAACCCTTTGCCCAACGGGCTGAACGGAACGAAACCGATGCCTAACTCCTCTAACGTCGGCAGTATCTCTTTTTCCGGTTCCCGCCACCACAACGAGTACTCGCTTTGCAAGGCTGTTACCGGCTGCACGGCATGTGCTTTCCGAATCGACTCCACACCCGCTTCGGAAAGCCCGAAGTGATTAACCTTACCTTCCTGAATCAATTCTTTAACCGTTCCGGCCACATCTTCCATCGGCACATTGGGGTCAACCCGGTGCTGGTAAAACAAATCGATGCGGTCGGTTCTTAATCGCTTCAGCGCTTCTTCGGCCACCTGGCGGATACGTTCGGGGCGGCTGTCCTGCCCTTTTGTGGAATCGCCATTCTGAAACCCGAATTTGGTGGCAATCACTACCTGGTCCCGGAAGGGCTGTAATGCTTCACCCAACAGCTCTTCGTTGGCAAATGGGCCATAGGCTTCCGCCGTATCGAAGAAGGTAAGGCCTTTATCGAAAGCGGCACGAATTAACTGAATGGCGTTCTGCTGGTCTGTTGCCGGACCATAGCCATAGCTTAAACCCATGCAGCCTAAGCCCAGTGCGGACACTTGCAGGCCGCTGGTTCCCAGTGTTCTTGTTTCCATTGACGTATATAATCTCTTTTTGTAGAGCAGCGTGACCTTATTTCAGTACGTTAATCGTCCGTAACCATTTTACCACGTTCGCTTCAGCTTCTTTTGCCTTGTCTCCTTCGATAATCAGCAATTGTCCATCCCGTTCCGAGCCGCCCCGCATCGTAAACCCTTCCACTACGTTACTGTTTGGACAGAGTTCCTTTACCGTCTGGAACGTACTGCCAATACCATAGCCTCCATTGGTATTGAACGGAATGACGGTTTTACCTTTTAGATCATACTGATGCAAAAAGCTTTTCATGGGCGGGGGCAGTTGCATGCCCCAGGTAGGAAAGCCGACGAATACGACGTCGTATTGCTGAATGGTGTCAATTTTTGTTTTTAACGGAGGCAGGAAACCGGTTTCATTTTCCTTCGCTACCTGCTCTACCGTAGCCCGGTAGTTTTCGGGATAGGGCTTTTCTAACTCAAGGGCTACTAATTTTCCGCCTACATGCCTGTGAATGATTTCCGCTATCGCCCTGGTGTTAGTTGTTCGGGACAAATACACAATCAATACCTTGTTTGGCGCTATGGAAGCTACTTCAGTAACCTGGACACTCTCCGTTTGAGAAGAACAAGCCCCGATCAACAGAAGAAATGCCAACAGGCTGTGCATTAACATAGTGGTCATTTTCATTTAGTTCCGATTTTTACTCGCAACTACCTCAAGCCTGATTCGACTTAAGGTTTTCAGGCCCGGATGAAGACTCGCCAAAGCGCCAACCTGGTTTTCAATACATTGCGACGGTCCAACTCGGTGTCGGCCTGTAACTGTAGGTTGCATGGGGAACGGGTGGCTAAAGCGTTCCGATTTTTATGGTCAGGTATGTATAAAACGAGATACCTGATTAATGCTTAATCACATGGGTGTCCCGAACACTGCTAAAGGTCAGGGCTAACATTTTCCAGGCATTGCCTCGTTTTTTATAGACTTCAGTCACTGTAAACTCAACCTTTGCCTCACTACCCCGAACCGTTGACTCCAGCCTAATTCGGCTCCAGATGATGGCCGTGTCGTCAAACAGCTCCACCGCCACGTCGTGTACATCCGCTTTTCTATACCAAATGCTTCCGGTTTTAATGATTTCGAGTTCCTCGTCCTTTTTCCAGGTGCCACTCATATGGACAAATTTTGACTTGTCATCGAAGAGTTGAGCCAGTTTGTCTACATTCTTGTCGGCCATCCACTGCCATTTTTGCTTCGAGAGATCGATGATTTCCTGTTGGGCCTTAGTGGGGGTGGTTGCCGAAGAATTGGTCTGGTTTGTTTGGGCGAAGGACGCTAGTATACCCATGCTGAAGAAACACAGGCCAAGAATTGATACGTTCATAGTGCGATTGAGTAAAGGGTTAACTAACTATCAGTAAATGAAAATTTTGGTGCTCACGACTATTTCTGGTTTACCACGAACGTCGTTAACGGGCTAGTTTTTAACTGGCCGCATCAGCTTGGAGAACGAGAGTTGACCCAGTATCCATTTTCCGTTTTCGTTTACATAGACCTCCGTCACCATAAATGGATTGGTCACTTCGTTTCCGCCCACTACGGCCACCAGGTCAAGGTCACTTAACAGGATGGCCGTATTGCCAATCATATGGAAGGTCGTTGAATAGACACTCGCTTTCCTGTACCAGATGTTCCCGCTTTTAATGACCTCCAGTTCCCGGCTCTTGCCCCAACTGCCACCCATGTGGACAAACATCGATTTTTCATCGAATAAGGTAGCTAACTTGTCTACATTCTTGTCGGACATCCACTGCCATTTTTGCTTCGAGAGGTTAATGATTTCCTGCTCCATACTGGCGCTACCCGTTGTAGCAGTATTTGCGTTTTGTGCCTGAGCGAAGGATGCCTGCATACCTGCCATCAGGAAGGAAATTGCGAGAATTGCTATGTTCATTGTTGTTTTCATTTCTTTGTTGATTTAAACGCCAGCTTTATACGTACCTAACCACTTTACTATGGCCGGATCACGGTGATCGAAGAAGAGACTTACCTTTGTATCCAGGGTTTTAATGGATTCCATTTCTGACTGGCTTAATTCAAAATCAAGGCTATTAAAGTTCTCTTCCATGCGCTCTTTGCGAACGGATTTGGGAATGGCTACCACGCCCCGTTGGGTTAGCCAGCGCAGGACAACCTGAGCAATCGATTTGTTGTATTTTTCACCAATTGACCGCAGCAGCTCATTGTGAAAAAGGTCGTTTTTGCCTTCCGCAAAGGGGCCCCAGGACTCAATCTGTACATTGTTGTCGATCAGAAATTTCTGCGTTTCGACCTGCTGGTGAAACGGATGCGTTTCGATCTGATTGATCGCCGGAACGATTTCGTTGTGAACAATCAGGTCGATAAGCCGGTCGGGCTGGAAATTACTAACACCGATGGCCCTAACTCTACCTTCTTTGTATAGTTCCTGCATGGCTCGCCACTCGCCGTACACATCACCAAAGGGTTGGTGCATCAGGTACAGGTCGAGGTAATCCAGTTGCAATTTTTTTAACGAATCTTCGAATGCCTTTTTGGTGCCCTTGTAGCCATCGGACTGTATCCAGAGTTTGGTCGTGATAAACAGGTTTTCTCTGGAAACTCCACTTTTTTTGATTGCCTGCCCTACGGCCTCTTCATTCCCATACGAAGCCGCCGTATCGATCAACCGATAACCAGTCGCAATGGCATCCAATACACTTCGTTCACATTCGGCTCGATCAGGCACCTGAAACACGCCGAATCCCAGGATGGGCATTTCCACCCCATTGTTCAAAATCACTTGTTGCATAGGTATTTTACGTTGACAGGGCAAAGGTCTCCTCATTTCTTCGCCCAAATGGTATACAGATTACGGATAGTACAACCATTATTACTGATTCGGATTTAGGCATCAGGAAGGCTGGCAGGAAAGCGGTAATTTTGACTTTGTTATAACGGTACTACTATGGTTACCCTAAGACGATTTGAGACAATAAGCGACTACAACGCCTTCAATAATAATGAAACACTGCACCCGCTGGTGAGTGTCGTCGATCTGTCCAAGGCCGATCCACGGCAAGGCTCCCGCATGTATTTTGGTTTCTACACGATCTTCTTAAAAGATGTCAAATGCGGAGATCTTGTGTATGGCCTGCATACCTATGATTATCAGGAAGGTACGCTGGTTTTTCTGGCACCAGGACAGGTGGCAGGCATAAATAGCAACGGCGAGACGTATCAGCCCAAAGGCTATGCGCTGGTCTTTCATCCTGATTTAATTCATGGCACTTCGCTGGGGCGTCACATACAGGAGTATAGCTTCTTTGGCTACCAATCGAATGAAGCCCTGCATTTGTCGAAACGGGAACGGGGGATTGTGATGGATTGCTTTTCTAAGATTGATTATGAATTAGAGCACGCCATCGATACGCACAGTAAGAAGCTGATTGTGAACAACATTGAACTGTTTTTAAACTATTGCGTCCGATTTTATGACCGCCAGTTTATTACCCGGGATACTGTCCATAAAGGGGTACTGGAACGGTTCGAACATTTGCTGAATGAGTATTATCAGGCTGATAAACCACAGCTTATTGGTTTGCCTTCCGTGGCATACTGCGCCAGTGAATTGAATTTGTCGGCCAACTATTTTGGCGATCTGATCAAGAAAGAAACGGGCAAAACCGCGCAGGAGTACATCCAGACAAAAGTAATCGAGGTGGCTAAAGAACGGATATTTGATCAAAGCAAATCCGTTAGCCAACTAGCCTACGAATTAGGCTTTAAATATCCCCAGCATTTCATGCGTTTATTTAAACAACGGGTTGGACAATCGCCCAATGAGTACCGGATGCTGCATAACAATTAATAGCCTATACATTTCGAAATAAATCATGGCTTGAAGAGCAGGCAAGTCTGAACGAACTGTCTCATCAGGTAAACATGTGACAGGCTACAGTTCTAATGAACATTAATCAGAAGCGGTCCCGTTGAGCAAACATGTGCTCAACGGGACCGCTTCTGATTACGGTATTGATGTATTGCCGTTTATCTTCTATCGATTCGATACAGCCTTCCCCCGTCAGTAATGGCGTATAAGGCTCCGTCTGTGCCCTGTGTTAGATCGCGAAAACGCTGCCCTTCATTCGCCAGCAACCGTTCTTCGCCGATAACCCGGTTGTTTTCGATCACCAGTCGCACAATGTGCATTCCACTTAGAGCCCCAATAAACAGATTATTCTGCCATTCCGGTATACGATTACCACTGTAGAACGTCATGCCGCTGGGTGACACAACTGGGTCCCAGTAATAAACAGGTTGTTCCAGCCCTTGCCGTTGCTGAATACCATCCCCTACCCGACTGCCACTGTATTCGAGGCCATACGTAATGGTTGGCCAGCCATAATTGGCTCCAGGCTGGATGCGATTGATTTCGTCTCCCCCTCTTGGTCCGTGTTCGCTTTGCCACAGATCGCCCGTTACCGGATGGAGAGCCAGCCCCTGTGGGTTTCGATGCCCATAGGTATATAATTCGGGTCGGGCCCCTGCCTGCGATGCCAGTGGATTACCAGTAGTAGCTACCCCTTCTTTGGTGATGCGGATTATTTTTCCCAGTCCCGAATTCAGCGATTGGGCTTGAGGCCGGGTAACCAGATCAGACCGCTCTCCCGTACTGATAAGCAGATTGCCAGTCTGATCGATCACAATACGACCACCATAATGCGCCGTCCCCCGGTAAGCCGGTGTGGCGCGGTAAATGACCGTTACGTTCTCTATCCGTGATTCATTCTGAGACAATTGCCCTTTGGCAACCGCCGTCAGGTTGCCATCCGCCATTGGCTCAGAAAATACCCAGTAGACCGTTCGGTTGGTTGCAAAAGCCGGATCGACCCGTACACCCAGCAGCCCGCCCTGACCAGCGGGATTGACCGTTGGTATACCGGTGATCGGCTGCCCAAGTTGCCCCGTTGTCGTGGCAATGCGCATGGTACCTGCTTTTTCGGTAATAAGTAATCTGCCATCCGGCAGGCTGGTAATGCCCCATGGACTAGTCAGGGCTGTCGTCAGGACCTTGCTTTCGTAGCTGGTAGTTGATCGCACACCAGTTACTCGGGTTTGTCCCGCAAAAGCAGGGCTATAAGTTGCATTGGGCGGGTTTGTCTCAACCGGTGATGTGCTGTTTGGAGGTGTCCCGGTAGATGGAGGAGTTGCCGTATCGGCTACATCGGATTTACAGGAAGCAAATGCAAGCAAAGTACTGGCGATACTAATCAGCATTCGATTTTTCATAGTCCGTTGATTGGTTACGTGTATAGTCAATGAAAGCCAGATCCGTTATCCCGGCTTTCATTACCACATGGATACCACTAGTTTGACTTCGTCGACGTGGCGGCTTTCTCCATCACGTCCAGCCTTGCTTTTCGATGATCGGGTGTAATAGTCGCCGATCCATCGGGCCGAAACTCGAAAACCTCATTCTTTTTTAGATCATAAACGGGTAATTGCGGCAGTCCATTGCCATTCGGATCACCTGTTTTAGCGAAGTTGGCCCAGTAGGTGTTCATCATCTGAGCAACCGCGCCTGTAAGGCATGGGTAATCAGGAAGGCAAATCCCAGGATTATTTTTTTCACGCTACTGTCGTTTAGCTAGTTACTTGATCCGTTTAGCCGACGCATCGCAATTCCACATGGTGCTTTGCGATGGTTGACTTTCCCCTTCGCCCGATCGATGATCAATGCCTTATTTCCGGTAGTATTGGGTAGGTGATCCCAGCACCCGTTCAATGGTCATTATTGATCATTGAACGGGTAAGCTGGGCGGATTTGACTATATATCGGAAGACCAGCCTATGCAAATAATGCGCCTAAATCCGCTTGTCCAGCGCGGGCTTAAAGGGCTGGTTATATTGCCGTTTGCCGGTGTTTTTATACAACGCATTGGCGACGGCACCAAATACCGGCGGGAAAGGAGGTTCGCCTAATCCGGTCGGGTCGAGGTCATTTTCAACAAAGTGAACATCAATCAGTTTTGGCGCTTCGTTATGACGAATGATGCGGTAGTTGTTGAAGTTGCTTTGCTCGGCAGCCCCATTTTTATGCGTCAGAGCACCATAAAACGCATTGCCAATCCCGTCGACCACGGCTCCCTGCACCATATTGGTTGCCGCATCGGGGTTTATCACGATACCGCAGTCCATGGCACTGAATACGCGCTCCACATAGGGCTGCCCCTCACGGGTCACCATATCGACCACATGGGCTGCGTAGGAGTTATGACAGAAATAAGCGGCAACCCCACGATGGTACTTCTCATTACCCGGTTTGTTCCAGCCCGACTTATCCCGTACCAACGTCAATACACCCGCATACCGGTCGGCGTCGTACTCATTGTTTTTACCAACGGGATTTTCCTTTGCCCGTTTCAAGAGATCCAGTCTAAACTCGATGGGGTCTTTACCCATGGCCTCAGCCACTTCATCCAGGAAGGATTGTTCAGCGGCCGCGTTAAAGTTGGAACGTGGGGCCCGGAAGGCACCAATGGTAATATTGGAGGGTATCTCCCACCCTTCGGCCAGGTAATTATCTACGGCTCCGGCCGGAAAACGATTGGCATGGATCGCATGCTCGGGTATACCGCCCCCTTTTACATGGAACCCAATCAGGTTTTTATTCGCATCTAAAGCCGCACGATACGTAGCCGTGTACATCGGGCGATAAATCCCGTAGGTCATGTCATCTTCGCGGGTGTAGATGAGTTTGATCGGTGCTTGGGCTTTTTTGGAAATCAGAGCCGCTTCGGTGAGATAATGACCATACGCCCGACGACCAAAGCCACCACCCATCCGAGTCATCTGAATCTCAATCTTATCGGCCGGAAGATTTAAGATTTTTGACAGCGTCGGTTCGATCCAACCCGGTGCCTGCAACGGGCCTACCAGTATGGCCTTTTCGTCGGTCACATGGGCGAAGAAATTCATCGGTTCCATGCAGTTATGGGCCAGAAACGGAGCATTATAGGTGCGTTCGATTACCTGAGCCGCATTTTTGAAAGCCGTTTCGGGGTCGCCGTCTTTTCTCAATTGCTGAGCTGGTTTTTTGGCATACTCCTGTATTTTTTCCAGCTGGGCAGTGCTGCTTTCAAGCCCGCCCGGAACAATAATCTCTCGTTTGCCGCCCCTACCCATCATGGTATCTTTTGTATCACCAGCAGGCTCCCACTGGGCGAGTAGCTTTTTGCGGGCATTCATGACTTCCCAGGTCGATTTGCCCACCACAACCAGCAAATCGTTGAACGTACGGGTATCGAAACCACCTTGTTCGAAACCGTCTTCATATAATTTCAGGCTAAACACCTCTTTGATACCAGGCATTTTGAGGGTTTGCGACGCATCGAACGATTTCAGTTTCATACCGAAGGCTGGCGGATGCTGAATCATAGCAATGAGCATACCGTCAGCCCGATAATCCAGCCCGAACAGCGGTTTGCCGGTAACGACCTTGAAGCCCTCTACATTTTTCTTGGATTTTCTGACAATAGTGAAGTCCTTCGGGGCTTTTAGTTTCATGCCTTTGGGCACCGTCAGGGTAGCCGCTTTACTGGCCATTTCACCATAGTTCGCCGATTTCCCGCTCGAATGATGCAATACACCTGCTTTAGTCGTTACCTCTTCTATCGGCACATTCCAGGATTGGGCGGCTGCCTGGCATAACATCTGTCGGGCGGCTGCCCCGGCTTCCCGGAGAGGTTTCCAATACATCCGAACCGAGTTGCTACCCCCCGTAAACTGTGGGCCTAATTTCGTGCTGTCGTGTGGCCCCATCTCAACGACCACGCTTTTCCAATCTACGTCTAATTCCTCGGCTACGATCATGGGCAACGAAGTCATCACGTTCTGGCCAAATTCAGGATTTGGGCACATGAGTTTAACCACATTGTCGGCTGTGATCTGAATGTAGCCATTGAGCTGGGCCCATTGCTCGGGCACGTTCAGCTCGTGCAGTTTATCGGCGGCTTTTGCGCTCGATAACCAGCTTACGCTGAGCATCATACCTCCACCAGAAAGCAAGGAAGCCTTTAAGAAAGAACGCCGATTATATGTCGATTTGGTAGTAGTCATGGTCAAGGTTTTGTTAACGGGTTGACGGCTAGCTTACTTTTTTGCCGCTGATTTGATGGCTTCTTTGATGCGCAGATACGTTCCACACCGGCAGATGTTTCCGCTCATGGCCGCATCGATATCGGCATCACCGGGATTCGGATTGGACTTCAGCAGGGAAGCCGCACTCATGATTTGCCCCGCCTGGCAGTAGCCACACTGAGCTACATCATGTTCCAGCCATGCCTTCTGAACAGGGTGGTCGCCTTTGGCCGACAACCCCTCAATGGTGGTGATGGCCTCTTTTCCAACGGCCGAAACTGGCAACTGGCAAGATCGAACCGCCGTTCCGCTCAAATGGACGGTGCAGGCTCCGCACTGGGCGATACCACAGCCGTATTTGGTGCCGGGCAAGTCCAGATGATCACGTAATACCCAAAGCATGGGCGTCGAAGGATCGACGTTTACCTGCCTGATTTTTCCGTTAATTTTTAGATTATAGGTGGCCACTTTGATAGGGTTTATTCGTTATAGTAAGCGTTTGACTGGCAAGGCAATACGGGTGTAAATTAAACGAAAATAGTGTTCTGTTCGGCATTTAAGCGGTCATGAATGGGTCCAGGTCTGTCGGTCAGAAACCCACCGCACCGCTGGCTGAAAAAGGCTTTGATTTCGCCCAGAACGGAAAGCGCTATCTCATCGGGGGTTTCGGCGCCAAGATCCAGACCAATGGGTGAATGAACCCGTTTCAGGGCCGTTGGGGCAAACGACCGCCCCGTTCGCTCCCACTGGTTCTTCATCTTTTCATACCGTTTACGCGGACCCAGCATACCGATATAGGGCACATCCGTTTTCAGTAGCCTGGTCAACACAGCAAGGTCGTAGTTGTAGTTGTGCGACATCAGCACGGCGGCTGTCCGATCCGTGAAGGCAATTTTGTCGGTCACGGCATCGGCATCGGCGTAGAGCAAACAGGTCGCTTCCGGAAAGCGTTTGGGAGCTAAGTGAGCAATGCAGTCTTCGGTTACCGTGACCCGCCAGCCGATTTCGGTGGCCAGCCGGGTAAGCGGAATCGTATCGTAGCCTGCACCGAAAATCACCAGCTCGATACCGGGATCCAGACGCTCGATAAAGACCTCAGCGAAACCACTGGCTACCGGAATAATGGATGTCAGGGGTTTGCCGACCTGCATGACCAGTTTCATATCCTGTTGAAGCCAGGTTGGAATCGCATTTGTTTGTTTCTCGGTGAGCACAAAGCGGCTCCCCTCCCGTAAGCCCGTACCCGGTGTTCTCCGGCAAATCGTTGCGATGACGCGACGGTCGCGATGCTGATTGAATTCGCTTAACAAAGCAATGGGATTGGTTGGATCAGCGGGATCGATCGGCTCCATAAACACGTCGATGATGCCGTTGCAACCCAGTCCTACGCCCAGACTGTTGGCGTCGTCGTCCATCGTATCGTAGCGCACAACCATTGGTTTTCCATCGAGCATGACCTGTCGGGCTTTGCGCAGGGCGTCACCTTCCAGACAACCGCCACTGATGGCCCCTTCCCAGCGGCCATCGTCAGTGACCAGCATTCGGGCACCAGGCCGTCGGTAGGCTGACCCTTCTACGTACACGACCGTTGCCAGCGCCACCTTACGCTGTAAATGGTCAATTTGCTCATAAACAGTCAGTATGCGGTTGATTTCTTTCATGTCTTGCGCACTCGATGGAATGGTAGCCAGAAACTCACTAGAACGGACTCGAGCAGTCAATCATCCACTTGTTTAAACAGGGTGGTATTCTGACAAAGGTCTCTATTAAACTAATAATGGCTGGTATACAGATTACGGATGTTACTACCATTTTTACAGATTTTGTAGGGGTGACTATTGCCACCGTTCTGTAAAGCCTACGTGGCTGTTGCACAACTCCATAAGGATATAGGGCAGACCTGCCCTGGCAAGTACTGGCGTCTAGCGCTTCTGTTTTTGAAATACTAGTCTTGTCCAAGACACATTTTCTTTGTTTGCCATCAAACTTGGCTGATTTTCAATGCATACTAATGTTGTTAGGTTAAGATGTTTAGCATCCTGTATGGCTAGTTTACTACTTGTGGGAAAAACGTGGCACCCTACACCCGGTGGACCATGCCGAAGGGAAAGAGCGAAAATGCCTTTTGTCCTTAACAAGGAGGCAATTCTTTCCATGGCCATCGTCTGCTCTGCTTCATCAAGGTGATGCCACACAGCTGATGCTAGAATAAAGTCAAATTGCATAGCTGGATGGCCAAGTATGCTTAGTTTCGGTAAGCAATCATCAATCCATTTAACAGCTGGCGAATGGTATAATTTCTCTCCAGCAATTCGAAATTCTTCAGTAGGCTCAACAGCGATAACCGAATGCCCCCTTTTTGAAAATTCAAAGGCATCCCGGCCAATTCCTGCTCCCAGATCCAAGATGTAACCTGGAACTTCAGGAATAAACGGTAGAAAATCTTGATGCAATTCCGTAAAACCAATGGTTATTGTGGCTTCAATAAATTTTTGAGCGACATCATCATACCCTTTTATCCCCAATACAGAATTCATTTTTATTTGTTCTACATTACTATCGCGAGCGTGGCTGTACTATTATTTCAGTCATGACATAACACCCCAAAAGGTAGAGTTTTTGTATCGTCAGCTATGCAAGACAGAAAGTACGACCACGAAAAACTCGTCACTTGTTTTCAACTTTCCAGCCGCATGCCGAAAGATAACGGCTTCAGCGGCCTGGTTCTATCGGCGGCTCAAGGAAACACTCGACCTGACTTTCCTCTATGAGCACACCAAAGATCTCAATGGTTCAACCGAAAAGAAGACTCCCGGTACAGATTATCCGATGGGAACGCCCCTCGCGATGGATATTTCGTTCAAATTTAACAACGAAATTCCCCCTCGTGACGGATCTGAACCCAATGAAAGTTTCTTCGGTGGCAATCGGCCGGAACAGTTCGAGGCTTCGCGTCACTTTGCCGAGCTATGGACAACCTTCGCCCGAACGGATAAACCAGCCGCTAAAGTCGTACCTCAGAGGCCGGTTTACAACCTCAAGCCTCGGCCCACGATGCGCATTGGTGTCAACTGCGAGGTGATTGACAATCGGTTTGGTGATGAACTCGCCCTATGGCGGTCCCGTGGGGAATTGAAGTCGAAATTAGCAGAAGGCTTTTCGTTGAGAGCCGTGCCACGGTTTAAAACCGTGGCACGGCTCTCAACGAAAAGCCTGATTTTACAATTCTTCGACACTACCTGGCCGAAAGCTAGTTCAGCAGAAGGCTCTATTTCCAGATCGATTTGGCCGTATATAGCTTAAGATCCTTAACCTCAATCCGATTACCCCAAAACTGAAGGGCTTCTTTAGCCGTCGAAACCGGTTTTCTTTCGATCGAGTACGAATAGGCCCCGCCATCGATGAACACCTCTATGGAGGTTCGGTCAACATAGAGGTCGGCAGTCAGTTCCATGCTGGTCATCGTTTCAGACGAATAGAAAACTCCATTGACCAGATTGGCATTCAGATCGTAGTCCAGCACCCGCTGGCCGAAAAGAGAAAGGCCCGCACTGGTTGCATGCGACAGTTTAATGGTTGTCTTTACTCTAAATCGGTCCAACGGCTGAAACGATTTCAGCTTCTCATTCGCTTCGGCGGCACTCAGTGACGACCATTCATGAACCGGTTCAAACAGCTGCTCGGTTTCCCGAACCGGTACACTACTCAATCGCAGGCCATTTTTGCTCGTACGAAGCTTCAGTTCGGTTGGCAGCAGCATCATGTTGTTAAAGGGCATTCCGGGTTGTTGAACGCGGCCCCAGCCAATTTGAATGCGTCGGGGATCGTTTTCCGGCATATTGGCAAAGGTCTGGGCCGCATAGATGGTGCCGGTCGTATACGAGTGTTTACCGGATTCGGGAGTAAAGGTTTTCCCATCGAAAGAGCCGATCATATACGTGGTTGAAGCGCCATACATGACCCATTTTGTCTTGCTTTTATCGCCATCGATGGGCAACTCGAATAAATCAGGGCATTCCCAGAAACCCGTCACATGGCTTTCATACGTCCATTCCCTGAGGTTTTTTGACGTATAGATCGAATGACCATCCCGCTCATTTAGCACCATCACCCAGTGATTGCCGGGTTTATACCAAAACACGCGCGGGTCGCGGGTATCTTTGCTGTTCCATTTGGCTTTCGAATCGATCAGCGGGTTTTTGGCATATTTTGTCCACGTGCGGCCTTTATCCAAACTATAGGCCATGCACTGAATTTGTTTTTCTGGATTATCGACGGTAAAAAAAGCGACCATTGCCGGTATCGTACCCTGATTAAAGCCAGCCGTATTGGCATAATCGATCACGGTTGACCCCGAAAACATCGTTCCCAGGCTATCGGGTACCAGGGCGGTTGGCAATTCTTTCCAATGGATCATATCCGTACTGGCGGCATGCCCCCAGGACATGTTCCCCCACTCCCGTTCGTATGGATTGTGCTGGTAAAACAGATGATACTCCCCCTCGTAGAAGATCATGCCGTTCGGATCGTTGATCCAGCCCCGGCGGGTGGAAAAGTGGTATTGCGGACGATTCTTTTCCTGATAGAGCGAATCCTGACCGGCAATTTGATCGTCCTGATAAATTTTACTCAATCCTTCTGGCATGGCCCTGTAGCTGATGGTAATGGTTTTCCCTTGTAGAGCAGCCATGTCACAAAACACCCAGTAATCAGGTTTGCTGCCAGCCAGCCTTATTTTGAAGGAGCGTTCCAGTTTCTCACCTACCTTAAATTGCATGGTTTCCCTGCTTTGCGTTTGAGAAACGGGCAGATTCAGGTATCGTTTGGTGATCTTGATGGATCGCTCTTGCGCCTGAAGTGAACCACTACCACACAGGAGTAACACGTATAGCGTTACGTATTTTAAAGCTGATTTCATCCGAGTAGAGTCAATACAGGCTGAAGTATGGATTGAGGCATTTATACTTTTAGAGGCAGGCCGTCCTGCTAATTCGTTCGGCACTTACGCACCCGTCACTGCCCTGGTCCATTCGTAGTACAATCGTCTCCCCCTGAACCGATGAAAAGATTCCTCCTCTCTGGCCTTTTGATGGCGTTTTCCTTTCAGGGAACCGCCCAGCAACAACCCGCCAATCGACCAACGTTGGTGGCCGGAATTCCCGTCAATTATCAGGAAGACTCGGTGGGCTCCTACATACTCCCTGATTTACTGACGTGTGCCGACGGTCAGCCAGTAACCAATGCCAAAATCTGGACACAAAAACGGCGACCCGAACTGCTTAAACTCGTTGAAGAAATTCAGTTTGGGAAAATGCCCCCTCGCCCAACGGAAATGAGCTTTCGGGTCTTTGATCAGGCAACACCTGCTTTTCAGGGTAAGGCAATTCGGAAACAGGTGACGGTGTATTTTACCCGCGATACATCCGACTATAAGATGAATCTGGTCATCTATCTGCCAAAGGCCGTCAAACAACCCGCTCCATTATTGATGACTATTTCTTTCTCAGCTTACAACCAGATCATTGACGATCCGGGGTTACTGGTTGGTTCGATCTGGAACCGGGAAGGCAAAAAAATAAAGGCCGACAAACCCGGCAACTTTGGCAAAATGAATGTTGACCAATTTTTAGAGGCTGGTATTGGCTTTGCCACAGTCTATTACGGGGATATTGAGCCGGATTTTAAGGAAGGAATTCGCTATGGTATTCGGGGAAAGTATTTAAAGCCTGATCAAGCCGAACCTGCCCCAACCGAATGGGGAGCCATTTCGGCCTGGGCCTGGGGACTTAGTCGGGCTATGGATTACTTCGAAACCGATAAGCAGATTGATTCGAAACGGATTGCTCTCCAGGGCGCTTCCCGTTTAGGTAAAGCGGTCCTTTGGACAGGCATCCATGATACCCGGTTCAAGCTGGTCATTGCCAGTATTTCCGGCGAAGGGGGAGCGGCCTTAAGTCGGCGTAATTTTGGGGAAACGATCAATCATATTACCGATTCCACCCGGTACCAATATCAGTTTGCCGCCAACTATCATACATATGGAAACAAGGTAAATAGTTTACCGATCGATGGCCACACCTTAGTGGCTTTGATGGCCCCCCGACCTTTACTTCTCCAGACGGGCAGCACGGATTACTGGTCAGATCCAAGAGGTGAGTTTTTGTCGGCGGTGGCAGCGGCCCCTGTCTACAAGCTATTCGGAGAAAGCGGTCCGCAACCCACCGACACACCCTCGGCCAACGATCCGTCTTTGCTACTGAATCCCCTGGGTTACTTTATGCACGAGGGTGGTCATACGGTTCTGCCCACCGATTGGCCCAATCTCATTTCCTACATGAAAAAATACCTTTGACCTGGGAAGAAGTTTCAGGGTGTTTGCCCAATGATTGAGTGGGTCAGCTGGCAAAACAGGTCGAACTCAACCATACCCCTCATATTCTGGCACCGGTCAGTTAAACCGCGTGTTCAGCTAAAAAATCGGTTTCACAGTTTCACCCTGCATCCTTATTTCCCGATATACCCAGACGGTAATCGGTTGTCCGTAAACTCAAAAATCAGCAGCAAAATAACTGTCTATCAATAAGTTTATGCATAAATTTTTTTAGCCTGGCCTTCCAGCCACCTGTTATGGATAAACTTTATCGATTCCTGATCTGTCTGTTTATAGCAGCCTATAGCCTGCCTGCTAGTCTAGTCTATGCTCAATTTTCACCAACGCCTACCACCGTTTATATCTCGAAGCTTAAAGAGATCAATCCAACGGGAAGCGGTGTGCCCAGCCGCTTCATTGAATTCGGAGGAAAGGTCTATTTTTCAGCCAATGACGGTATAAACGGTAACGAACTCTGGGTAACCGATGGTACGGAAGCCGGTACGGTTCTGTTCAAGAACATTAACCAAGGCGGGGACTCCAGTCCGAATAAGTTTACGATCATGAATGGAGTCCTGTACTTCTCGGCCGATGATGGAGTCAATGGCGATGAGTTATGGAAGACTGACGGTACCCCCGGTGGTACCCAACTGGTTCGCAACATCAATCCGGCGGGTGCCCATGCCTATCCATCTTACCTGGTAGCGAATGGCTCGATGCTTTTCTTTTTCGCCAATAACGGAACCAACGGTCGGGAATTATGGAAAACCGATGGGACTGCCAACGGCACGCGAATGGTCAAAGAGATCAACCCAACGGGTCAGGTGGGCGATTTCCCTTCGCCCGTTCTGTTAAACGGCAAATTATATTTTGCCGCCAAGGAAGCAGAGGGTAATATTGAATTTTGGGTTTCAGACGGCACCGAGGTCGGTACAAAACGGGTCAAAGAGATTAACCCAACAGGCAGTGCTTTCGCGGGTTTCCCGGCTGAAATTCAGGTATGCAATGGCCTGGTCTACTTTGTCGCCGACGATGGTGTCCATGGTCAGGAGCTCTGGAAGTCGGATGGAAGCAGCGCCGGTACAACCCTGGTAAAAGATATATGGACCAGTGGGGAGCCTAATCCAGATTCGCCGAAGTTCCTAACGACGGTGGGCACTACCCTCTTTTTCACTGCCAGAAACTCATTCTACGGAACTGAAATCTGGAAGTCAGATGGAACCAGCACGGGTACGGTGCAGGTGCGGAACATCAATCCAAATGGAAGTTCGAGTCCGTATGGTTTGGTATCGTTTCAAAATCAACTTTTCTTCGGTGCTTTCGATAGCGATGCGATAGCCCTTTGGAAATCCGATGGGACATCTACCGGCACGCAGAAAGTAAGCACCGTAGAACCGGTATTTATTACGGTTGCTGGCAACTATTTGTACTTTGACCATAGCGGTCCCTGGCGGTCGGACGGCACAAGCGAAGGAACCAGGCAATTAGGCCCCCTGGCCAATCTGGGTTACGACTCCAATCAATTTATCAAGTTGGGCACTAAAGTTCTTTTTTCGGCGAAGAATACGAACTCAGGCGGCTCTGACTACGAATTATATAAAATTTCACCCTGTACCGCCTGCCCAATCGGTAGCCGGGAGGGTATAAGTGAGGAGTCTCCTACAGAGTTGACGTTGACGCTATTGCACAACCCGACACCAGATGCAGTTCGAGTAGAAGTGAGCGGGGCAAATGGCCAACCGCTTTCGCTGCAATTGGTTACTTTGTTAGGTCAGCCTATTGATTCAAAAAGCATTGAAAACGCCCAGGCGCTCGAACGGCATCAGTTTGATATACGAAGCCTACCGAATGGTATTTTACTGTTGCGGGCCATCAGCAGAGATCGTTCCCAGACCATACGGGTCAGCAAGACTGACTGAAACCAGGCCTGCCTTTTCGTTAAACTACGGTTTAGTGGTATTGATACGTTGAGCGAGAGGACATTTATCTTTCTTATTTGGCTTTTCGAAAGCCAGTACTATTTTTAACTAAAAAAAACGGGTACACCAGAACAAGATCGGGTAAAATAAACTCCCTTCCGGGCATTGTGTAAGTGTTTCTCAAAAAGAGGGTGTTATGAGATAAAGTCAACAACCGTTTACTGGCTATCTGCCACTTTCGTACTTTGGTAGGTAAAGTACGAAAGTAAACTATTTTGGAACTGCAAAATCGTCTTTAGACGCGGGTCCGCATCTAAGTCAAAAACCTGTATTTACCCGGTAAGGTGAATGTAATGCCACTTATATAATAAGGGTATAGGGATGTTAGTAGAAATCCATAAAGCACAATTGGCAGATCTTGAGCAACTTCAACAAATTTGTGTTGACGCATATAGTCAAAATTTTGCCCATCATTGGCATAAGGGCGGGCTGGATTGGTACCTTGACCAGCAATTTAGTCCTGGTCAGCTAAGACAAGCCATTGAAAGCGCCGAGACAGATTATTATCTCATTTTTAAAGATAAGCTACCCGTTGGTTTTTGTAAGCTGGGATACAGCAAGCTGACTGAACCGCATGAACTTTGGTTAGAATTGGAAAAAATTTATATGCTGCCCACCGAAAAAGGAAGCGGCATTGGTAAAACCGTTTTGGACATGGTCATCCAAATAGCTGAAGAAATGGGCAAAAAAGAATTGCTACTATACGTGATTGATACGAATCAGGCGGCTATTCGCTTTTATGAGCGAAATGGTTTTTCGTTACTTAAAAAAACGCGTATGGACTTACCTTACTTTAAAGAAGAATTGAAAGGAGCCTGGCAGATGATGAAGCGGTTATAACGTTTAATTGATAGAAGCGAATTTAGTCTTGTTAGGGCTGTGTTGATATCCCATCATGATGGCGTTTCGTACTTTTCTTCTTTAAGTACGAAACGTGCTTATCTATTTCTGGATCAGGACAGGAAAATCCAGGATTCCAATGGAATTATTTTCGTACTTCATCGAATAGCACGAAAAATGGAGGTCCAAGAAACACCCGTTTAAGCAGCAAATACATGAGATTTCTTTCGTATCGAGTAGGAGGAATGATGAGATCGGGCAATTAATGGCAGCAAACAGTCAGTAAGCAAAAACTGTCAAGGCAAGTCGGGACCAACACACAATAAACTGATCAATTATTACCCAAAAATGAAATCAATTCTTATTTATTCGATCCTTTTATTCGCTGCACTACAGGCATCAGCACAGGCAAAGCGAGAGATTTTTTTTGCAGATGTAACCATATATGTTGAGGGGAGCAAATATTACCTTACCGGGTCAAAAGGCGGGGGCGGTGGTCCGCAGGGATTTGCCTTTTTAGAATCAAAGGACCTGAAAACATGGGCAGTGCCTGCTAAATCAAACGATTCGCTGGGGATGATCCTTACCAAGGGCGACCACACATTCGGCACCAAGGGCTTCTGGGCACCACAAATTGTCAAAGATAAGGGCACCTATTATATTACCTATACGGCCGATGAACAAACCGTATTGGCTGAGTCAAAATCGTTATTGGGTCCATACCGGCAAAAAGAAGTTGGACCAATTGATGGGTCTGAGAAAAATATCGATTCCTATATTTTCAAGGATACCGATGGTACATATTACCTCTACTGTGTCCGTTTTAATAAAGGCAATTATCTGCATGTCGCCGAGTTTGACATGAAAAGCGGAAAGATAAAACCCGAAACACTGAAACGATGTTTTGACCAGACAGAGCCTTGGGAGGCAACGCCTAATTATAAATCAGCACCCATTATGGAAGGCCCTACCGTTATAAAATTAAAAAATAAATATTACCTGTTTTATTCGGCCAACCATTTCCAGAACATCGATTATGCTATTGGCTATGCCGTAGCCGATTCGCCATACGGGCCTTGGGAAAAATATAAAAATAACCCTATCGTTCACCGTTCTATCGTTGGTGAGAACGGGTCAGGACATGGTGACCTGTTTGAAGGGGTAGACAAACAATTGTATTACGTCTACCACATTCACAACTCATCAGACAAAGTAAGCCCACGCAGGACACGCATCGTGCCGGTAGTAAAACAATGGGATGAAAAAGCCGGTGTTTACACCTTTAGTGTAAAAGGGAACGAGGTAATTGTACCGGTAATGGCCGAACAATAAGGCGTGTTGTGAATGACACGGAAGTTACCTATAAGTAATTCAAAACCAGTCAATTACATTTTACCTGTTGTCTCATTATTTATCGGGGTCAGTAGCCAGGGATTTCCCATTGGCGACCTGTTCGCTCATTCATTTCATGTTCTTCAGAGCTATCCCGTGCCGATTACCTTGATTAAATGTCTTTCAATTTCAACTCAGTAGTCAGGATGACTTCCCTGTTTTCGAGCAGCGGAACGATTTCCTGGATTACAATCTTCTGAAAATACGGCGAATTGCGATGCTCGGCGAGTGCGACTTCATTGGTATAGCCTTCAAGCAGTACGATCACATTAGGATCGGTAGTGCTCTGATAAACATTATAAAAAAGGTTTCCATTTTCTTCCCTGCTCTGGGGAGACAAATTTGCAAGCAGGGCAAGTACGGTTTCAAGCTTACCTTCTTTAACCTGCCATTTGGCAAAAGTAGTAATCGCATTAGAACTCATTTTTTTATTGTTTGACGTTGACGATATAGCTGCTTGTCAGAAAAAATACGTCGGCTATTTAGGCCATACCTTCCCTTACGATGGGAGAAGGTATGGCACTTCTTTTTCAGGCTTCCAATATGGCGATCACCTTTTCGGCTACGCCCTGAGCGGAAGCCGGATTTTGTCCGGTAACTAATCGTCCGTCGGTAATGCTGTAAGCCTGCCATGGGTCGATGGCACTATAATTGGCCCCGCGCTCCTTTAATAGGTCTTCCAGCTCAAACGAGACATCTTCCTTGGCATAGTTCTCTTCCTCGACAGCGCTGAAACCTGTTACATTTTTGCCCTTGACCAAATACGAACCATCTTTCAGCTTGACATTGCCCAGGGACACGGGTCCATGGCATACCGCACTCACCACTTTGCCACTATCATAAAAAGTTGACAGGATTTTCTGTACTGGCGGATTGTCCGTCATATCAACGACCGGTCCCAACCCGCCCGGAACGAACACGGCATCATAGCCGCCAATCGACAAATTGTCTATGCTCTTGGTATTTTTCATTTTGACAAGTCCCTCATCATTCAGAAATGCCTGATTGACCGGATCGTCTAATTCTACTAAATCTATTGGTGCCTCTCCTCCCTTGACACTGTAAATGTCGATGTCATACCCTTGCTTTTTAAAAGCTTCATAGGGGTGAGCCAATTCGGTGAGCAAACTTCCGGTTTTACGATTTTTGGGACCAATGATGCCCGCACTAGTTACCATAAACAAAATTTTTCTTTTCATTGTTGAGAAATTTAAGTTGTCAATTGATCAAAAGGTCACGAATTACTTTTTGCCATTCGGACTGAGAAGGCCAAATGATGTCGCCATCAGATTGTCTGAAAGTTCTCGTTGCACCTGCGCCACTTTTCCCGGATGTGATCCTGGTTCAACTCGGCATAAGTTTTAATTTCGTTGCCGTGACAGAATGAATACAAGTCCTCTTTCTGAGGAGGTGTGTCGTCAATATTAGTTGCCACCAGCGGCTTTAAGGATTACCTCTGCCACCTTTTCAGGTTGTGAAAGCATGGCCACGTGGCTGCTGGGCAGGTGAACGACGCTTGCCTTAATGTTCGCGGCCATTTCGGCTTCTACTTGAGGGGAGATAATGTGGTCGTTATCAGACACGATGAAGAAGCTCGGTCTGTTTTTCCATGCTGGATTCGACACTTTGGCGGATATCGTGCTTACATGAAACCTACCCTGTCCCGCAGCGATTAACTTTGCCTCGTTCAGGGGTAAATCCTGGGCAAAATGCTTTAAAACGGTTTCTTCTTTCAGCCTGATGAAGCCGTCGGCAATAATCGGGTCGGCTAAACCCGGCACATTCGGCAACTTCCGGACTTCGAAAGCATCCTTGGAGATCGTTTCGATACTCTGGCCTTCGTCGGGGGCATAGGCGGCCACATATACGAGCGCCTTAACCTTTTCATTGTTACCGGCCTGGGTAATGACAACGCCACCCCACGAATGCCCGACCAGAATGACATTTCCGCTCACTTCGGCAATCGCCCGGTTTACGAACACTACGTCGTCGTTTAGCGAGGTCAACGGATTTTGGACGGCGATGGTCTGATACCCTTTTTTCTGCAAAATCGGTATCACCTTGTTCCAGCTCGAACCGTCGGCGAAAGCACCGTGAACGAGGATAATTGTCGGTTTCTCGTCCGCGCCGGACGACCGGTATTGTGGCAGATAGTCTGCACTGGGCTCGATAGAAGAAATCATAGACATTAGGGTTACACTGGCCAACCCGGCCAGAAGTGATTTACTCGCTTTCATAAGAAGATATTAAGGGTAATACTGAATAAGTGTTGATGAAGCGTGGAGCTTTTATGACAATCAGGCAGTTCTGACGCATACATGCGCATACACTTCCAATCAATTTTCGATACCGATGTGCAAAACTGTGCTTATTTTACTAACTGCCGAACACGAACGGTAATGCATATACGTAGTCGACTTCTAG
This sequence comes from Spirosoma endbachense, assembly GCF_010233585.1. Lineage (NCBI taxonomy): Bacteria > Pseudomonadati > Bacteroidota > Cytophagia > Cytophagales > Cytophagaceae > Spirosoma > Spirosoma endbachense. The sequence goes on from NZ_CP045997.1 coordinate 4,064,030, forward strand.
TAGCTGTTGGGTGATTTTTTCCTTGTACGGTCATTTACGACTTACGCCTGGCCGTCTCCTGTTTAGCTCCTTTCAACATACTCTGTTTCCAATAATCTAATTTCGAAACGATCATAGCATTTCCGATAAGGTCCAGCAGCTCCTGAGCCAGGCTTATCCCCAAGTATCGCTTCTCAAACCAATGTTCAGTTCATACAGATCAATGCATAAGCTCATAACCCGTTGATGAATTGAATCCATCTGGCGGACGCAGGCTTGAAGAAGTGAAGATTCCGGGGTACAGTGTCGCGAACGCAACCCCCAGGAGTCGGTAAATCAACCTCTTTCGGTCAGCCAACGTATGATTTCCTTGATGATTATTGTATTGTACTTGTCGTTGAGCAAATCGTGATAATATCCCTCATACAATTTCAGTTGCTTGTCAGTCGAGGACGTGTGCTCCATAAAATATTGGCTTCCAGTGGGCTTTGTGGCTTTGTCAGCGGTTCCATGAAGTATCAGAAGCGGAAGTTTAATTTGAGGCATTTCCTTTTTCAAGTATTCAGCCGCGAGTAAGAGTTGCTGCATTGTTTTGGCCGGTTGCTTTTCGTTTGCCAGCAAGGGGTCGTTATTCATTTTGTCCACAATAGCCTTGTCGCGGGAAAAATCTTCATTATTCAACCTGATCAGTCGTGTATGTGGAATGATATAACCCAGGAACTTCATTATAGCCAGGGCAAAGCCTGGCGCAGGAGTCTGAAATGCGAAACTTTCATAAATCAGCCCATTCAGCTTTCCCTGATTTCCCACCGCATAAACCGAAGCAAACACACCGCCCGCACTATGGCCCAATAAAAAAATAGCGATAGTTGGATGGGCTGATCTTGCAATATCTACCATCAAATCAATGTCCTCTACACTATCATGATAATCAGCGATATAATACCGTTCACCCTCAGAATTTCCTCTGCCTCGAATATCCATTGCGTAAACATCATATCCGTTTTCAGTGAGTTGAGCAGCGAACTTTTCATAATATCCGCTGTGGGAATTCAATCCATGAACGATCAGGACAATACCATTCGGTTCGCTACTTGTTGTCCAGTTTCTGTAAAAAATAGCCTGGCCCTCCTTGTTACGGAAAACGGATGTCGTTTGGGTTTTTCTAGAACTCATAAAACCGATTGTCAACAGCTTGAACTACCCTATCATTGATAATCCGACTATAAACAATTTCGTACCATTTAATCATCAAGAAGATAAAATAACTAAGTAATCAACGTAATAACCTGAAGATCAAATTCTTGCAATTTTTCAATATAATTTACAAAATAGAAAACGGAACCTTCCCGTTCCAATATTTTTGGAGGCAATACGATCCGGCTCCTAAACTTTTGGAGGTGATGTTGTTACGCAAAGCCTATAAGGCCCAGTCAGGTGCCTAAATCACCCCGCTGAATACCCAACTTAGCTAGTCTAGCTTCCAGGGTTGTCGGCTTTATTTTCAGTAATTCGGCGGCCCCATTGCTACCTCGTATTAGGCCGTTCGTTTTTTTGAGAACAGAGATCAGGTATTCCCTTTCTGTCTCTCTTTGAATACGCCTAACATCCCCGAGCGTTTCGATCTCTACCTTGTCAGATAAGTTGGCTATTATACCCACGAGGCTTTGCTTTAATTCCAGTTCGGATTTCCCGTCATTGAGTATTACCGACCGCTCCAACACATTCTCGAGTTCACGAATATTTCCTGGCCAGTTATAAGCCTGCAATTCTTCAATCATTGAGGCCGCTATTCCGTTGAAATCCTTGTTAAACTCTTTGCAGAACCGGTTGGCAAAATAAAACGCCAGTGCCATTATATCACTTTTTCGTTCGCGAAGTGGCGGCAATGTTATCGGGAAAACATTAAGGCGATAATAAAGATCAAGCCTGAACCTGCCTTCGGCAGCTTCACGTTCCAGATTTCGGTTAGTAGCTGCAACAATACGCACATCGACTTTCCTGGGCGACCTGCCTCCTACCGGGTCAATTTCCTTTTCCTGTAAAACCCGCAAAAGCCGCACTTGCATGTCCAATGGCATTTCACCGATCTCGTCTAAAAATATTGTTCCTTCATGGGCTTGCTCAAATTTTCCTTTCCTCTTTTCAATAGCACCGGTAAATGCTCCTTTTTCATGGCCAAATAGCTCGGATTCAATCAATGACGCCGGAATAGACGCACAATTTAGTTTTATAAAGGGACCGTTGCTTCGTGCAGAGAGAGCGTGAATGGCCTGCGCGATGCTTTCTTTTCCGGTACCACTTTCACCAAGTATTAGCACTGAAGTTTTGTAAGGCGCCACCTGCGTCGTAAGATCTAAGGTGGCCAATAAAAGCGGATGCTTCCCGATAATGCTATTAAATTCCGGAACCGCCCCTGGATGATCCTCAGCGTCATTATGCTTCCTGTCGGCAGATAGCCCTATCGTGGAAGTCGGTGGCACATCAAACTGAACTAATTTTTCAGTAACGTTGGTCAAATAGCTAGTGAAAAGGTTCAACACGGCCAGGTGACTTTGAGCATACATATCACGCCGACGGCTATAAAAAGTATAGTGAACCCAGGATCCGTTGCTAAGAGCGACCGGAAATACCAGGTATGACTCGATATTGAAACAGTTTAACCAAACTTTTGCAATGGAGTGAGCGGTGCAGAATCAGTCGTTCCTCCATTGTTAAAAGTGGCCACATGGGTATCGGTATAACTGTTTTCAATGAGTTTGGATAAGGCATCGGTTTTTAACCCTGAAATTGTTAGTAACTCTTCCTTACCGATGAACTGATATTCATCAAATCCGACGCGTAAATAGCCGTAATCACTAATCTGGGAAGCCGTATATGGTCTGGTTTCGCATACGATGAGATCAAATGGAATAAACGTTCGTATTGCCTGGGCAATCTTCAAAAACTTCTGCCTGGCGTCCGAGCCTTCATGGCTAATTTCCAGCAGTTGCCTTTGCAAAAGTGCTTCCTGCCGCAATTTTGATTCGAGCCTGTTCTTGTGGAGATACATGGCAATATCCAATGCTACCAGTAAGTCCTTCTCCCTGAATGGCTTGACGAGAAATCCGTAAGGTTCCGTTTTTTTCGCTTCTTCCAGTACCTTTTGGCTTGAATTGGCGGATAAGTAAACAAAGGCAATATCTTCAGCTTTTAGTTTTCTGGCGAGATCAATGCCAGACTCGCTTCCATTCAATCTGATATCCAGCAGCACAAGGTCGTGTTTATCGTTTTGCAAAATCTCATAGGCTTCCTCTGCCGAAGCTGCAATCCCACTCACACTATAGCTGGCCTGCCTTAAAAGTATACGCAGCGAATTGGCTACCACAAACTCATCCTCAACAATCAGTATCCTGGCGCTCATATAAGTTGGTTACGAATTTTTTGCAGGCAAGGTCGTTTCCAGGTGTTGCTTACTTGATGAAATAAACCTGACGGTCACAAGCACACCGTTACTGTTTTCAATCTTGAAGTGACCATTCAATTGCTTCGCAAGCCCCTGCATCAGTTCAAGCCCCAGCGAGTTATACTCCTTTATGTCAAGTCCTGCGGGCAGGCCAATACCATTATCAGCTATTTTTAGCACTAAAAAATCAGGTCCGTCCTGTTGAAGTTCTATACTCACAACGCCTTTTTGCCCATTTAGAAAAGCATGCTTAATGGTATTGACAATACTTTCGGTGACGATCAATCCAAGGGGAATTGCCTGTGATACATCAAGAGATAATGGCTCAATAGTCTGTCTAAAAGTGATCTGGTGCTCGTCATCGAAACTCTCTTGCAGGTAAAGCGTCAGCTCATTAATGTATTCGGGCATGGCAATGCTGGACGTATTTTCATCCTGGTAAAGCTTTTGATGAATTAAGGCCATCGCCTGCATCCGGCGAAGGCTATCCTTTACGGCCAGTCTGGCTGTGTCATCCTGTAAATACACCGATTGTGAATAAAGCAAGCTAGTTACCATCTGAAGGTTGTTTTTAACACGATGATGAACTTCCTTCAACAACCATTCTTTTTCTTTGAGGAGTTTGTCCTGCTCGGTATTTAGTGTTTCTAAAAAAAAGTTTTTTTGATCCAGTTCTCGCTGACTCGCTACAAGTTTAAGGTTCGTTTTTTGTTTGATAAGATACCGGTTAAATAATAATGAGATAATGATCAGCATTAGCACCAAACCAGCCAACGTTATATTTCTGGTCCGGTGCGCCTGCTCGGTCTTTATACGCTCTAGCTGATTCTGGCTGTTCAACAATTGGATGTTTTTGTCTTTTTTCTCTGTCTCGTATTTCACTATTAACTCTTCTGCTCGTTTCCGCTGGTCATAGCTAAACATAGAGTCGGCAAACTCATAACTAAGCCTAAGGTGTCTGATCGCATCCAGGTGACGCCCCTCCATAGAATCAATTTTGAACAGATTATAATAATAATTGTCCTTAGCCAGTATATCGAATGGAGACGTGTAGCCTTTTCCCCGCTCAAGATAGTCTCTCGCTTGCCTGGTTTTACCAATTGTGCGGTAAAAGGTCGAAATCTGGAAAAATGCCGTAGGGAATTCGTCATGGATATATTCCTCCGGAAATTTTTCCGCCATGGTCAAAAAGACTTTGTAATTGCTTTCCGCGAAACTGAACTTCTTTAAATTGCCATACGTCATTCCAAGCAGAAAGGTAAAGTGCATCTTGTCAAAGTATGAGTTGGGCGGATAATTTCTTTTTGTTTCTTTAAGAAGGAACAAAGCTTCTTTTGCTCTACCAATCTCATTAAGCGTTAGCACTTTGCCTATCACGGCTCTATACCAAAACAACCTTGTTCCGGGTGCCCTGTTTTCTAATCCTTTGTCATACCAGGTAAGGGCTTCATCCAATTTAAGTAGTCGTTCATAGACAAGTCCCCTTCGCGTATGGAAGTAACTGATAAATGTGGAATCGGCCCTGGAGGCCAGGCTTGCCAAACTTTTGTTGGAATAAGATAATGCATCGGTAAGTGCCCCTTTTCGGTAAGCCAGCCAGGATAATGCATCGTATGGGTATTGTTGATGCCGAAAGTTTATTCGGCTTTGAAGTTTGACAATTGTGCGTAAATAGTTTTCTGCTACATCATACTTTTTAGAAACAAAATAGTCAATGTTTATCAGAGAAAGGGTTTCAATTTCCTTTTCTTTTGCGTTTGCTTTTCTGAAAATGGAAAGGGCTTTTTCTAATTTCATAAGCCTTGCAGGGTCTCCGTAATGAAGTAATTCACCGGCACGCAGCAATATCTGGGCGGATGCCAGTTCGTTTCCCGATCGATCGCATAAGGTTACTATTTCATCAAATACTCGCTGGCCTTCAGCAGCAAATCCGGATTGATCAAGCCAATGGGCTCGAAGTGCCATACTTTCAACTTTCCATTGAATGGGCGCTTTCGTACTCAGAATTAAAGCTTCGTTTATGTATGTTGATGCCTGATCAAGATCTGCCTTTTCGGTGCCCGGCTTGAAAACGAAATAACTGCCCAATTCCAGCAATAACCGAAGCCGTTCTTCCTGACGCTGCTTGCTAAGCAATGCCCTGGCTTCCGCTATTCTTCCGGCATCCAGCAACCTGGTTCCCACTGACGGTTTTCCGTCTCCGTCACTATATCCCTCATTATAGGCAAGCAAAGGGCTTAATTCATACACTTTGCAGGGAATACGTATGGCGCTGTCCATATCGATCTGACCCTGACTAATGGTATGAATGTATTGCGCCGTAATACGGATTAACAATCGCTGTCTGGCAACGTCGCTATACTCCGCTCTGCCAGGCTGTGCATTTGCCAAATATCCAGCCATGACAAAGATGGTCACTAGACCTGATACAAGCGGCCCAAGACGTGTAAGGAGAAACGTACATCCCATAACAAGAATATCATCATACTGAAATAACTATATCTATCTGAATATCATACCCTTAATAATTATATGGTTATAAAGTTAACGACTAAATAAATAGTAAGTGAGGAAACCTGAAATTTTCAAAGTAAACCCATACCAGCACCAATCCATTCATTCAACCGTAATAGACAAGACTTCGCATGACACTTTGCTCCAATCTTTCTTCCTGGTCCACAGTCTATTTATTCACCCTATTTAAGAGGTATACACCTGAAAGCTTCTTTGTCTAAAGCACGAGGTTTGGTGAGATGACTGATCGTTGTGTAAGCAGCTGTCACAAAGTAACATTTGTCGTAATTAACCCCCTAATTCGGCGTAAATGGCATCTTTCTATTACCAACGATGGCAGTAGCTTTGTCCAAACTAAACAGCGATCATCAATGCCAGTCAATAAAGATGTAACGCAATTTTTAGAGCAGCTTAATCACCCCCTTCGCAAGGAAATCGAAGCACTACGCGCAATAATCTTATAGGCAGAGAATCGACTAGCAGAGAATATTAAGTGGAATGGCCCAAACTACTCGCTTGATGCCGAAGATCGAATTACCATGAAGATTCAGCCACCAAAACAAATCCAACTAATAGTTCATCGAGGTGTAAAAGTTAAAGAACAGCCAGAGGAACAACCGATACAAGATGGTGCTGGCATTTTGCTCTGGAAAGGCAATGACCGGGCGATTGCGAGCTTTGTAAGTCTGTCTTCCATCATTTTAGTTGAGAATGCCTTAATTAAAATTGTGCAAGATTGGCTTATTGAAACAAGTGCCTAAACTTGATTTTAGGTGATCTGCCTGTCTCCTCAAACGCCCAACTGCGCCCAGGTAGCCCGCTTTGGTAGTGGCAACCTTTTTGCCATGAATCAATCGCCCTAATGACAATTAATGTCATCTCTTATTTTTGGCATATTTCTTAAAAACAAAGACCAATAAAATGAGAACGGTAACCTTCGCTATGAATATCAGCCTGGATGGCTATTGTGATCACACTATCTTCAATCCCAGTGAAGAGGTGCATGATTATTTCTCCACCCTGTTGAACGATGTTGATCTGCTCTTTTTCGGCCGTGTTATGTATCAGCTCATGTTCCCCTATTGGGCCGATGTGGCAAAAAACCAATCTGGCACAGCCGATGAAAATAGATTTGCTGAACGACTTACGGCTATCGATAAAGTGGTTATGTCACGTTCATTAAACCAAGTGGAGTATACTACGCGACTTGTTCGTAGTAACCCAGCCGAAGAACTTCTGAAACTGAAGCAGCAACCCGGCAAAAAAATTTCCGTAGACAGTGTAAGTCTGCTTCCGGAATTAATCTCAGCAGGCCTTATCGATGAATTTCATTTGGTTGTCCATCCGGTGATGGTGGGGAATGGGAGATTATTGCTCGATGGGGGCAGCCTTCAGCAGAACCTTACGTTAAAGCTGGTTGATATGATCGTTTTCAAATCCGGCTCTATAGCGCTTCACTACCTGAAACAGTGAAGGAACGAATGACGACAAATGCAATCGTTCTATTGTCGTAGCGGATAGTAGGATCATCTCAAATTCCTGCCGAAAGTTAAGTGTTACCTGATCCCTCTTTCATCTCAAACGGGAGCGTTTTTGTAAGATAATTATTCAGTAAAGGCGATATGCCTAACTCGTCCAGTCTTACTCATTAACAAACTGGATAATAAAACCTCCTTTGGGAGCAAAAGCGTACTGCCAGGTAGACGGGATTGGATAGGTTTCCGTTTTAAACGACATCAATGGATTTTCGCCTTCCATAATTACTCTAAATTTAGAAAAGCCCTTTGCATACTTGGCAAGATTAAGTTTGACAGGTACAACTTTATTCGTACCATTTATTCCGACAATGTAAGAAAGGCGGTCCTTCTGACGAGAGAGTATAAGTTGCTCACCCGGTTCAGCCACAATGCTTTCAGTTTTATCCCAGCTGGCAGGCATGTCTTTCAATAATTGTCGAACCGGCACAGGGAGTGAATCGAACACCTCTTTTGAATCCGCAAAATGAATAATGCCGGACGTATATATCATAGCAGTAGCTAGTTCATGAACTGCTGTGTTCAACCGGGGATATTTTCGGATGGTTAGTGCAAACGGTGTGTAGTCCGTCGGGCCTGCTACATTTCTGGTGAATGGCAATACTGTATTCTGCTCGGCGGCTTTATCAGGATATCTAGGTTCATAAAAATAACTCTCCGTTCCTAAAACAGCTTCCGCTGTCATGAAATTTGGCCATGTTCTATGCCAGCCTCTTGGAACGGTAGATCCATGAAGGTTTACCAGTAAATGTTCTTTAGCGGCATCCTCAAAAAGTGACTGCAGGCAAGCCATCACCTCCTGCCTGTCTGAGCACCAAAAATCAATTTTAACCCCTTTGACGCCCATAGCCGCCAATTCTTTAAATCTCTTTTTTCGTTTTTCTGGGTCGAAATACGCTGCCGAATAGCCCCACACCATTGGTTTGACCCCCTGGGAGGTAGCCTTGGCTATGATCCCTCCTTCTTTGTCGGCTTTCTCCCAGCCAGCATCAAACAGCGTATAGCTGAAACCGAAAGAAGCGGCAAGAGTAGTGAATTGGTTATAAATTTCTGGTGAATGATCATCAGGATGGGACCACCATGACCAGGTGGCTTTGCCCGGTTCGATCCAGGAGGTATCGTCAATTTTAGAAGCAGGTGCTAAATCTGTAATTAATGTTGACAACAGGATGTCCCCCGCCTGTTCACCAACGATGATCACTCGCCAGGGCATAATCCAGGGAAGACTGGATGTTGGATGATTGTTTTCACCCAGGGGAAGGGTATATTTTTCGTCTGTTTCAGCAAACGCAATTTTATACAGTCCACCCTTTGAATCAGGTTGCAAATGACAGCCTGGATACGAACCATCTGTTCCGGACTCCGCAACTAAAACCCAGTTTTTACTTTCATTTACCTGAAATAGGGCAGGCATACACCACCCCACAGAAGGATTACGGGGATTGCTTATTGAGTCGCCGGGATGTATTTTAAGGTAAAAATCTTCATAGCCTGGGGTGTACTTTCCTGCTTTATTATAAGGCTGCAACCATCCCTTCGCATTTTTTTCAATCTGAAATCCAGTAATCTCATTGTTGATCACCCGAATTTTTTTATCCTGATCTGGAAAACGGTAACGGAAAGCAACGCCCTCATTTCCGGTAACCAAATCAATGATCATGAGTGCGCCTGACCTATTTTTAAACGTTATGCTCTTACGTTCAAAAACATGATCTATCGTTTTAAAGCTACCTACCTTCGAGTCGTATTTCTCCCTTCTTACTTCAATGGGTGAAACGTTAACGACTGAGAGTCCAGATGTAAAATTCTGATCGTCACAGTTGAGGCCAAGTGGAGAATCGGAAATAATGATTTTATCTCGGCGTGTTACCTGGTAATGCAATTCTCCATTTTTGCTCAAGGACAATGTAATAGTATTTGATCCAAGCTTCGATCTCAGGCCCATCGATTGGCTTGTTGCTTTAAAGCCGCTGAAAAGAAAAATTACGCCGGCTAAAACGGTAAGGACTTTAAAAATCAATACTTTTCTCATTCTACTACTTGAGGTTCTTATTGCCAGCGCGGGGCAACCCGTGAAAAAACATAGTTTATCCCTAAAGCTACTTATTCTCATTAAAGAGAGCGTTTTTACGAGACCTTTATCCAATGCTCGGTCGCTTTTCACGAGGGGTCAGACAGTACACTTTTGGAGAATTTTTCATCTCATTAACATTCTTTTACAAACCATTAACTAGATCCCTGCACCAAGACGTGTAGGTTTGTTGAAACCCTTGGCCATAAAAAAAGAACTAATGATAAAATACTTACCCGTATATGCATTGTTGTTGATATTTGTTTTTTACACTTCCGGTAAAAAACAAGACAAAGGCGTCGTCATACAAAACAGCGGACCCAAAGGCGGACCTTACACTCATCCAACAGGGGAACGATTTGGACGAGGAATATTCAGGACTCGTGTAAGTAATGAAACGGATTCTCCGGTTGAACTCACCATTAATTTTCCTGCGGATTCATTCCCAATTCCATCTTCAGCCGGCTCCTACTTTAAATTATTTCTGCCTCCAGACACAATGACACTCGCCAAAGAATCTTTGTATGACTACGGCGCAACAGGGTTACTAACTTTTTTCGATACTAGCCTTCATAAATCGACCAGGTTGCAAAAAACGGTCAATCCTAAAGAGGAGTACCTTTTCTATACCGCATTGCTTATGCACGTGCCTGATAATGGACCCGTACGAACAGGAATTGTCTTAAACGACAAAGACCTTTTTTATAAAGTTAGCATAGGCGGTCAGCTTGATTCAGCATTAATACCCTGCGGACATATTATTTATAAAAAATGAGTTAAGTTTTTTAAAACGCCCGTGGCTGTTGCACAACTCTGCTCTCTACAAAGCCCAGAAAGGTTTCTTGAGAAACCATTGACCATTCTACTTTTAGGGCTGTTGCTTGGTTAATCGTGGACTTAGTAGTGACCTTCAGATTGAAGGCGAAAGCCACTATCGCTACTCATGACAAAAAAACATACTTTCGGGGTAAATAGCAGGATAGGAATCTGGCTAACAGAGGAGAATTTTACAGGAGAATTAGGACATAAACACGATGATGACCCGCTCAACTAAAAATTTGATGACTCAGTTAGCCGAGCAATCAAGATAGATTCGTATATAGTCGAATAAATTCAAGATCACTATATAAAAAACGGTAAAGACATGATTCAATGTCAGGCAGCTATTGCCGATGGAATTGGTAACCACACGATTCAACCCATCACCATCACCGACCCGCAGGGCGATGAAGTGCTGGTACAAATCAAGGCCGCTGGTATCTGCCATACCGACTGGGATTCCCAATCCTGGGCCAAATCCTTAGTGATGGGACACGAAGGCGCTGGAATCATCGTCAAAACCGGCCCAACCGTAACTACTCTTCGGGTGGGCGATGCCGTAATGCTTAACTGGGCCATTCCCTGTTACACATGCTTTCAGTGCCAGGAAGGTAATCAGCACATCTGCGAACGCAATTCAGCCGTCACCGCCGGCAATAAAGTTAGCCAGGGACACGCCACTCTTTCCTCTACGCAGTATAACGGCCAACCCATTGAGCGGTCATTTGGCCTGGGCACCATGAGCGAATACGCACTGGTGCGGGAAGCCGCCTGTGTCACCCTGCAAGTGGACATGCCCTTTCCGTCTGCCGCCATTGTGGGATGTGGGGTGATGACCGGTTATGGTTCCGTGGTCAATGCTGCCAAGGTCAAAGCCGGGTCGTCGGTCGTAGTACTAGGCACCGGGGGGGTGGGCCTGAACGTTATCCAGGGGGCTCGCATCGCCGGGGCCGCAAAAATTATCGCAGTCGATGTGAATCCGGGCCGGCTGGAGATGGCCCGATTCTACGGGGCTACCGAAACGGTGCTGGCCGACAAATCCGATAAAAACCTTTTGGAAGCCGCCAGACAGGTGAAAACGATGACGCAGGGACGCGGGGCTGACTATGCCTTTGAGTGTACGGCCATTCCCGCTCTGGGAGCCGCTCCACTGGCGATGGTTCGTAACGCGGGCGTGGCCGTGCAGGTTAGTGGCGTCGAACAGGAAATCAGCATCGACATGAATCTGTTTGAATGGGATAAGGTCTATATCAACCCACTTTATGGCCAATGCCGACCTCAGATCGACTTCCCGATTCTCCAGCAACTCTACACCAAAGGCGATTTATTGCTGGACCAGCTTGTTACCCGTACTTATGCCCTAACTGACTTACACCAAGCCTTTGCGGATATGCACGCGGGCCGCAATGCTAAAGGCGTTATCGTTTTCGAATCATGAGCCGTTTTTTCACGACTAAAATCGCAGCTTTTGAGGGGCTGCATTTTATCACGGTCAAAAGCAATGCCTTAAACCGGCGGGCCGACTTGACCGTTTTTCAACCCGCTCAGGCCATAGGTATGTCGGGAATTCCGCTGGTGATTCTGTTACATGGCGTGTATGGCAGCCATTGGTCCTGGGTGGCGCAGGGAAACGTTCATCAAACGACGCAAGCGCTTATTAACGCTGGGCAAATCAGGCCAATGGTGCTGGTAATGCCTTCCGATGGACTTTTTGGGGACGGGTCAGGATATGTTCCTCACCGGGATGACAATTATGAAACCTGGATTGTGGAGGATGTCATCGAAGTGGTTCGGGAGCAATTTTCAGACGTTACGGCGTCTTCACCTGTTTATATTACGGGCTTGTCGATGGGTGGCTTTGGCGCGTTACGATTAGGTGCCAAATATCCGCAGGTCTTCCGGGGTTTCAGTGGCTTGTCGTCCATTACGCATTTTGATCAGTTACATGGTTTTGTAGCCAATTTTGCCACTTTACAACGCGATGCCCTGGAGCAGGATGGTGTACTGGACTGGCTGCTGAAAAACAAGGCAATTCTGCCACCGTTCCGCTTCGACTGTGGCGAAGACGATCCGTTATTGTCCGCCAACCGGAGCCTACACGAATCGCTGGTTGCACACCACATTGATCACATCTACGAGGAGTTTGCCGGGGCACATGCCTGGGATTACTGGCAAACACACATTGAAAGGACCCTGCTTTTTTTTAATCAATGTACCCCTTAATCCGCAAAGACAGGTATTTTTTGCCGAAAATAAAATGACAAACCTAAAGGCTTACGCCAGCAAAGAGTAGAAAGTTAGTTGGCAAAATAGCTATATTTCTACCCTATGTTCTAAATTCTTACATCTATGAATCGAAAAATTTTAATCGTTACCGGCGATGGTGGCGAAAGTTACGAAACCCTCTATGCCGTTCACCGCTTTCAGGAAGAAGGTGATACGGCCGTGATTGCCGCCCCCAGCAAACGTAGACTTAACCTGGTTATGCACGATTTTGAGCCTGGTTGGGATACTTACATCGAGCGGCCCGGCTATTGTATGGATTCAGATCTGACGATAAAGGAGGTAATAGTAGATGATTACGACGCGATTTTACTGTTAGGTGGCCGCGCCCCTGAATACCTTCGTAACCATGCTGCTCTGCTAGAGATAGTCCGCGAATTTGACCGGCAGGGTAAATGGATCTTTGCCATCTGTCATGGGATACAGATTCTGGTCACGGCCGGTTTAGCGAACAACCGAACGCTAACAGCCTACGAACATGTACGCACTGAAATTGAAATGGGTGGTGGAACGTATTCTACCCAACAGGCCATCCGTGATCGGAACATAGTAACAGGGCAGACCTGGCAATCGCATCCCGAATTTTATCGCGAAGTATTTGCTTGCCTGAAAAAACCCGAACTAGTGGAAAAATAAACAATTGATAGGTCTAGTAAACAAAGAAGCCCGGCATCACTACCGCATAGCCGTCAGGTCAAGGTTTTACGCTCCTAACCTAAGTCATCCCGAAGCTTGAGGGATTGCCTCAAAAGCGAAAACCTTCCGAAAGTAGTGCAGGGCGACCTGTGCCGTGCCAACTACTAACCGGAAGGTTTTCTTATAGCCAAGGACTCGATAAAAAATCGGTATCTCAACCCAGGATGTCAGTCAGCAAGCACCGTATTTTCACCGGCGACTGCAAGAATTCGTTTACACACTCACGCAGCGGTTAGATCGACTCCTTGACCGGAGCTTCGTGGAGCCCTTTCAAGCCCTGCATGAGTACCTCATTTGCTTTCTATAGAACAGCTTAGGCTTATTACTGACTGAGCTAGGAAGCCAAATGCCCGATAGCAACACGCACCAGCGGGCACTTTGCGTTTCAGTACCCTGCTTTACAATTAAGCCCGGCGCCTTATCCTGCTCGATGACTTCCTCCTGATCAAAGCCCATGAGTTAGTTCACCGGCTACAGAATCAGCACCAGATTGGACTTGCTACGTTTGTAGTAGCAGGTCTGCTGATTCGTCTCTCTATGGCCATTTGAGAAGTAGATACATGAAGACTCCTTCGTTGCGAGGAAGTGCCTTATTTGAGAATAAGTAACTATCCTATACAAAATCATTTTAAGCCTGATAGAGTGTCAGACAAAGGAATGTGTTTCATATTATGCTGATATGCAACCAACCTAGTACTCGTAGCATCTTCTCGAAAAAGCCCGTAAACATGATGTTGATGATGAAAAAGGCCGTTACCCTCTTTTTGCTAGTTTGGTTGGGGAGCTGCCAGATAATGGCCCAGCAAGTTCCCGGAAAACGGGATTCAATCCACTCGGAAATACTAAAGGAGAAACGGTATTTTCAGGTGGTTCTGCCAATAGGATACGATGCGGCTTCAAAGAAAAAATATGACGTGATCTATGTGCTCGACGGGGACTGGAACACCAAACTCCTCTCTGATGTAGAGCAGCTTCTTGGTGAAGAAGGTCGAATCCCGCACAATATCATTGTCAGTATATTCAATACAGATCGGAACCGGGATTTTCTACCCACTCATAACCAAAGTAACCAGACCTCGGGTGGTGCGGATCAGTTTCTAAACTTTCTCAAGAAGGAGCTGATACCCTACATCAATAAAACGTATCCATCCGACGGCGAAAACACCTTGTTTGGCCACTCCTTTGGTGGGCTTTTTGTCACCTATGCTTTGCTGGCTGAGCCGCAGCTTTTCAACTCATATATCGCGGCCGATCCCAGCTATTGGTGGGATAATAACGTGATACTCAAGATGGTTCCACCCAAATTGACCACCTTGAAGGTATCCGACAGAATGTTGTACGTTACGGGCAGAGAAGGATCGGGAATGAACGATATGCGCATCCCGCAAATGGATAGTATACTCAAAACGTATGCACCGGCCACACTTACTTGGAAACTAGTCGCCTACCCGGATGAATCGCACGGCACTGTACGACTTAAAAGTGCCTATGATGGGCTCAAATTTAGTTACCCGAACTATCATAAGGGCGGGATCGTCTTTCATCCGATGAACGGGATGCTGTTAAAGAACAAGCCGATCAGCCTTTGGGAACTTTCCGATACGACCAATGTACGCTATACCACCGATGGGACTGAGCCAACGCGATCCTCTGCTCAATTCAAAAAAGAAAACATCTTAACCGGTCCAGCCAAAGTTATCATCCGGCGTATGACCCAGCGGCCCAGTAGCGACGAGTCTTTTTCGGGGAATTTCGTGACTAGTGATTATTTACCGCCAGGCAAGCTGGATCGCTTTATGAAACCGGGAGGGTTCAATTATGCCTATTATGAGGGCTCATGGAGCAAATTGCCGGATTTTACAATCCTCAAGCCTGTAAAAACAGGCAGGATCGATACGAGCTTCGGCCTTGACAAGTTGCCCCGGCAGATCAATTTTGGGCTGGCCATTTGGGGGCAACTCAAAATACAAGAAGATGGGTATTACCTTTTCGCTATCGATGCGGACGATGGCTTCAAGTTTTACCTGGAAAATCGCTTGCTAATCGATTATGACGGGCAACACGGGGGAGAAGCACTGGGCGCATCGTATATCGTCCCGTTAAAGAAAGGCTTTTACCACATCCGACAGGAATATTTTCAAAAGGAGGGTGGCCGTAAACTTGATTTCGAATATGTATCGCCAGGGGCCTTTGCTTCCAAACATTCCACAGGTATACCCTTAGCGCTTCAATATGGGATAACTAATTAAAATGACGCTACCTTTCCCTATTTCACTGTCGCTTTATACGCCCCATTAAAGTAGCAGCTATTTGATAACTCCTTCGTCTCAAAAGGGAGCGTTGTTCCATATCGGTCTATTTTTCTTCTGAATCGCCCGAAAAAATATTGCCCTAACCCCAAAGTAAACAATTTGTGATTAGAGCCAAAAAGCGCAACTAGTCGTCGAATAAAAGGGTCTTTTAATAGTTCAATCCAAAGCTGCTTTCTTTAGGGTTTATTAAAAATCAACATACTTAGCTGGCATAGGGAGTCAAGCCTCGTCCATTTCTCCTACTAGCTGCCAGAACCTGGCAATCTTCACTTTTTGGCAACAATTTTATACGTCACTCCCCCCTCAACTGTATTGAAGGTTAGTATACCATTCGTAATGTCACCATTCGCATTTCCATTCGCAGTAGCCGTGATGGAATATGATTTTTGAAAAGTGATCACAGCCGGTGTCCCACTGAGTGGTACGCTTGGTATAAGGCTGGAACCCGTTAAGGATGTTTTATATACCATATCCACCACGTTATTACTTACGCGGTTTAAAGTCATCGTATAATTTGCACTGGATGGTATAGCAACTGTTGATGTTGACTGAGTTATGCTATTTACGACGTAGGTTCCGGCGGCTGAAGTTGCCAAGTCGGGTGCAACAGGATCGTCATTCTTTTTGGAACAGCCTACGACAAAGGCTACGGCGATCAGCACTAAAAGCAGGTAAATGTGTTTGATTTTCATTGATTTGCCTGGTTGAATGAGCTTGAATTACCACTTAACTAATTCTAAACCTGTCCGGTCAGTCGAGACCTGCCGAACGAGCAAAAAACCTTACCTCTGAAACGTGCAACCTGTCACTCGAGGCCCGACACTGACATTTTTTTATACTTGGCCAGTTCACCCAACCGTTATTGGTCTCTTACCGCAAGACAACGTTGAATGAGGACGCCATAAAATTATTGCGTTATTTTGAATGAATATGCGTTGGCTAATGTTAGCCCGTATCTGTTGTAAGGATCAACCAGATCAAAGATAACACTTTTGGGTACAACAAAGTATGGTTTTTCTTGCTTTAATATGGCTCGGCAAGAATTTCAACTTATTGATAATCAATCCATACTGACACAAATAGACCCATATAAAACGACAAATCGCAGGACTTTGAATCCTGGCAGATCTTTATGAGCAAACACGGACGCATTTTAGTCGCCATGAGTGGCGGCATTGACTCCTCACTGGCAGCGGTTATGCTGCACGAAGAAGGCTATGAAGTAATCGGCATGACCATGAAAACATGGGATTATGCCTCGTCGGGCGGTACAAAGAAAGAAACCGGCTGTTGCAGTCTCGACAGCATCAACGACGCCCGCAACATTGCCGTAAGTCTGGGATTCCCACACTACATTCTGGACATTCGCGAAGAGTTCGGCGATTATGTGATCGACCACTTTACGGGCGAATACCTTGAAGGCCGAACCCCGAACCCATGCGTTTTGTGTAACACCCACATTAAATGGGATGCCCTGCTTCGTCGGGCCGATCGGCTTGATTGCGAATCCATTGCCACTGGTCACTACGCCCACATTCGGGAAGAAAATGGCCGGCATATTATTTCAAAAGGCGTTGATACCCTCAAAGATCAATCTTACGTGCTCTGGGGTGTATCGCAGGAAAGCCTGAGCCGGACAAAACTACCACTAGGGCACCTTCGCAAATCCGAAATACGCGAAATGGCTAAAGAACGGGGCTTTATTGAACTTGTCACAAAGTCAGAATCGTATGAAATCTGTTTCGTGCCCGATAATGACTACCGTGGTTTTCTGAAACGTCGAGTGCCTGGTCTGGAAACGGAGGTAGCTGGCGGCAATTTCGTGCTGGAAGGCACCGGCAAAGTGTTGGGCAAACATCAGGGTTATCCATTTTATACCATTGGCCAGCGAAAAGGCCTGGGCATGGCTTTTGGTCAGCCCATGTTCGTGACTGAAATCAGGAAAGATACGAACGAGGTGGTTTTAGGCGTAGATAAAGATTTGTATCGTGATGGAATGCTTGTCAGCAAATTGAATCTCCAGAAATACGATCATATTGCTGGTCCGCTCGAAACGGTCACCAAAGTACGGTACAAAGATGCGGGTACGCCAGCCACTATTTCGCAGCTTTCCGATGATAAAATCGAAGTGCTTTTCCATGAAGGCGTTTCGGCAATTGCACCCGGTCAGGCCGCTGTTTTTTACGAAGGCGACGATGTTATTGGCGGTGGCTGGATTATGAAAAGCTTCCGCCAGAGTGATGCTTCTCAAAGTCAGCATCAACCTGGTGACCAGGTAGCCTTAGTTTAAGCCTGAATCGATGCAGGGTGCAATAATACTCGATCGATTCACCTTGATCTGACCATCACTCACGGGTAAAGGCCCATCGTATGTAAAGAAATTAATTCTCTGCATACGATGGGCCTTTGTAGTTAAACGACTTTCTTTGTAACTGGGACTTTCGCTGTGAAGCATGCCACGGTTACTAATGGCGAACAAATAACCACGGTCCGCCGTTGCGACCGTCCGCGGCTGCGGTGGCACGCTTCACAGCGAAAGTCCCAGTTATCAGACTGCAACAACTTAACCTCCATGAAGAAGTGCTTGCTATTGACGGGCTGGCTGGTAGCCTTAACTATTCAGCTTTTTGCCCAAACACCTCCTACCGGCCACCCAAATACAAACGGAGCTGGCTGGAAACCACTCTTTGAGCGCGATCTTTCTGACGCTGGCTATCCGAAAGGTGTCTGGAGTTTCGAGGAAGGTGTATTGACCGCAACCGCCGATAAATCAATCTGGACGGCCAAGCCCTATAATGACTTTATACTTGATTTATTTTTTCAAACGGCCGATGGCACCAACAGTGGCGTTGTGGTGCATTGCAGCGACACCACCAACTGGATTCCGAACTCGGTCGAAATTCAGATTGCCGACGATCATGCCAAGAAATGGGCAGAATCGCCCACAAACTGGCAATGCGGGGCTTTCTTCGGCCATCAGGGCCCTACCAAAAGCGTTGTTAAAAAGCCCGGCGAATGGAATCGCTATACGCTGACTTGCCAGGGCAAAATGATTTACATCGTCCTAAACAACCAACTGGTGAATACGATTGATCTGACAAAATTCACCTCGACAAAGAAAAACCCTGATGGTTCTGATGTTCCGGCCTGGCTCAATAAACCCGCTGCAGACCTTCCTTTACATGGGTTCATTGGTTTACAGGGCAAACATGCAGGAGCCCCTATTTACTTCCGAAACTTAAAAATTAAGGAATTATAGGTGTCTGTTCCGTTAAAGGTACTTTTTCGGTGCGGCAGTTGTTAATCAGGTACCATGCAACATGAACCCCAAACCCGGCACAGCCGCGCCCTTCCCGAACTCCGATTCTCGCTTAACCTCCTGTATGTTGGTCGGCTTCTGGTTGGTCTGAAGTCAGCCGATGAGGTCGAAGACCTGTTTGATACCCGCATCGAAACAGTGACCGATGAATTGGTAGCGACGGAATTACTTCACGAAGCAGCGGTTCTGGCAGGTGACATTTTGCCGGAAAACCCCGCAACACAAGCCATGGACGATGCAGCGTAAGCAACAATCTGCTTTCTTTGTACCTCCATCCATTTCTTCCCCATGCCCGATGCTCCGTTTGCCGCCCTCTTCGATATGGACGGCGTCATAGTTGATAACACTGACTTTCATATCAATGCCTGGCTTCAGTTTGCGCAACACAAAGGCATTCCATTAACCCGAGATCAATACATTGACCATATCAACGGCCGCGTATCGGCCGATGCCATGGCCTATGTGTTCCAGCGCCCAATTGAACCCGGCGAACTTATCGTTCTAACGGAAGAAAAAGAAGCCATTTATCGGGAGCTCTATCGCCCTCATCTCCAGCCAGCACCAGGCCTGATCACGCTTTTAGAGGCTCTCAAAGCCCGGAATGTTCCGACAGCCGTTGGTACGTCGGCACCGATGAGCAATGTGCACTTTACACTTGACGGCCTATTACTCCGACCTTATTTCGACACCGTCGTTGATGCAAGCCTGGTTAAACATGGCAAACCGCATCCTGAAATTTATCTGAAAGCAGCCGAAAAAGTAGGCGTTGAACCCGCGCGATGTGTGGTTTTCGAAGATGCGTTTGCGGGTATTCAGGCAGGACTTCGGGCGGGTATGGCTGTTATCGCCGTTGCAACTACCCTAACCCGCAATGAGCTAGCCGGTTCCGGAGCATCGCTGATTGTCGATGACTTTATTGGGCTAACTGTAGACGCTATACGCGAAGTGGTCAATAAAACGGTTCATTGACCCACCCGTATTTCGTACCTTTGCCCGATCAATTTGTTGTAGTACCAACGTTCATGTCTTTGACCTCTTCATCCGAAACGTCCCTGATTCCTGCCCGTGAGGGCTTTTTCTTTCCGGCCGAGTGGCATCCCCACGTAGCAACCTGGTTGAGCTGGCCACATACCGAAGCGTCGTGGACCAACGAGCGCCAGGAATTGATGTTTCCAGCTTACATCGATTTCATTAAGGCCATTTCTGACAGCGAACAGGTCTGCATCAATGCCCACAACGACATTGTGATTCAGGCGGCCAAACTGCGTCTGCTGGCGGCTGGTGTAAACATGGATCGGATCACGCTCCTGCCCCACCCGACCAATGATTCGTGGTGTCGTGATCATGGCCCCGCGTTTCTGATCAATCCGGCGAATAAACAACGGATGATCGTGAATTGGGGTTATAATGCGTGGGGGGGCAAGTATCCACCTTTCGACCGTGACGATCTGATTCCAGTTGAGATTGCCCATTATCGTGGTCTGGACTACGTGACTCCAGGCATCATTATGGAGGGCGGTTCGGTTGAGTTCAATGGAGCCGGAACTGTACTAACGAGTCGGGCCTGCCTGCTCAACCAAAATCGCAACAGTCATCTGACGCAGGCTAAAATTGAACAATACCTCTGCGATTACTACGGTGTTCAGCAAGTGCTTTGGGTAGAAGAGGGTATCGTTGGCGACGATACCGACGGGCATATTGACGATACGGTCCGTTTTGTGAACGAGGATACGGTGCTGGCTGCCTATGAGCCAAATCAAAACGACGCCAATTACCCATTTCTTCAGGAAATCCATCAGGAACTAAAGCAGATGCGGTTACTGAATGGCAAACAACTGACCATCGTTGAGCTGCCCATGCCCGATCCGGTAGTGAGCGATGGGCTGCGGCTACCGGCTTCGTATGCCAACTTTCTCATAACCAACAAATCGGTTATTGTTCCAACGTTCCGCTGCAATAAAGATCAGCCAGCATTAGACATCATCGGCCAGTGTTTTCCCGACCGCCAGGTAATTGGCATCGACTCGACCGATATTGTCTGGGGTCTGGGCAGTTTTCATTGTCTGAGCCAACAGGAACCTAGTGTCTGACGAATCTATGTACGATAACAAAACGTTTCGATCCGTTGCCAACAGCGATAATGGCGAAGTCAGTGGTGAAACCGTGTTCCATTACCACCAGCAAGGCCAGCTCGTTTGGGCAGATTATGAGGGTGGAGCCATTGTGAAAGGGTTTCTGATTGCCACTGTTCAGGACGATCAAAGCCTGGATATGCGCTACCAGCATGTCAACACACAGGGCGAATTGATGACAGGTCGGTGTCGATCAACACCCGAAAAACTGCCAGATGGCCGCATTCGGCTGCATGAACGCTGGCAATGGACCAGTGGTGACGAATCGTCGGGCGAGTCCATCGTCGACGAAATACCCTCCTGAGCGACTTAATTTATGCGAATCTGTTCACTCTTTATCTCGTTCACGCTTTCACTCGTTTTGAGTGGATGTGCCAGGCAAACCGCGTTCACCGCCGAATTAACACCACATTTGCTGAAAGCAGTAAATCTGGAAGAAACTGTTAGTCGTCGTGATGAATTGATGATGGCCTATTCCATGACGAGTTATGACGCCAAAAACAAACCCGTATCGGTTGTCAATGGCGGTTGGGGTGTAGAACCAATGCAGAAAGGCCAACAGCTCGACCTTCGGGCAGCCGGTTCTGCCAAAGCGTTGCCCATCAGTCTGGAATTACCTCGCAACGGTCGTATTGTTGCGTCACTAGTACTGATTGAAGTGGACGATTACAATCGGGCAAAGCAACTGCTGGACCGGGTTCGCCGGGTGCATAACATCGTGTCAGGGCCAGCAGCACTGGTCGTAACAGCCACAGAAGTTTTGACCCCGCTGAAATACGTGGCGGCTGGCCTGGTTGCTTCGGGCATCGGCCTGCAACTTGTCGATCAGTTGGACGACGACGATCTGCTCGGGCAAAGCAGCGTTGAGATTCATGAAGCTGAATTACGGCAGAAAAAGCAACGGATTGTGCATGTACCCACCGTGTTTACCGGCCAAAACCTACGCGACGCCTTTGAGTATCATCTCGACTATGATATTGTCCTTAAAACCGTGAAAATCCAGCCCAATCGCCAATAAGCAATCGCCTGTAGCGTTGCTTAAGAAGAACGAATGTTTTTGTCATTAACTTGGTTTTTAGTCTACTGAGGTATGCAATCAGTACTACCGCTAGTAGCAGACAGTAACCCCATAAATCAATTTTCTATCCCGACGCTATGCGCCAATTCACAGGCGGTATCTTGCTGGCACTTGCCGTAACAGCCTGCAAAACAACCGCACCAGTGGTTCAGCAAACGCCCCCACAGCCGATTATTCTGACGCTGGGGAACAAAGCTTTCACCACTGACGATTTCTTCCAGTCGTTTACTAAAAATCAGTTCTCGTCCGATTCTGCCCAACGAACCGACGTTAAGAATTACTTCGACCTGTACACCAATCTGAAACTTAAAGTACTGGCCGCTGAGACAGAAGGACGCGACACCACCGAAGCTTTTCGGGAGGAAATGAACACCTACCGAAAGCAACTGGCCCAGTCGTATCTGACCGACAAAGTGCTGGTCGAATCCCTGTCGGCCGAAGCCTACCAGCGGATGCAGGAGGAAATAAATGCTTCGCATATTCTGGTTTCGGTTGTAGAAGATGCCGCTCCGGCCGATACACTTGCAGCCTACCAAAAGGTGGTGTCAATTCGCAAACAGGCACTGGCTGGTACTGATTTTGCTACACTGGCCCGCAATAATTCACAGGATAGCCAGACAGCGCCCAATGGTGGAAATCTGGGCTACCTTACTGCCTTTTCGCTCGTTTATCCACTTGAAACAGTAGCCTATACGACGCCCGTGGGCCAGGTTTCGATGCCTGTTCGGTCACGATCGGGGTATCATCTGATTAAGGTCAACAACCGCCGACCGAGCCGTGGGAAACTACGGGTTGCCCATATTCTGGTCCGTCTGAGTCCCAGTGCGGACGAAGCGGGCCAAAAAGCCGCCCAGGATCGTATCGATGCGGCCTATACCCGCCTGCAAAAAGGAGAAGCCTTTGAAACCGTTTGTCAGGAAGTATCTGACGATGTAACCTCCCGATCAAACGGCGGATTGCTACCAATCTTTGGCGTCGATAAGCAAGTCCCCGCTTTTGAAGAAGCTGCTTTTGGCTTAACCAAACCGGGTGAGCTTTCGAAACCTGTCCGCACAAACTATGGCTGGCATATCATTAAGCTCGTTGAACGTAAAGGGCTGGAGCCTTATGCAGATCTGGCCCCTTCGCTACGTCAGCGCGTGATGACCGATACCCGCGCGGATGTATTGCGGCAGGCGACTGTACAACGGCTAAAGAAAGAGTACGCGATCCAAGAGGATAAAGTGGTAGTTGAAACCGCATTAGCCAAAGCCGATAGCAATCTATTGCGTGGCCAATGGCGCTACTCTGAACCACTTGATCCTGCCTTGCAGAATAAACCCCTTTTTACGATCTCCGGTAAGCCCGTTACAACCAACCAGTTTTTCGCTTATGTGCGTCAGAAACAGCTGCCCCAACGCAATCCGGCTTTAGCCACTACGAATCCCGTCACACCTTCTACGGGCTCACCTGCGGTTTCGATGCGCCGATTACTCGACCGGTTTGAAGGCGATCAGTTAATTGCTACTGAAGAAGCGAATCTGGACAAAAAATCATCAGAATTTCGTTCGCTGCTCAACGAGATTCGGGATGGTGTCCTGCTCTCGCAGGTAATGGAGCAAAACGTATGGGAACGATCGATGACGGACTCAACAGGGCAACGGCAGTACTTTGACCAAAACAAAGATAAATACCGTTTCCCCGAACGTGCTGTCGCAACGATCATCGTGGCTCAGAACGACGATTTGCTGAAACAAGCCCGCGAAATGCTGGCCGGCAAACCGCCCTACCAACTCAAACGGTCGGCGCCCGATTTGCTTTATGACCGTAACCAAACAGCTCTGGCTGCCCTGCAGCGGGATAATATGTATGACGTTTTGGTGACTCTTGCCCGCAATCCCGACTATGTTGTTGAAGTATCGGGGGCACATGATGCGACAGAACGCGATTCTGTTTCGGCGGGTCGGATTCGAGCCGTTGTCAGTTATTTACAGAAGAGCGGTATTTCGCTGAATCGCATTGCGGAGAAGGATTACCAGGGCGCGCCACCCCGTCGAACAACTGATGCGACCAAAGACACAGGGGTTCAGCGCCGAATTTCGTTTCAGTATTTTTCGAATGCCAAGGCCGACATTGCGAAAGTTCTGAACAGTAACCATCAGATTCCCTCGGGCAATCCAGCCGTAACGGTTACCGAAGGCATTTTTGCGGAAGGGAACAATCCATTTCTGGACAGTATCGATCAGTGGAAGGAAGGCACAACAACGTTTAATCGGGATGGAAAATCTGTTTCGATAACGATCAGTCGCCTTGACCAGGCGCGGGGTAAAACGTTTGCTGAGGCCAGGGGTGCAGTCATTAACGACTATCAGACGGTACTCGAACAACAATGGATTGCTCAGCTTCGACAAAAGTATCCCGTGAAAGTGAACGAAGACGAAATCCGGAAACTAGCGAAGTAAACGATAAAAGAACAGCGGTTAAATTTCTATTAGTAGAAACGGAAAGTCCAGTGTCCAACGTCCGAAATCTAACCACTTAAATCAAGAATCACGTCTTAAATTTCCTTAAAACTCAGAGCTATTTGGGTTCTGTGCGTATATTTAGATCATGAAAAAAGTAATCTGTAGTGCTTACATCGTTTTGATGGGCTGGTTTCTGACCGCACCGGTCTTTGGCCAGGGTCAGGGTGTAAGCCTGAATAAGATCATTGCAAAGGTCGATAACTACTACGTTCTTCGGTCTGATCTTGAAGAATCTTACCAATCTTATGTTGGCCAGAATCAAACTCCTCCCCAGAAATGTCAGTTACTGGAAAGTCTGGTTATCAACAAAATGATGCTGGCGAAAGCGGAAATTGACTCCGTTGTAGTCGATGACAAGATCGTAGATAGCGAACTCGACCAGCGGATGCAATACATGGTCCAGCAGTTTGGTTCCGAGAAAAACATCATTGAAGCCTACGGAAAAAGCCTGGAGATGCTCAAAAGTGAACTTCGCCAGCAGGTGAAAGATCAGAAAATTGTTCAGAAAATGCAGCAGAAGATCACGACCGACATGAAGGTAACTCCTCGTGACGTTCGAAAATTCTTCGATGCTATTCCGAGAGACAGTCTGCCTTACATGCCTGCCGACGTTGAAGTTGGGCAAATTGTTCGGTTTGCGAAACCGACCAAAGAGCAAAAAGAGGTGCTGCGCCAGAAATTGCTGGATCTCAAAAAGCGTGTTCAGGCGGGTGAAGATTTTGCCAAATTAGCCAAAGAAAATTCAGAAGACGTTGGTTCTGCCCAGAACGGCGGTGACCTCGGCTTTGCCAAGCGGGGAGCGATGGTAGCCCCTTTTGAAGGAGCAGCTCTGAAACTAAAACCGAACGACATTTCAGATGTTGTTGAATCTGATTTTGGTCTTCACCTCATTCAGTTACTGGAAACCCGAGGAGCCGAATATCACGCCCGGCACATCCTGATCCGGCCCGATTATAATCGACTGGATTTAACAGGTCCATCCCATTATCTGGATAGTTTACGGACACTTATCGTTGCCGATTCGATAAAGTTTGATAAGGCTGCCCACGATTTTTCAGAAGACAAAAGCACAGCCGACGCTGGTGGCCTTATTCGCGATGCACAATCGGGAAGCAGCCGTCTGGCTATGGATGGCACGATGGAATACGCGATGTTTCAGATGCTCGACACGATGAAAGTGGGTAGTATTTCGGCTCCACTGCCTTACCGTACTGAAGACGGTAAAAGTGCGGTACGAATATTGTATTTCAAGAGTAAAGTAGCGCCCCACACGGCCGATTTCAAGATTGATTTTGAAAAACTCCAGAACATTGTGTTAACCAACAAAAAGAACCGCGCTATTGATGAGTGGTTCCGAAAGTCGGTTGCTGATGTTTATATCACCGTCGATCCTGAATTTCAAAGCTGTCGCATCTTTGGTACTACCCAAAATAGTGCGGCCGCCCTCGGTCAGGGCGGAAATTAGTGATGAGACGGTTTGCCGATGTGGATGACTGGTGACCGCAACTGCTTCATCACTCATCCACATCGGCAAACCGTCTCATCATGTAGTATTCATCATTAACCCCTTTTCACCTGTGCCTTACTCATCGGATGTTGCTGCTGCAGAAGCCCTTACTACCTCTTACAAAAAACTAAAATCTGAAATTTCTAAGGTTGTTATTGGTCAGGATGATACCGTAAGACTGCTGTTAACGGCTATTTTCTGTCAGGGGCATTGCCTGTTGGTAGGTGTGCCGGGGCTGGCTAAAACGCTGCTTATTCAGACCATTGCCGGCGCACTTGACCTGGAGTTTAATCGGATCCAGTTTACGCCCGACCTGATGCCGTCGGATATTCTGGGCTCCGAAACACTCGATCAGGAACGAAATTTCAAATTCATAAAAGGGCCCGTTTTCGCTAATATCATTCTAGCCGATGAGATAAACCGGACACCTCCTAAAACGCAGTCGGCTTTGCTGGAAGCGATGCAGGAATATGCGGTTACCATTGCGGGTCAGAAGTATAACCTAGGCCGTCCGTTCTTTGTACTGGCCACGCAGAACCCCATCGAGCAGGAAGGAACCTATCCCCTACCCGAAGCTCAGCTCGACCGGTTCATGTTTAACATATACCTCGATTATCCGTCTTATCAGTCGGAGCTGGACATTGTAAAAAGCACCACGAGCGATCAGCGTTACGAAGTACAGCAGGTTATTACAGGGGAAGAAATCCGGGAGTTTCAGCACCTGGTGCGTCGGGTGCCCGTTGTCGATAATGTTGTTGAATACGCGGTTAAACTCGTTCACAAAACCCGCCCGAATACCGAATTAGCCGCTTCGGATGCGAATCAATATCTGGAATGGGGGGCTGGGCCACGGGCATCACAGGCGTTGATTCTGGCGGCCAAATGCAATGCATTGCTGAATGGCAAATATTCACCCGATATCGAGGATGTTCGTGCCGTTGCTTTACCGATACTTCGCCATCGCGTTGTTCGCAACTTTAAAGCAGAAGCTGAGGGTATATCCGTTGAGCAGTTGATCAAACGAATGCTCTGATTACGAGGACTAATCATACGCAAAAAGCCGATCTATTCTCGTAGATCGGCTTTTTGCGTATGATTAGTCCTCGTAATCATTTGATTTACCCAGGTAATCATCTTTTTTTCCTGTCGAGTTGTCGTCTACGCCCGAAGCATCAACATCGTCGTGTTTTTCGCTTACTAAAAAGTTTTTATCGGGTCTGGATGACGGGTCGGTGCCTCTTTCTTTTTCATCTTCCTGCTGTGGCTGTTCCATAACGTTTTGTTCGTTTGTTTACACTTACAACGCAAAAAAACGACCGGGGTTAGAAAAGTTAGCGTTGGAGCTTCCAGATCGATTCGCCAGCTATTTTGATTCCAATAAGCTGGCCAACCTGTAGGTCATCGCGGGTCGATAGCATACGCAGGCATACATAACGCGATAGTTCAACGTCTATTTCGTAATGGCTACCTTTAAAAAACAAGGCCCGAATTGTCCCACTTAGGCCCATATCATCCAATCGAATCTGCTCCGGACGCAGGCACAATAAGGCTTCGGGATTATCAACTCCGGACAAGCCTAAAGTGGGCAGGTGCTTTGCTTTCAAAATATTGACCGAACCCGTCATTCGGGCGGCATAAGCTGTTGCAGGTCGCCGGTAAACCTCTTTCGGGGGTCCGAATTGAACCAAACGGCCATCGCGCAAAATTCCTAACGAATTGGCAATTGATAGCGCATCGCTGGCATCGTGGGTCACCAGAAGACAGGCTGTGTTTTCGTGCCGAACCAGGTCAACTAGCAGATCGCGAACAATGAGTCGGTTGGGTAAATCGAGGTGGCTGAATGGTTCATCCAGAAGCAATACCGCAGGCTTATCGGCAATAGCGCGGGCAATGGCCGTACGCTGTTTTTCGCCACCTGAAACCTGGCGCGGCAAACGATCCTGCACATCCGTCAATCGGCAGAGCTTCAGCAGTTCATCGACCCGAAACTCGCGGTAGCTTTTCTCAAAAAAACGCAGTGCATAGGTAATATTTTCGCGAACCGATACATTTGGCATGAGTTGATATTCCTGATGAACAAGCCGGATATCTTCATGACCGGGAACCAGTACCTCCGATGGCCCCGGCACCCGTTCACCATTGAGCCGGACTTCGCCTTCGTCGGCATCTGTCAGACCGGCTAACATACTCAATAAGGTACTTTTTCCGGAACCGCTGGCCCCAACAAGTGCCATAACAGTACCCGGTTCAAGCTTCAGCGATACGCCATGAACAGCCGCTATCGGGCCAAATAATTTGGTGAGTTTATGTGCTTCGAGCAATCGTAGGTAAACGTTTTATAAGCTGGCAATAACCAAAAAACAAACGACCGGGCCAAATGACCCAGTCGTATTTCAACCGAAAATTGCCTGTGGTTCCAAACAAATTCTAAAAGATAAAATTTGTTGACAGAAATTTCGATTTATGCTCACTAATAATGTCATTCAGTATCTCTTTATTGGAAACTGTATCTTTGGTTGCAACCACCGTTCGGATAGAAAACGATCGTAGTGCATCCTCAACAGACAGCGTTCCTTCGGCCGAATCTTTGCGCCCTGTAAACGGGAATGTATCGGGCCCGCGCTGGCATTGAGCATTGATATTGACACGGCTTACCTGATTGACAAGCGGGTCGATCAACTCAGCAATCTGATCGGTGTCGGTTCCAAAAATACTCACCTGCTGGCCATAGTCGGCAGTAATGATGTAATTGATGGGCTCCTCGATAGAGTCGAACGGTATTACCGGAACAACGGGGCCAAACTGTTCTTCACGATACAGTTTCATTCCTTCCAGAACAGGGTAAACAACGGCGGGCTTGAACAGCGATCCAGCCATCTGTCCACCACTTTCATTTATGACAGTTGCACCTCCGGCCTGCGCTTCACGAATACATTCAGCCAGATAATCAGGTTTGCTAGGTTCAGGCAAAGGCGTGATTTGAGCACCGGCATCCCACGGCATTCCTGGTTTCAACTTACTCACTTCCGGTCCGAAGCGACGCAGAAACTCGTCGGCAACTGAACGGTGTACCCAGATGATTTTGATGGCTGTGCACCGTTGACCATTAAACGAAAGCGATCCGAGCAGGCATTCTTTTACGGCTACATCCAGGTCGGCATCGGGCAGAATAATTGCCGCATTTTTAGCATCCAGACTCATTACCGACCGGAGCCGGTTGAGCTTCGGATGGAATCGCTGTAATTCATCGGCTACACGGCTAGAGCCAATCAGCGTCAGTACATTGATCTTACCCGACTTCATAACGGGCGGAATCACATTGGCTCCACGACCATAGAGCGAGTTGACAACACCTTTCGGAAAGCTCGTACGGAAGGCTTCCAGTAACGGATAGTGTAGCAGGGAACCGTGTTTAGGCGTCTTAAACAGAATGGTGTTGCCCATCAGAATGCTTGGAATGAGCGTTGTATACGTCTCATTAAGCGGGTAGTTAAACGGCCCCATTGCTAAGACGACACCCAGCGGAGACCGCCGGATTTGCCCAATAATTCCTTCTTCAATGCGAAATCGGGAGCTTGCGCGGTCGATGTTTTTGAGTGCATCAATGGTGTCGTAGATGTATTTGACCGTCCGATCAAACTCCTTGATCGAGTCGGCCAGATTCTTGCCAATCTCCCACATCATCAAATTAATCACCAGCTGCCGCTTTTCCAGCATTTTGCCGATGAAGGTTTCCATGCACCGAACGCGGCCCTCGATGGACATGGTTGGCCACTCTCCCCTACCGTTGTCATAGGCATTGACGGCAGACTCTAAAGCTTCGAGCGCTTCCTTATCGGTCGTGACCGGGAAACTCCCAACGAGTACACGTTCTAGAGTACCCCCTTCGGCGGGTATACAGATGGGCGAGTATACCTCCGAAACGGGACCACTCCAGTGGCGCATTTCTCCATTAATCAGGTATTCGCGCTGGTGAATCGGTTCAATACGGTAGTCGGCCGGAATAGCCGACACATTCGATGGGAAAAGACTGGCTAGCTGAGAATCATTCATAAAAAATAGATTGAAAGGAGAACGGCGGCAAACGTCGCTATTCGCGGAATGAATTCCAACCCGGTAGCCAATAAAAGTAAGCAGTGACTAACTTATTGAGTAGTTAGTACAGCCAAAAACGATTCTGATTTTGTAATTAATCCTGGTGTTCAGCAAATTTCGATAACCCACCGATTACCCGTTCACTTCGGCCGTATGTTCATAACAGATTGAGCCGATTCATCAATTCTGATTTATTGGCTCGACTGATCGGAATCACTTTATTGCTGATTACCAGCGTATTTTCTTCAATATCAACGATCTTATCCAGATGAACGATAAAGGATCGATGTACGCGAAGAAACTGGCTACCTAGTTTTTCTTCCAGGTATTTCATTGTTGTATAGACAATATGCGTCTGTGTTGGAGTAAAAATTTTCACATAGTCACCCGTGTTTTCGATGTAAGAAATTGTATCAAACGGCAGTCGAATATATCGTCCCTCGGACTTAATGTATATCTCCTGTCGCCCAATGGCTGAATTTGGTTTAGCGCGGCTATTCAGTTCCAATACTTTCTCAACGGCTATGTTGAAACGGGGCAGCGTAATTGGTTTTTTAAGGTAGTCGGTCACCTGGTATTGAAAGGCGTCGAAAGCGTATTCGGTTTTACTGGTCGTTAAAACCACAAACGGGATCGACGGCAGCTTTTCCAGCATCTCAAAACCGGTTAAGCCTGGCAATTCAATATCCAGCCAAATCAAATCAACCATTTGTTCAGCCAGAAAATCCAATGCGGTAGTGGCGCTGTCAAAAGCACCTAAAACTTCTAACGAACCGTGTTGTTCACAAAGTCGTTGCAACGACTTGCGAGACATCAGTTCATCTTCAACAATAATACAGGTCAAAACCATGGTCTATAACTACGATAGCTTTTGTGCTTCTTCTTCCAAAACAGGAATCATTTCATTAGTTTTTACGATAATATCGTTACAATATATTTGCAATATTTCATTTTCAGATCCTTGCTTTATTATCTTTTCCAATTGAACCATTTTTTCTTCAAGTATCGACAAACCCACCATGCCAAAGGTCGGTTTTAGCTTGTGTACTTTGCGCGACAATAGGGTACGGTTTTGCTCCAGGCACAGTGTTGATAACTCATTGATTTCAGGGATGATATCTGTCAGAAAGGTTGAGAACATTTCAGCTGCGTAGGCGGTATCGGTTCCATATAAAAGCGTTAATCGCTCCCGATCAATTACATTTTCGGCATCGGCCTGAAGCTCAGCTGGCGCATACCGCTGTAGTAAATCACGAAGCTGGGCAGGCTCAAATGGCTTGGTCAGGAAATCGTTCATTCCTGCCTCCAGCGCTATATTTTTATGATCGAGCATGGCCGATGCGGTTAAAGCGATAATTGGGATATGCTGATTGGGATTGTGCGTACTTCTAATGGCAACAGTTGCTTCATAGCCATTCATAATGGGCATCTGTATATCCATCAGAATGATATCGAAGCGCTGTTTTTTAGCTTCTTCAACGGCCTGTTTACCATCCAGTGCAAGCGTATAGGGCATGTTCCATTTGGTAAGCAGGCTACTGATATACTTCTGATTCATGAGGTTATCCTCTACAACCAGAATATGACAAACCTTTAGTTCGTCAGCCATCGAGGCATCTCCGACAGCGGATGGTGCGGGTTCAGCCAATGCGTCGCCTTTGCGAAATGGGAGCATAAACGTAAACTGGCTGCCCTCTCCCTCCCGGCTCTTGACAGCTATAGTACCGCCCTGAATTTCAACCAGTTCCTTCGTTATAGCAAGGCCCAGGCCGGTTCCTTTGTGCTTATGCCCCTGTGGATTTACCTGCTTAAATTTCTGAAACACTACCTCCAGTTTTTCCTCCGGAATACCTATACCGGTATCAGCGACCGTAAATTCGATCCAGTAATTTGTTTCATCCTGCTTTCTGATCCGGGCCGTAATCTGAATACTTCCTTCCTCGGTAAATTTTTCAGCGTTTCCAACCAGATTCATCAATATCTGGTTTAACATCACATCATCCCCAATAAAATTATCGGTGATTCGGGCATCGAGCATCACATCAATGTCGATCGGGCGGCCCTGAATTTTCATTTCAAACACTTTTTGAACAGCCCTGAGCAGGCCCCCCAGATCGAATGGTCGGGCATATACCTCAATTCGGCCGGCTTCTATTTTGGTCATATCCAGCAGATCGGAGATTAGACTATGTAAAAAATCAGCAGATGTTTTCAGAATATCAATGTACTCCCGTTGTTGACGGCTTGGCTGCGTATCAAAGAGCAGGTGCGACATGCCAATAATGGCATTGAGGGGCGTTCTGATCTCATGGCTCATGTTAGCCAGAAACTGCTTTTCAGCCTGCCGGGCATCGTCGGCAATCTGTTTTGCCTTCTCCAGTTCCTCTTCCAGCTGCTTACGTTCAGTCAGGTCATAGTGAATGCCCATCGAACCAACAATTGATCCCTCTTCGTCCAGAATGGGAACGCCACTGACCAGCACCCAAATGCGGCTACCGTCCCGTTTCACAAGCTGTAATTCGTAAGACCCCGCATTTCCCTGCTGCCGCTCGCGTTGCTGCTGGTTAATAACAGTGTTAAATTCGGGAGCAACCAGAAACTCATCGGCTTTTTTACCAATCAGCTCGTTTTCTGTATAGCCGATCATCTTACAGAACCGCTCGTAAGACCGAATAATCCTCTGGTCATTGTCTACTTCCAGCAACCCCAGTTCCATGTTATTCATAATCCCCCGGTACTTTTCTTCACTTCGGCGAATACGTTCGCGAGCCAGGTATTTTTCGGTGACATCACTGTACTTCCACAAATGCCCCATAAACTCCTCACCGAAGTAAATGGGGACATAATCGCGCTCCAGAATACGGCCATTCACCATCCTGATTTCCTCACCGACCGTTGCCTGGCGATTCTGAACCAGTTGTTCAATCTGCTGAACAAATCCGTTCGGATCTTCCATCAAATGCTTGAATTGCTCGGCCGATTGGGAATAATCGAGCCCGATCAATTGCTGCGGACTTTCTTTAACATCAAAAATGTCGCAAAACAACTGATTGACCAGAATGACACGTCGTTGTTCATCTTTAACCAGCACCCCGGATTGCAGGCTGGTTATAAGCGTCGAGAGTCGGGTTTGGGTGGTCTGTAATTCTATTTCGGTCTGTTTACGATCGGACACATCGCGCGCTACGGCCACGAGTTCGCTTATTTCGTTGTTGTTATTAATCGATCGAACCGTCTGACCGATCCAGACAATACGCCCATCTTTGGCAACTACCGGGAACTCAGTATAGGTACTATCCAGGCGCTCAAGCAGCATCGTCTGATAAAACTCGACGAGCTGTTTTCGATAGCCAGGCGCTACAAAATCCGTAAAATGCTTACCGACAAACTCCTGTTCTGTATAGCCCAGCAGCTTTTCAACGACAGAGCTGACAAAGGTAAAAACACCATTGGGCGCAATCTTATAAATGATATCCTGAACGGACTCGATGAGCTGACGATAGCGCTGTTCACTCTCACGAAGTTCAGCCAGTTTATCCCGAATCTGTTGTTCAAGATTTTCATTTAAGTGCTTAAGCTGTTCATTCGCATCGTAAAGCTCCAGCGCTTTTTTTTCTAAAATAACTTCAGCCTGAGTTCGGGCAGCTTTCTCGCGTTCAAAACGCCTTTTAAATAAATCGGCATCACCTGTTTGTGTCATTCCTTCACAATATCAAAAAGTACATGACTACCGTCGTCCGTGAGATTCGTTTTCGTGATGGTTGCCTTTTCGCCAAAATAAGCTAAACAGCCGTCGATCAGTCCATACGCAAAATCCGACAGTTTTCGCTCAGACTCATAGTACATACGCAAATGATTCTCGGTTGGTTGTTCGACCGTAAAATGGGGTAATTCAGCGTCTGGATATATTTTTTTTACTTCCACATGAATATAATGCTGAATGGAATTGAGGAGGCTAAACGCTGAATCAGAACGATCGACGAAAGGCCGGTAACTTTTTGTGAAGGTAATAAACATGTACCGACCATAGGATCGAAGTAAGTCAGGTACCGGAATGTGCGTGTGTTCGCTTAGCTTACTAACTAATGTGACCATTTCGAGGTGATCGTAAGTACCGATAGTCGTATAGGTTCCTCCCGAAGGAAGGTCACTCTCTGTCAGTAATTGATCTACTAATTTATAGTCGAACTTCTCCTCAATCATCTCTAAAAACTCGGTAAATACAATTCCTTTCATTGAAATTATCAATTATATATATTGTAATATTAAATAAAATTTTGGTAACAAATATACTATTATTCGTATAAAAAGAATCTCTATTAGAAACTGTAAATCTTAATTTCTACCAAAAAACGGGTGAAACATACAGTTCATCGAATTATGGTGCATAAAGCCAGATAACAGGGACAACTTTACATCGTCAGCAGACAAAAAGTGACATAAATCTCTGTTTCTATTCTTCACACTTGTACAGTATCATGAACCTTAAACTGAATGACGAAGAGGTAATCCGGCAATACCTTACCTCAAGTCCTAATGATTGCTTTGAAACCCTTTACAATCGTTACGTCAATAAAGTCTACAATCGGTGTTATTCTTTAACTAAGGACTCCGAGAAAGCACAGGATTTTACGCACGATATCTTCATCAAGATGTTTTCGTACCTCGATCGTTTTGAAGAACGGTCAACGTTTTCGACCTGGTTATATTCTATTTCCTATAATTACTGTATGGATCAGCTCCGATTGGGCAATCGGCTGACGATGACGACCCTGGTAGAAGAGGAGGACGAGTCTGAGGGTCACGCGATAAGCACTGATGAACCTGTTGATCTGGAATACAGCATGCAACAGCTCACCAAGGCAATGAACTCCCTATCGCAGGAAGAAGCGATGATTTTACGATTGAAATATCAGGACGACATGGATATCCGGCAAATTGCCAACCTGCTTCAACTGAAGGATAGTGCCGTAAAAATGCGGCTGAAACGCTCACGCGATAAAGTCAGGCAGTTATGTGGAGCAACCATATTTGCCGATTAATAAAGCGTAGAGACGCAGTACCGCATCAGTGGGTCGTATACCTTTACTTGCGTCTCTACAAAAATCAACGCCACACTTTCCTCAAAAAACGGAGCCAGTTACCATGCATAACTTTAGCCACGTCTTCCTCCGTATAGCCACGCTGACGTAATAAATCGGGGATTTTCTGGAGATCGGCAATGGTTTCCAAATCGTAGGGGCACTGCTCTTTCCCGAATGCACCATCTAGGTCAGAACCGATACCGATGTGATTGGCATTGCCAGCAATCTGACAAATGTGATCGAGATGGTCGATCATAACGGCTAACTTACAATTCATACCTTCGGGGGTCGATTGGCCCCGCACCCAGTTAGGCACCATCATCCAGGCATCCAGCGCTCCGCCAATGACCGCGTCGCGCACGATGAGTTCCCGAATTTGTTCGTCGCTGAACTGACGATTATGGTTAACCAGGGCGCGGCAGTTATTGTGACTGGCCCAAATCGGCCCATTAAAATAATCCAGTGCCTCCCAGAAACTATCGTCGCACAAATGGGTCGCGTCCAGAATAATATTAAAGCGCTCCATCTCGCTGAGTAACGCCTGTCCGGCGGCCCCCATGAAACCCGTTGCGTCCGTACCCTGCGCGTAGCGACCGGGACCATAGTGCGCTGGCCCGATGGCCCGCAACCCATACGCATACGCCCGCTCTACGTAGGCTGGCGTAATAATCGAATCAGCACCCTCAAGACTCAGAATGTAACCGACTGGTTTCTGGTCGTTCGGTGTACCGTCACTCCAAAGGGCCAAGTGATTTTCAAGGCTCGTCAGATCGCAGATTTGAACCATTTCGCCCGCTTCTTCCATCGTTTTATACCAGATCTGCTGGCCCTGCGTCTGTGCCCAGGCCTGCTCCGGCGATTGCCAGCCCGGCAATGGATTACCGGGTGCAACGAAGCGGGCAATCTGTGTTGCCACCACCAGGCCAATATTGCCACGACGAAGGTCGGGCAGCGACACAGTCGCCTTCGTCCGATCAGGCTTATCGGTCATACCCTGCTCGCGTTCGCGCAATCGCCCGACTGGCTGACGGAGGTCACGATTCCACTCCATCGCGTTCATACTCAGGTCGAGGTGGGCATCAATTGTAAACATTATCTGGAGGAGAAAATGGGATGGTCGAGTTCGACATAATAAATTCTGTAACTTTCTAACACGCTGACACACAACCCCGTGTATAGGCCACAAAAACGGCAAACCGAATACTGGAAAATACTATACGGAAATCATTCGATCTCTGGCAATGGTTAGCCATTCATTCGTAACCGCACCGTTTTCGATGGTATAAGCTCGCTCATAAAGCGCAACCGTTGGGCAAATATGATTGGGCAATCCATACAGCACGTCACCGATCTGATAAGCATGATCCGATCCCGCTTCAACAACCAGGTGTTCTTCACTCTGGCCAATTGCTTTCAATTCGGGTGCGTTCAGAAACGTGACGCGTTGCGCCAGATCGCCCTCTGCGGCAACTGATTTATGGCCTATATCCAGGCAAACTTTGGTGGCGTCGGGCAATGAAATTACCCGTGCCACAACGAGCGCGGCCGTCAGAAACGGTTGTTCAGGTAAGCCGGTCTGGTAGCCTTTGTCCCAATAAATGAACGTACCTGGGCTACAGTCCACGCCCGGTCTTTTGGCATGAATCGGGAAAGTCGGGCTTCCACCAATAACAATACTGGGTTGTGGAAAACCACGAGCTACCAGCGTGTCGCTTAGTCGTTGCACTGGCGCAAAGGCGGCATCGCAATCGGCGGTACGAACGGCGAAATCCGGGTTACGAAGGTGACCATCATACGCATGCAATCCGACAGGCTGAACGCCTTTCAACTGGTCGAGTTCGGCAAAGAGCGTAAGTACCTCGTCTGTTGGTGCGATACCTGTGCGGTTCATTCCCACGTTCAGATCGATATAAACGGGCACGATCAACCCGGCCGATACGGCCAGTTCTGAAAGCTGACGGCTCGTAATCAGATTATCGACCAGACAGGCAAACTGAATCGTTGGATAGTCTTTCATCAACACCAGCAGCCGATGCATTTTAGCACCATTGGGTTGATAGGCCAATAGAATATCCGGAGCCCCGCATAGCGCCAGCATTTCGGCTTCGGCAATCGTCGCACACTTGAACTTGCGGATACCCGCATCCAGCATCAGTCGGGTTGCTTCACGCGATTTGTGCGTCTTTACGTGTGGTCGCAGCCGGTTAATGTCGTCAATAGACTTGATCAGCAATGCAATATTTTGTTGCACCCGGTTGGGGTACAGCACCAATGAAGGCGTGTCGAGATGCGAGACATCGTCAATCCAGTACCAAGGGGTTTGTTGCATCGATCAGGCCAGTTCAAATAATGCCTCGACTTCAACCGGAATATTGTCGGGTAATGACCCCATACCCACGGCCGATCGAACGCCAATTCCATTCTCTGTTCCCCAGACCTCGGCGAACAATTCGCTACAGCCATTGATGACGTATGGATGACGCTCAAATTCGGCTACACAGTTGACCATGCCCAACACTTTAATGACGCGTTTCACCCGATCGAGACTACCTAAATGGGTTTTAATTGTCGATAAGATGGCCAATCCTACCTGCCGGGCGGCTAATTTCCCCTGCTCGATATCCAGATCGGCGCCAATACGGCCAATAATGAGGCTTTTGTCATCCCGAACCGGACCGTGGCCCGATATATACAGGTATTTCCCGTCAATGAGATACGGCTTATAAACGCCCAGCGGCTGGGGAGCGGGGGGCAACGAGAGACCGGTTTGCGCGAAGGCTATTTCAGGGGTCAATACGTCAGCTTGCATAATGAATCGAACGAATGTTAAACGAAATGATTGAGGAGAAAGTCCCCCCTTCAGAGAGACAACGGTCAGGACCGGTTTGTATCGTCCAAATTTAAATTAAAATATTCCTTACTTACGCTATGCCACTCAGCGAACATGAAGCGTCGAAGAACCCTGCATTTTAAATTATTGATTTTAAATCAGTTAATCCGTTGGTTTCTCCAGGCTATTTTATTCAGGAATGCTACTTACGAGCGTGGCTTTTGCGTAACAACAACCGGACTGGCAATACCATCCAGATCATAGACAATTTTCCCCTTTCGAATGGTCATTTCACATTCCAGCTTTTGCCTGCCTTCAATCTTATGGCCCGTGTAGTCAAAGAAACCGAAATAACCCGTATCACGCACTTCGAATTTACCACCACGAACGTTTAGAATGGCAACATCGGCTACCGAACCGACCGATAAATGACCTAACTCCGGACGTCTGATGGCCTGTGCTGGGTTCCAGGTACTCGCTTTGATGACACCCGGCAAATCCATTCCCATAGCCATAAATTTCGACATCACATTCAGCATGTCTTTCATGGCATTGTTCATGCTTCCGTTATGAATATCCGTACTGATCGTGTTTGGATAAAAGCCACTTTTCAGGGCTGGAATAGCCTGTGAAAACGCGAAACTAAGTCCTCCATAACCTACATCGAAGAGGATTCCCTTCTTCTTTGCCTCCCAGACGAACGGTTTGATTTGGCTCGTAGACACATCCAGAATGGGCTCACGCGACTTTAATTGCCCGAAGCAGTGGGTGTAAATGTCGCCCGGTCGAAGGTATTTCAGAAACAGGTCTTCAATGGACAGTGTGGGTGTACTGCCCCCAAAATCAATCATAACAGGCAGATTAGCCAGTTTTCCGGCTTCGACAGTACGTTCGGTTGGTGTCCAGTTATAGCCGCTATAGTGCGCCAGCTTGACACCGACTATCCAATCGGGATACTGTTTCGCCAAAGCCGCCGTCTGGCTGGCATCCATATCATCGATGTTCTGTTCGAACTTTCCGCCCCGCATACCGCTCCCGACAATGTTGAGCATGGCCAGCACGCGCGTTTGCGAACGGTCGATCGTTTGTTTTTTGAACGTTTCGAAATCGCGCCAGCCAGCACTACCCGCATCTACGATGGTAGTCACTCCGTTGCGAAACGTAAACCCATCGGGGGGCAGCGCGTTAGGACCATTGCTGTATGCCTGATCCAGGTTTGTTCCAAAAAAAACGTGGGTATGGATATCGATCAGGCCGGGCGTAACATACAAGCCCCTGGCATCGACAACCTGATCAGCCCCTTTGGTGTCCAGATTTTTACCAATCTGGTTGATTTCACCATCCAGTATGGCAATATCCAGTACTTCGTTAAGGTTGTTCTTAGGGTCAATAACATGCCCCCCCTTGATCACAATACTAGTCGTTTGGGCATAAGCCAGCCTGCCCAACGAGCTGATGATCACAAAAAGTAAAAACTGTATTTTCTTCACTACCAAATCATTGCGGGATGGAGTACCTATTTTCTGTTAGCTGATACGGATACTGGTCAAGCAGCTGCTTTAGAAAGCTCTTCCTTTATCCGCCTGGCTACGATTTTTTCCTGACCGGGTTTCATCATCCAGACAGTGACCCCTATGTTGCTGGGTCCACCACCACCGACCTCAATCGATGGATCGCCTTTCCGCAGGGCTTCCTGAAGGTCTTTACCTGTGATACGCAGCTTGCCGGGGTCCCAGGAAATCCGTAGCGTCGGGGTGTGGTTACCGAGTGGGGGCACGTGTACCTCGACCTGAACACCATTGACAGTTTTGACCGTATTTTCAATGTGAGCGGTACTTTCTTCCCAGGCTTTCCAAACCTTGTCGTGGTCTTCGTTGATGAATTTCTCCAGGGCAACGTACATCCCCAGAATCTCCTCTTTGTTGACTTTCATACCCCGACCGATATTAAACCCGCGAGGTGGCATGTGGAGACGAGCCGCCGAGATGATATCTTTTTTGCCCATCAGAATACCCGCACTTTGTGGCCCTCTCATGGCTTTGCCGCCCGATATTACCACAAAGCTGAAGCCCATATCGTTGAAACGCCACAGGTTTTCAACGGGCGGCACATCGGCGGCAATGTCAATGGACGTTGGAATGTTATGTTTTTTGCCCAGCGCAACCCACTCTTCGTGCATAATCTTGCCTTTGTCGGCTTCGATGTGCAGAAAGTGCATCAGCGCTGTTTTTTCATTGATGGCCTTTTCAACGTCTTCGGCAGTTTCTACCACTACTATTTTGCAGCCCGTATTTATCAGCGCATGGTTGTAAACGATATCATGAGCTTTCTGACAGATGACTTCGGTTTTCATACCGGTTCCTTCCAGATGCGGCAATTTCTCTACTTTTTTCTGGTCCATACCGGTCAGAATACCAGCCAGTCCAAGGGTCATTCCTGCGAAAGCGCCCGACGTTACAACGGCCGCTTCAGCATGTACCATCTGTGCGATTTTAGCACCCACTTTATCCTGAATCTCATCGAGAAGGCAAAATTCTTTAGCTCCGCCGTTAATGGCATCCAGCACTTCGTCGTGCATCAGGGAGCCAGTCATATAGGTCAGTGTACCGGCCGCATTGATAAAGGTTCGCACGCCCAGTTCCTTAAACAGGTCGCGTTTGGGGGTGGCTGGTGCGGTTTCTGGCGACTGTAACGGAAAACCGCCGACAGCCAATCCGCTCACGAGCGGAACGCTCGACAAACGCTTAATGAGTTTTCGTCTGCTTAACATTTGAGTAGAAAAGAAAGAGGAAGTATGATTTTAGATATAGGCAATGCAGTCCATTTCAACCAGTGAATCGCCCGGCACACCGCCATAAACGGCTACCGTTGTACGCACAGGAGGCTTGCTGCCAAAACGGCCTTTGTAGACTTCATTCATCCCTTTGTAATCGTTCAGATCGTGCAGAAACACACTTACTTTCAGCACTTTTT
The DNA here is from genome assembly GCF_010233585.1 of Spirosoma endbachense. Lineage (NCBI taxonomy): Bacteria > Pseudomonadati > Bacteroidota > Cytophagia > Cytophagales > Cytophagaceae > Spirosoma > Spirosoma endbachense. The sequence goes on from NZ_CP045997.1 coordinate 4,105,206, forward strand.
CCATCGAGGAGCCTGCCTTGATCAACTCTTTTTCCAATTCTTTGAGAACTTCATCGGTATGGACTTTAATGTCTCCTTCTTTGTGATAGCCTTTACCTGCCACAAATACCAGGTTACCAAGTTTGGTTGAGCCCGAAAACAGGGGCACATCGTCCTGAGTCACTACGTTGAAGACTTCTTTGGAAGCTGTTGACTCACTGGCTATTTGTTCGGTAGACGCTTTGGTCGTTACACCTAGTCCGGCAACCCCGGCAACGGAAGCGAAAAGGCGTTTTAGGATGGATCTGCGTTGTGCTTTCATGAGCGAATCTGGAGCGTTTATGGAATGATTTACTGTGGTTCTGCGGGTGGCAATTTGGTTACCACTGGCTTTTAATCCAGTCTTAACTTACTAATTCTCTGCGTGTTACCTTCAATCTTCAGGCCATCCTGATACAGAATGGCCCGGTACTCGATTTCGTCGTACGTTTTGATGTTACTACTTACGATTTCAAGCGTCTTCTCACCGGGTTGCAGGATTGGATACACATCGGTTTCCGTCCATTTCTGGTTGAACTCCTCATTCAGCGAACTTTGAACGGGCCGATACTCGAAGCCTATCCGGTAGTTTTTTCCACTACCAGTCTTAGTCAGCTCTGCCGTTAGTTTCAGATTACCATCCGGCGTTTTTTCTGCTTTGACCGTCTTAAAATGAGCGGGCTCGATAGCGGCCTCGATGTTCTTCAATTTTACCACGATCGGGTTCGGCCATTTGTGATTGTTATAAATTCGCTGAGCCCGAACTACCGAAATCCGGAGTCCCTCGGGGGTTTGCTCAAAGCGAGCTTTCCCATCATTTGCTGGCTGGTATTCAACAACATTACCCGTTTGGCCCAACACGCTTATTTCCGTTGACTGGGTTGCTTTCAGTGATTTGAGCAGAAACGTCCGGCGTTCGCCCCGTGGCCAGTCGGGCATATTGGTGAGATAGGCGTAGACCGTATTTTCGTCCTTCTGTTTCGTAAACCAGATATCGCCCTCGTTCCGGACAATCCAGGGCCGCACGTTATGGACAGCCTCCTGGTTGATAAAATGCCACGCGCCAATTTCCATCAGCCGCCCCTGTTGGCCTTCATTCAGATCGCCCCACTGCGTCGGTCCAATGTTGAGCAGGTACGACCCGCCCTTGGCTCGTGATTCGATCAGTATGTTGATCAGTTCGGTTCCGGATTTGTAGTGATCGTTGGTGGGTTTGTAACTCCAGTCCGTCCCCATTGTCATGCAGCTCTCCCAGGCAGTCGTTAGTGTTTCACCGGGGAGGTACTGTTCAGGCGTTTCGAGGACTCCGCGAGTGATCAGGCAGTTTGGCTGGTATTTCCAGACGACAGCTTTCACTTCTTCCCGTAATACGTCGCTGTCGATAAAAAACAGGTCAACCGGCCCATATTTTGTCATTAGCTCCTGACACTGAGCCTCCACGAACTGTTTGTATTTAGTCTGAAAGGGCAGGGCTTTTTCCCAGTGATCGTCGCGGGTGATGTCTTTCATGCCATTGCGATACGCAAACGAGAAATCTTCCGGCGAGTAATAAAACCCAACGGCCAATCCCCACTTTCGGCAGGCATCGACATACTGACGAACAATGTCTTTTTTGTAGGGCGTGTTCATCACCCCAAAATCAGTGGTTTTGGTATCCCACATACAAAACCCAGCGTGGTGCTTAGTCGTGAACATGATGTATTTCATGCCCGCGTTTTTGGCCAGTATTACCAGACGTTCCGGGTCCCAATCCTTTGGATTGAACGTTTTAGGTAATTCATTGATGTATCGGTCTATGTACTCTGGCGACGCCCCGACCAGCGAATGACTAATGACGATACCCAGCTGCGTATCGACGTTCCAGTGAATGAACATCCCAAAACCCGCATCTTTCAGCCATTCTTCCCGTTGTGGTTTATTATGATTCGCCCCAGTCTGCGCAAAAAGACTGGTTGCACTTAGCGTAAGAACGAGTAAGGCAATGATTCTTAAAATTCTCATAAATAACTGAACTATAACCAATTGATCGTTTAGCCTTGCTTAACCAAACGATCGTTAAACACTTACTCAACCCGAAACTCATCGAGCAGTAGCCAGGCCTTCCCGCCTGCGCCATATTCACCAACCGGAATAACCCCTTTGTTTGAAGCGCGTATTCGCACGTAACGCGCCTGAGTCGGTGGAAATGTGCCCAGTACCGGATTGATGCCATTGACTGGAAATTGCGTTTGTCGATATACGTCACGAAATGTTACTCCATCTTCCGAAACCGAGAACCGAAGCGTATCGGGCGCCCACATCCGTTGCCAGTGGTAATTCAGGATGTGAGTACTAATGCTGGAGATGGACTGAATCCGTTGTAAATCAATCTGTATATCAGCATCTTTACCCTGAAACCCAATCCATTCGCCGGAGTTGTAACGACTTGTACCGGAAACCCCATTGACTGCCACGAGCGGGCTGGAAGGCCGATATCCGCCCATTGGTTCGGTTGTAAATGTTACGGGTTTGCCAGTCGCTTTGCTGATCGTCAGCGTTTTTTGAAACACCCGGCCTACCTGCCGACTGCCCTGAAATACAGCCGCTTTTACGTCGCTGGTCTGCTTAATTGAAAGCGGTTGGGTATAGGCCGGACTGGTCGGTGCCGGAGCCGATCCATTGGTCGTGTAGCGAGTGGTTGAACCAGGTAATGTGGTCGAAAGTGTCAACTGTACCGCACCATTGGGGTCAACCGTCACGGTGTCGGTTAGCTCGTCGAAGCAATTGGCGTAGTGGACATTCAGGCGTTTCAGCATGGGTACCTGTTGCCGTAATCGTCGTAAGAAATCGGAGTAGTTCCGATGCTGCCGTTGGCTCCAGCCGATTTCAGCTACGGCAATAGCCCGCGGGAAAATCATGTATTCAGCCTGATCCGGGCTAGTCAGATACTCACTCCAGGCCGTACCCTGAACGCCTTTCAGGTAAACGGCTTCCTCCGCACGGAGATCGGCAGGAACGGGTTCATACCCATAAACCTTGCTTAAGGGTGTATAGCCAGCAGCGGCCAACGGTTCTTCCGGATAGAGCGATTGGTAGTAGTCGAAGTAGACATGGCTTTCGGGCGTCATAATGGCATTGTGCTTTTGCCGAATAGCCTCAATACCACCCTCGATCCCACGCCAGCTCATAACTGTAGCTCCCGGAGATAGTCCCCCTTCCAGAATTTCGTCCCAACCAATCACCTGCCTGCCTTTTTTAGTCAGATGCTGCTCAATCCGTCGAATAAAATAACTCTGTAGTTCGTCTTCGTCTTTCAGGTGTTCTTTGTGGATACGAGCCTGGCATTTTGAGCAGGTCTTCCAGCGGGTTTTTGGGCATTCGTCGCCACCAATGTGGATATACGTTGATGGAAACAGGCTGACAACTTCGTCAAGTACGTTTTCCAGAAATGTAAACGTACTATCATTCCCGGCGCAGAATACCTCATCGAATACACCCCAGAACGTTGCGGCCTGGTAGGGCCCTCCCGGTTGTCCACTGGGTTTGAGACAGCCGAATTGCGGATAGGCGCTTAACGCTGCCATCGCATGGCCCGGCATTTCAATTTCAGGAATGACCGTAACATGGCGTTGGGTTGCATACCGAACAATGTCTTTGATTTCGGCCTGGGTGTAATAGCCACCATAACGCTTTCCATCGAACCGGTGAGGCAGTTCCTTTTTGTGACCGATGAGGGTTTCGGTCCGGTAAGCGGCTTTCTGCTGTAATTCCGGGTATCGTTTGATCTCGATCCGCCAGCCCTGATCGTCGGTCAGATGCCAGTGAAACGTATTGAATTTATACAACGCCAGCAGGTCGATGTATTTCTTAATAAACGCAATTGGAAACAGATGACGACTGACATCGAGATGCATTCCCCGATACGAAAATCGGGGGTAATCACTGATGTCGCAAGCCGCAAGGTCTGCTGATTTCGATTGAGCAATAAGTTGGGTTAGGGATTGCAAACCGTAAAATAGACCTGCCTGATCGTGGCCGGTCAGGCTAATTCCCTGAGGCCGAATTTGCAGTGTATAGCCTTCTGGCTGTGTCACCTGAAGGCTATCGATCCGCAGATCAATGCCTTGTTTTGTCTTTTTCGCAACCAGCGTCAAACCCGTACAGGCCCGAATCTGCGCCTGAGTGATCGCTACTGTCTCTAGCGACACGCCAGGACCAGCCGAAATTCCTACAGTTTTCGTAAGCAGGAATTCACCTGATTTCAGGCTATAGCTTACCGGCTCAGGGATCAGTCCACTCTGTGCGAGCAGATTCCCTGCATTAAGCAATATGATTACTATCGTTAACGAAACGCGCATTTATACTTCGTTCATTTCACGGTTAGGAAATTGGCTGGACTCAAGACGGTCCAGCCAATACTATACATGAGAAAAGGGATTAAATTTTTGTGGATTATCCATTTGCTCACTACTACACCAAATAATTGTCATTAACTATCTTTCGGACTTACGCCCAGAACCGTGCCTAAACAGACTACTGTTTATCCAGCCAAATCGGGGTAAGGAAATTGTTTTCTCCCTGCCGGGAAACGGCACTATTATAGTTCTCCTTGTTCAGGTTCTCTTCGGTTGCTGGATAAAGCATCCGGCGAAAGATTTTCCCACCCGTTATATTCCCGACGTAATTATTGGGAATCAATGCCGGATAACCCGTACGACGCCAGTTCAGAAACACTTCCTGCGAGTTAGGAAAAACCGACACCCAGAATTGCGTATAGATCTGTTCCAGCTGTTTTGCCACCGTAGCGCTGGTTACCAGAGTATTAGCCGCAGCATAGGTATCAATACTGGCCTGAGGAATTACGCCATCGGCCCCATACAGGGCCCATTGCCGCATGGCTGCCTTTATGGCCTGATCATACAATGTCGTCGCCGATTTGGCCGAATACCAACCCCGAACCGCGGCTTCTGCCAGGTAGAAATTAACCTCTGCATTGCTCAGAATCAACATGGGTGAATTCAGCTTCAGAATCGTATTCTGGTTCGGTTCTGAGTAGGTAACAAAATCAGCTGGTTTGGTATTAGGTATGTTGGCAGGCATTCCTTTCTGAATGCTCACATCGGTGTTGGGCTTACCGTTCACATAAACGACCGACAAAACAGGGAGCCGTGGATCGTTCGTCTTTTTGAGGTAGTTGATAAACGTGTCGTAGTATTTACCCCCTTCCGGATTGCTTACACCATCGGCTTTCAGGTAATCGCTGTTCAGCATCCAGTAAGCCAGTGGATTCTGGTTAATGATCTGACCGGAGGAAAGATAGGTGATCCTGGCCATGTCGGCGTCTTCGGTGATCAGGCTTCCCGCAATGGCTTTTTTCACCCAGGTTTCGGCCTGCGCCATATCGGGTTTCGTCATGCGCATCCCCATCCGCAACATGAGCGAATAGGCAAACCTTTTCCATTTCGTCGTGTCGCCACCGTAGACCAGATCAGCTGCGCCAAAACTCGATTTCGCTGGATCGAAGAGAGCAATAGCTTTCTCAAGTTCGCTCAGCATATCGGCGTAAATATCCTTCTGCGCGTCGTAGGTCGGCTTGAATATACTTTTTGTATAGCCCAAAGCAGCCTGCGAATACGGAATGTCACCATATAAATCTGTAATCTTGGAAAAGCTGTAAACACGCCATATTTTAGCAATAGCGAGCTTGTTCACCATCGCCGGATCTTTTTCCAATCCCCGGATCACCTCCCCTATTTCATTGATTTCGTTCGGATACGCATTGCTGAAAACCGTATAGGGCGCGGTTCCCTGATTGAAAATGTATTTTGATCCCCAGCTGGCAACATCATTGTAGCTGGTCGTGTATTGCATGGTTCCCTGTAACCCCGTAATGACGTTCCCAACGGCGTCGTACTGTGCTTTGGTGAATACAAAATCCGGGCTTACCGTACTGGATGCATCGGGGTTGATATTGAGCTCTTCCAGCCCCTTGTCGCAACTTTGCAGTGTGCAGAGTGCCACCAGGCAATAGGTGAATTTATAAAGTCGATTTTTCATGGGTGTCATTAGAATTTTACGATGAGGTTCACGCCATAGCTACGGGTGCGCGGTAATCCTAAGGATTCAAAGCCCTGGTTCGAGCTGTTGGTGAAACTCTGCTCCGGATCGAAGTTGTCGGTCTGTTTGTAGAGGGTCAACAGGTTACGTGCCACGAATGAAACACTAGCCGACTGAAGCCGAACAAACTTTAGCGTACTGACCGGGATGCTGTAGCTAAAAATCACCTGACGAAGCTTCACGAAGCTGCCATCATGCAGAAACAGGTCCGTGTAGTTTTTGTCGTTGTCGTAATACGTACGCAGGTTTTCTTTGGCAACTTTGTTTGTGTATACATCGCCCTTGGCTGTCACACCCGTTACGGTCAGCCCGTTTTCGCGGCCATCCAGCGTCCGTTTCAATTTACCCATGCGGTTGGCATACACCTCCATCACCGAGAATACCTTGTTGCCAAATTTGCCATCGAGCAGAATATTCAGCGAGAAATTCTTGTAGCGAAACTCATTCGTCAGACCCATCGTCAGCGGGGGAACGCCTTTCCCTAATTCCTGAAGGGCCGATTTTTGGGCAAACCCTGTTGTCGGGTCGTACACGATGTTACCATTCGCATCACGAACGCGGGTGGTTCCAACGATTGTGCCATAAGAGCGGCCTTCGATGGAGTTAATGTAAGCCCAGTTCCCAACCGATGTAGCCATCTGCATCGAACTGATGCCATCGGCCAGTTTAATGACTTTACTGTCGTTATAAGCCACGTTGTAACTCAGGTTCCAGCCGAAATTCGACGTCCGGATCGGGTTGACCGTTACCAGCGCTTCGATACCCCGGTTATTGAGTTTCCCAACGTTCAGGTATACGGAGTTGTAACCTGAAGTTGGCGACGTACTGGTTTGAACGATATCGTTCGTGGTGGCCCGGTTATAGTAAGTCAGATCGAGGCCCAGCCGTTTATTTAAAAACTGCAGGTCGACGCCAACTTCAAACGTGGTCGAAGTCAATGGTTTCAGGTCTGAATTCGTGAGCCCTCCATTCACAACTGTATTGGTGGTTACATTCTGAAGTGGCTGCCCTGAACTTGGCACCATTGAATAAGTCAGGTTTACCACGTACGGATCAGGAGTAGCACCACCCACCTGCGCCCAGGATGCCCGTACTTTAGCATAATCAATCAGTCGGGGTAGTTGAATCGCCTGCGACAGCACAAAACTTCCGCCAACGGATGGGTAGAATATCGTGTTATTTTTTGGACTCAACGTCGAGAACCAGTCCTGCCGCCCGGTCATGGTCAGGAAGGCCACGCCTTTATAGTCGAGGTCAACCGATCCGAATACAGAGTTGGTCCGGGTATGCTGATTGAGCGGTACGGTACTGGTCGTTGCCAGGTTAGTAGAGCTGTAGAAATAGGGAATCGTGAAGGTCGAACCGAACAAATTCAACTGATTATAATTGAAACTCCGCTGGTTCATACCAGCCAGTGCCGACAGGCCAAAATGCCCAAATGTTGTATTGTAATTAGCCGTGAGCATCGTATTTGTTTCGCTCACGTCGGTTTTTAGCTGATTATACTGTCCGTTCGGAATATAGCGGGTTCCGGTTGGCAGGACGTATGTATAATTGTAGTTGTAAAAATCACGGCTAACGGTCCCTTTCGCTGACAGGTTTTTCAGGATTTTGTACGTCAGTCCTAACTGGCCGATGAAGCGATTTTTGGTATCGTCCTGCTTATATTTATTGACAACAAAATAACTATTGGAGGCTATGTCGGCGTCATTCCAGGCTATTTCATTGCCACTGGCGTCATATCCCGGGCTTAACCACCGAATATCGGAGGTATTTCCGATCATGTACGGAGTCCAGTTAGGATTACCCAGTGCATCGCCAGCGCCCGTCTTATTATGGCCGGTTTCCAGGGTGTATTGAGCCAATGCTTCAATGGCTATTTTTTCGCCAAACGCACCATTTATATTCAGGTTGCCGGTTTTACGATTATACGTATTGGTCGGCAGAATCCCTTTTGCGTCCAGATCGGCAACCGAAAAACGATAGTTAACTTTCTCATTACCACCCGTAAATGCCAGCGTATTGGTAAATGTTTTACCGGTCTGGTAGAAGTTTTTGATGTTATTTTTCTGCGCCGAATACGGATGCGTCAATCCATCGGCCGCTACGAAATCCGACCCATCGATTTTAGCACCCCAGGACCGCCGTCCCCAGGCAATGCCTTGTGCCTGTGTGGTCGGTTTGGCTGCTCCGTCGCCCTGGCCATACTCATACTGCCAGTCGGGAAAAACGGCAGCATTTTCCATCGTAAACGTCGAATTATACTCTACGCCGATACCACGCTGCGCTTTCCCTTTTTTGGTCGTAATCAAAATGACCCCATTCGCTGCTCTGGAGCCATACAATGCCGCAGCAGTACCGCCTTTCAATACGCTGATCGACTCAATATCATCGGGGTTAATCCCGGCGATTCCATCGCCACGGTCCACGTTCCCCTGGCCACCGTTGGGCGTCGCGCTACCACCCGGAACGGTATTATCGATGGGCATACCATTAATCACATACAACGGTTGGTTATCACCCGTCAGGGAGCCATTTCCCCGAATGATAATCCGGCTTGAGCCACCCGGCCCCGTTGATAATCCGGTTGCATTGACGCCCGCAATTTTACCCGAGAGCGCATTGGCAACGTTGTTTTCCCGAGCCTGGGTAAATTCCGCTCCTTTTACTTCCGTAACCGAATACCCCAGCGCTTTTTTGTCTTTGGCTATCCCGAGCGCCGTCACAACGACTTCACCGAGTTGTGTGGCATCTTCCTTCAGACCGATATTGACCGTCGAACGTCCTGCCGCACTAATCTCCTGCGCAACAAATCCGATGTACGAGAAAATTACCGTTGCCTGTGGACTCGATAAATTGATCGAGTAGTTGCCATCGCTGTCGGTCACAGTGCCTTTGGTCGATCCTTTTTCAACTATTGTAACGCCCGGTAATGATGCGCCATCACCGGCATTCGTCACTTTACCGGAAATCGTCTGTGCTAAGGTTGGCGCACTTAGCACAAGAAGTACCGTTAAGAGCTTGCCCAAACGAGCAAGCCTGGGTAGTAACTTACATTTCATAGAGATGCCACATTAATGGTTGACTAGATAGGTTAATACTGACGAAAGCAACTGCTGTTTGCAAATTTTGCAATATTAATCTGCAATTTTTGCGCAATATAGGGAGCTAAAACTAGTATATGCAAACAATATTTTATTTTTTTGCATCAAATCAACCAATTCTATGCAAATGATACGATTTACTTATGTTTTATAGAAGACATTTGAAATATTTACGAACTTCATAGCAAAAACTGCGGTAAAGTGTCAGGCTTTTTGTTAAGATATAATACGGATGGGTAAGATTTAGCCCTATTTTTGCTTTTACGTCGAATAACTGATCTCCGATCACTCTATGTCAATTGCTTTTTTAAAGGACGAGCGTAAAGAATTGATTATAAAGCAGGTAAGCCTTCATACTCGCATGAGTCTGACTGATCTGGCCGCTACACTCAACGTTTCAGAAGATACCGTTCGGCGCGACATTAACGATTTGTCAGATGAGGGGAAGCTGATAAAAATACGCGGGGGAGCCATGTCGAAGGCTTACCATCACTCCTCACAATTGCAGGAAACGTATGCGCATCAAAGCAAAATTACGATTGCCGAGAAAGCCCTGACTCTGCTGCACGATGGCATGCTGATTCTGATGGGTGGTGGAACCACTATCCGGGAGTTTATCAAAATGATTCCGGCCGATTTAAAAGCAACGTTCATAACGGTGAATCCACTGACAGCGGTTGAACTGCTCGATAAACCGAACCTGGAAATCATTATGATTGGTGGCCAAATCTCCCGCTACAGCCAGATGAGCGTTGGTGGTGAAGTCTATCAGCGATTATCCGAATTGAAGGTAGACCTGTGTATTATGGGTACGAATGCCATCGACCCGAAAGAAGGTCTCACTGACTCAGACTGGGAAACGGTGCAGGCAAAAAAAGCCATGATCCGGGCTGCTGAGAAAGTGGCCGTACTGGCTATTTCCGAGAAAATGAATAGCGTGATGCGTATGAAAGTAGCTGATCTGGGCCAGATTGATTATCTGGTCACGGAGCTCTCTGCTGATTCAGTCCAACTAGCACCCTACCGGGCCGGAAAAATCAACGTACTGTAAATCAATCACATGCGATTAATTTTCGGAAATAATTTAATCGCATGTCCGTTAAAACATGACTATATGTACAGATAGTTGTCCCATTCGCTCAGGTTTTTAGCCATTTGAGTAACGAGAAAGTTCTAGTTTCAATATCACATTGATACTCAACTTAAGCTTCTTTACGTCATGGGCAATTTACTGTACACCATCGCTGTCATTTTAATCATAATCTGGCTGCTGGGCTTTTTAGGGTTTAATAGCTTTGGCATGGGCGGCCTGATTCACGTGTTACTGGTTATCGCCATTATTGCCGTTGTGCTCCGACTCATTCAGGGTCGAAGCGTTTGATAGATCACGAATAGAATCCTGTAAAAAAAGCCAGCTTCTGTCAGAAGCTGGCTTTTTTTACAGGATTCTATTCGTGCTTTTTGTTTAGGGAGAGATCATTCCTGAAATGGCATGTCGTTGTCGTTTCTTAGTCAGCTTTCTCAATCGCCAGCCGTACCAACCTTCCAACCTCATTCCAGTATAAAGCAACATGTCCATCAGACCGCTCTGCCAGAAGCTTGTACCCATGTTCATTGGCATATTGCCGGCAAGCCGACAGCATATCTAACCCATTTGCGAAAGGAACTACCGTTCGCTTCTCTCCCATTGGTACATCCTGAGACCAACTCATTGAGATTACCTGATACTTCATAACGGTTTCTGATTAATGACTGTCTTCTCAATTAATGACTACAAGTCCAGTATTCTACTTGTGTCATCTATTTATGTGTTGACCTTATTAAATGTGAAAGGGTTGTAGCTAACTAATTTTTTTTCGCTCAGGTACCGATCCAACGGATACACAGAACGGTTGACCCTATCCAGGTAAATTGGTGTAGTCCATAAAACAGTTGGTGTAGCATTATCGACGCCCAGTTACCTGATTTCTACACCTCACCAGTTGCAGTTTTTCGCGTGGTCTATTCCTGATCTACTTTTGTCCGCAAGTGAACAACGGTTGTCCAGATGCGGACAGTAGCAAGTATTGGCACAAAGCGCAACTAACTGATAATCAGCAGTTGCCTTACATTGGCACAACCTTTGGCTTATCTATAATGAACAGATAAACAACTCAATCTCACAAACACTAAACAACAATACAACCATGTTACTACCATTGATGAACAAATTGGCCGCTTCAATTCTGATGAGCACTGCCACCCTCGTAAACCCTACTACGCCAAAAACACTCTCTTTCGATGCAAGTGCCTATGTAACGATCAACAACCAGATCCGCGTTGCAGTCGTCAAGTCTGCCGACGTCCCCGTTGTTATCCTGCTTCGTAGTTCAGACCATCGGATTGTTTTCCGTCAGAGCATCGATAAGAAAGCCGAAAAATATGCAGTGAAGCTAAATGTTGATGAGTTGGTCGATGGCAAGTATGAGCTGGAAGTAGCCTCAAAAGAAGGCAGCATCCGGAAGCAATTGAATCTGTCTTCTCAGCCCGTGCAGCAAGCCAGCCGGGTTGTGGCCATGCAATAAGACAGACATTATAGTTCCACCTACACATTACCCGAAAGCCCGGCACAAGTCGGGCTTTCGTATTTAGTCAATGGCTGGTTTGCCAGGTTCAGTTATGATTCTACAGTTCTATACTGAACATTTGGAGTCGCATTTGACGAGTTATCCTGCTTGTATCGGCTTCCTGCACTTACTGATGGTTGATTAAATCGGTAAAGTTGATGAGGTCGTTACTTTCTTTAACAGCGTTTAGCGGGTATTGACGTGAGGTCAGGTTCTTCAACCTGGCCTCTGCGGTTTTGAGAAACCTCGTCAATTGGTTTTAAGAAACCGATATCACATCACAGAAATCAACGCCACAGCGATGGCGATATACCGTATTTCACAAATTAATACGTTGTCAATCGGCCGTGATCTGGCAGTAATGCCAACAACTTAAACTGTGCATCATCAATGACTTAGTGAATACCAGACATGCTAACGTTCAGCATCCCGGTTAAGTCGACTTCACCAAAACGTCTAGTCAGTGGGTGACCTTGTTCGTTAGCTTTTGAGGTCGGGAATGATAGCGCTTTAGAATAGACATGATCTTATGGTGAATCTGGGTATTCTCATAAACGCCCCGGAAGTCGAGTGAATGAGGGCCGTAAGCAAACACAGGCACCATTATTCCCGAGTGATCATTGGTACTGAAATGACCATCCACATAACCGCGCTTCAGGTCGCCATCGAGCAAACTCAATCCACCCGTTTCATGATCTGCGGTGATGATTACGAGTGTTTCGCCATTGGAATCAGCAAAACGCATGGCCTCCCCAATGGTTCGATCGAAATCCAGCATTTCCTGAACGACATAGCTCATTTCATTGGCATGACCACCGTAGTCGATCTGAGCGCCTTCAGCCATAATAAAGAAGCCATTCTTATTTTCTTTTAACTCCGTAAGCGTTTTTTGAAGGCTTTTGACCAGAAAATCCTGGCGACCTTGTTTTATCGGAACGACCGCCTGATCATCGAGCAGCACGAAGGGGCGTTTGAGTCCTTCCAATTGGTTAAAGCTCGTACCAATCTGGTATCCTCGCTGACGAAGTGTATCCAATACTTTTTCTTCCTGAAAATACCGATAACCACCACCAATCAGAATTTGCACGGGCTCTCTCAAAAAATCGCCCGCAATTTCCCGTTCAAAGGCACGGTCTGGCTGGTGTGCATAAAAAACTGCCGGAGTTGCATCGGTAATCGGTCCCGCAGAAACAAGGCCACTGACCATGTCCCATTTTTTTATGAGAGTCGGAATGGCAGGCCACTGCCTGCCCGTCGAATCGACACCAATGGCCCGGTTGTTGGTTTTCTGACCGGTAGCCATGGCCGTTCCTCCGGCGGCCGAATCGGTAATATACGTGTCGGCGGCACTCGTTTTAGAGAACCCGATATTGAGCAGTTTTGCCAGATTAAGATCTCCCCGGTTAGCCGTGAGTCCGGCATAGATCTGGGCAAGACCCATCCCATCACCAATCAGCAGAATAACATTTTTGACACGACTACGGCTATCATTGTTGCGGTAAATGGGCTGATAAACCGGGTAGGGTGCAGGATTCTGATATTCGGCGGTTGGGCGTAAACTCAGGAAATGACCAAGCGGAGCGATCTGATCGGTATTGATAAAGTCAACTTCCAGATTCATCAGCGTTTTCCAGGTGTTGATGTTATCGGGCGTAGCCCAGAATCGAATCTTCTTCCCCTGACGATGAACCTGCTGAATTACTTGCTGAATCCTGACCCGTTCTTTTTTGACAATAAGTCCCTTTCCATTCCAACGGCTGTACTGGGTAAAGCTCTGGCTAATTAACCCAATGTGGCCTGCCTGTTCAGGCGTATAATCGACCTCAGGTCGACCATCGAAAAGAATCCAGTCAGGGTATTGCTTAAATTGATCAGGTGCAGGCACATTGCCACTCACGACAACCCGCACCGGACCACCCGTACCAAAAACGTCTGGATAAGCACTCAGCGCCTGTACCAATAGTGGTAAAGACAGCCGAGCCGGTGTTTTCAGGTCGATCAGCCATTGAAGGCCATAGGTAGCTCCCGGATAAATTTGTCCTTTACCCGACCGGACTTTTTCCACAATTGGCTTGATGTACAAAGCCTCCAGCGTCCGACTGGCGGTTATATCGGCCGAATCATGGGCCACGTAGAGTTGCCCGTCCCGCCGGTAAACATCCGCTTCAATTGACCCAAATTTCTGGTCATAAGCCTGCCAGAACGGAATCGTCTGTTCATAGTCGTTATGCGAGTGGGCCTGGGCAGGTGTATAGCGACTAGCTGACTGGGCTCTGCCGTTGGAAACGACGAGAGCCCAGAACAGCATCGACAAAAGCAGCGGACTTTTCATTGAGTGATTAGCAAGCCGTCCTACTGATAAAGCAGTAACGGTCAGAGCGCTTTCGGTTTACTGAAGCACGGATAAATTTTTCCGGCCTGATTTGCGGCAAACAGGCCGGTATGTGTTTTTATAGTAAACTAAGCCATTACACTTGCATCGGCCTCGCTCAGTTTCGCCTGTACTGCCCGAGCAAACGATACTTTGTCCGATTTTCGGTATTGTTCCGGAGACAAAGCTCCTGAATCGGGCGTAAAATCATCGGCAATGTGTAGGCAGGCTGCCCAAACTTCCGGATTTGTAACAATTTTGTACTGGCGAATGGGTGTATCGGCCCCAAACCAAAGCCCGATAATATTACTGATAGTTACTTTCATTCGATGAGCCATCGGTACTTGCATTTATTGAAAAAGATGAAGACGTGATTTGCATTTATTCTCACTTTACCGGCCTTACTTGTACGCCTAGCCGTCGCTGGGCTGCATAAGTCCCGCGAATGGAGAAATTGCGGTCAAATATTCACGGGCAATCTTACGGATCGAATCCAACGCTATTCCATCAATGAATTGGCCAGCATGGTCATAGAGCGTAGCCTTGTCGGTCAGACCGTCATAGATGCCCTGTGGCATCAGTTCATGGTCTTCATAACCCCAGAATAAAAAATCCAGTGCGTCAACTAAGCTCTCAAACCCAAGGCTACGGACGGTTTGCAGTTGATTAAAAACAGCGATAAAGCGCATAGTAAATCATCATGTCGTTTACGCAGCAAAGGTAGCTGGCTCCCAATAAGGCTACGTTAAGCCTATATTATAAAATGGAAAATTCGCCTGAACCACCCGATTTAGATACCGACAGATCAACTTGTAGCCTCACTTCATTCGGAAGTAAATATGTAGAAAAGCGTCATTTTCATAACAATTTCATAACCAGTTTTGGGGTGACAGCCAGGAATTTGACTAGTCAAATCAGGGTAATTACTGCTGGCTATGATTTCCCATTGGATTAACGAGCTGATGAACCTGTTGGCGGGCAACAGCCGCTACGTTCATTACACCCGACTCAGGAAGCTTGTCTTTATCGGCATTCTATTCCTCTTTTTGGTCATCTCCATCCTGTTGTTCTTTTTCGTGTAGTCTCCCTCAGCAGATAGAGAATATATAGTTGAAACACTGTTTGCAGTAAGCTGTAGGCATTGCTCTCATTTGGCGATAGCTAGTCTCTGGCTAACCTTTTCTGTCGTGTAGTTATTTACCGTTTACTCAATTAGCACTATCCGGCATTTGCTTTTGGAGCCAGTACCAATTGGGCAAGATCTTAATAATCCAGTGTCAGTCTGGACGCAAAATTGTTATGTACGATGGGATACACACAGCTATACATACCAAAATGTTGGTAACTTCGTATTACCCACATGGATAAGCTTAACCGTTGCGGAAAAAGGAATCCATTATTTCCGGGCTTATATCATCCTAAAAGATGGTACTACCCTCTACAGCCGAGTGGGTACGTTTTTGCCCCAGTGAATTTCAACAAGTAGATCAACCGAGAATTACATTATATTTACTACCTGTTATTTCTGCTTTCTGCTATGACAATCATTATTATCTGTGTCGGAATCGTAGATGCTTTAGTCGGCGCTTTTCTCTTCAAAAGCATGCTCAGTTCCGATAAATTAGATCATCCAGCCCGGTTTGGCAATTTATTAACCTCCTGTTTAATGCTGAGCAGTGGCATACTTCTGCTTTCACTGATGTTTTGGGGCACTAGTTTTTAGGGAGTCACCCGCATTTCTTTGGGTTGATCAGACCAACCGCTTTGACTTACGAATCATCGTTCCAATTCATCGCGGATTGTACCTATCCTACTATAAGCAGTACAAGTATTGCCAGTTAAAATCAGGAATACGGGTATTGGCTACTTTTCTGTTATCTACGTGCGGTAGCTATTGCAAATGTAAAGTCTACCTTTCACTTTCGACTGATATTGACCGGATCGAATTAGTCCATATAACAACCACGCTAAGTAGAGGACAGGTTTTAGTCCTTCCACCCTTCTGGCTTGAACGGTGTTTGTCGGTCACTTTGCAGGCAGGGTGCCAGGGGAGGCCGGTCGGCGTTTGGCCATAAGCGAACCTTGGCTTTTTGTCGCTCGCCCAGATACGGTGGAGAAGGTTCTAAAGTAGGCTGACGGGCGTTGAGTGCATAGAACAAACCATCACTGACTGATCCGTAGGAGCCATTGGCCCGCGTCGTATCCACTGGCCCAGTCGCACCATAGGATACACCTTTCGTATCTTTACGATCCAGCCAATAGTGAACCAGCGAAATGGCTGACGCCGAAAAGTAGCCCACTGCCCGACTTTGTGGTTGATCTGCCTGATACACGTTACCCCCTAAAGCCGAAGGTGGCGTATCGGCCAAGCCACCTGTATGCTGGGTCTGCTCCTGAAAGAGCTTATAATACCGGTAAGCATCAGCGGTCAGGGATAACTGGCGTACATCGACCAGACCAGGGCCGTTATCATAATAGGGAATCTGAGCCACGCGTTGCTGGATGATAGGTCTGCCATTGGTGAACTGATCGTCAAATACCAAAATATCATACCCATAAATCAGTTGCCAACACGGCGTCTGGCATCCATAATCATAAATCCAGTTCTCCTTTGGAACTTCAGGCGCTTCTTCCCCTGCCTTACCCGCCGGGGGACTAAAACAATCTTCATACAGTTCTGTGCCTGTTACAAAGTAATCACGAGCTCTGTAAACATTAGGCAGCACCTTGTATTTTGAGTAAACACCCTGCCGACAGCTATGGCACCAGTACTGACGCTCCCAGAGTTTCCATTCCCAACGGTAATAATTGCGCTCGCTGCCAGGGTCCTGGCTGTCAATAAATATGTCATGAGCAGCCGTATAGCCGTTTAGTTGTTGCAGGGATAAGCTGGCAGGATTAAAGCGGGCGGTTATTCTGTCAATCGGTGCGACGAATGGCATTACCTGCTGGCTGGATACATAGCGGGTTCCGTCGGGGAGGGTAAAGCGAAGTTGATAGGCATGGCCCACCTGCCCTCTGAAATCGCCAGGCAGTTGATAGCTGCCATCCAGAGTCTCATGACAGGTAATGAGCTGCGAAGAATCGACCATGATGTCCACAGATGCTTTCGTAACGGGCACTGTCGTGAATTGCCCGGTTAGTCGATCCGCCTGTGCCTGACTAAGCTTAATAATCTGGGGCTCCGCCAGGTTGGTCAGCGTACCCTCAACCAGGAGAATTGTCTTTGTCGAAGACAAGGTCGTTTCCTCTGGATCAATACAAGCGATGGGTAAGATGAATACCAGTAAACTCATGAACACATAGGATGCAACTGTGCGCATAACTGGGATTTGGGTAAATGATGAACTGTTGATAAAATCAGTTGAAGGCTCTATTCTACTATTTTAGTTCTCTTTTCAACGAATGGATACCGCTTCCCGTCACAAAACGATCCTATCAAGTCGCCGTTTCGGGTTCGACATTTGACTTGCTGGCCCAGACCGAATCGTATCCGGTCAATGGGATGACCTATTGTCCTCACGATACGGGTTCTGGTGAGTTTATGACCAATAGGGTTACTAGAACCAACCTGTAAGCTGAATAAGAGTAAGTTCACTCAATACTAGGCTTTCACTAGAAGACCTGTATTGACCTGGCGAGTTCACCTAACCCTATCTGGCATGAGCTTAGCGGAAGAAATAACCCTCTACCAATTCGGGCAAGGGCATCGTGCGGATGGTGATCTGCTGGATCAATTTAACCAACTCGATGAGCTCAAAAAAATCCAACGAGTCGTGGAGCTATTTGACCTAGTACAGCAATCAAAGCCTGACGATACCGACCTGGAGCAGGCCCTGGCAACTAGCCGCTTACCAGCTCCCGCTCTTTCCTATTTAGTCTTCAAGGGCCATCGGCTACAGCGAAGTTTACCAATAAGTCTGGCACACGCTGAGCTTGACCGGTCATATCGGTTACTATTACAACTCTTTAAGAAAGTCTATCAACGGCAATTGGAAGCTGAAAAGCAAAATCCAGCCAACTGGATGTTTTGGGACTTGTCAAACCCTGAAGTTGTGGCGAGTATAGGCACTTTACACCAACAGTTAGTCGAAGAGGTCTATGCCTGTGCTGGCTATCGAAGCGAATTTGCCAGCCTCTCCAAGCTGAATTATACCCGAAAAAGTACCTGGCTGACCAATCAGGAAGAACTCACTCCCGAGCCTCAGACCCACTTTTCGTTTCTGACCTATGAAGAGGTAGTAAACCGATCGATTCCTATGATTGGTGAACCGCAACTTCGTGCCATCTCGCTTCTTTGTAATTCGTTAAACAAAGCGTTGGCAAAGCAGTATGGGTTAACGACAGAACAGGTGACACGCTTAATCTGGGATGTGGTGGAAAGGCACATGCGCGAGCAGTACAATACAGGGCTTTTTGACTAAGCCCCTACGTTTTGCCCGAACCGACAGAACAGAATCAATGTACAGCCAGCCAGAGCGGTGATTTCATCAACAAAACGGTCAATGCAACCTATAGTTCCTAACTGGCATCTGTAAGAAAATTACATAAAAAGCCTGAATGAGATTCCTCATCGCCTGTGTTGTTCTTTTTCTCGTGCCCAACTGGTCATGGGCCACCTGGTCGATTATTATCATTGATCCGAAAACAGGAGCAATTGGGATGGCGGGTGCTTCCTGCACCTACAATTGCAGCGGCATTGGTCAACTAATACCGGGCCAGGGAGCAATCATTGTTCAGGCAATGAGCAATGCTGACGCCCGACGAAAAGGCGTCGAAATGATACAGGCGGGACACACGCCCCAAGCTATCATCCAGGCGCTAAGGAGTCCAGTTTTTACCCCTGAAGAGCAACAATACGCGGTTGTTACGCTAAACCACCTAGCGCAACCCAGCACCTATACAGGATCAGCAACGAATTCGTATACGGGAGCGCTTACCATGAAGGGAGTTTCCATCCAGGGAAACACGCTGGCTAGCCAGGACGTATTAGCCGCTGTGATGCAGGCAGTGGTGAAAGGTCAGAACGAAAACCTGCCGATCGAGGAAATTCTGATGCTCGCATTAGAGGCCGGTTCTACGGCAGGTGGTGATCGGCGGTGTGGCGAGCAACGAGCTAGCTGTGCGTTCATTCGTATGGCTAAACCCACGGATAAGCGGGGCCGGCCGACTTTATTTCTGGAGTTTTTTGGCCAGCAGCGAAGTGGCCGGAACGCCGTCCACCTATTAAGGGGAAAGTACGAAAAGTGGAAGGCCAGACACCGGGTTTAACCGAACCCGTTCAAATCCAAATCAGCGGCTACAATCCCCCTTCATGGCTTGAAAACTCCACTGTCCACAGCAATCATACAGCAGAAAATTCATGCTAACAAATCCTATTTTGATGCTTCGTAACTCGCAGATCGGGCATTACCCGTAACCGTCCCTGTAGCAACACGAATCGTTATGGTGCCATTGGTAATGTTGCCACTGGTGCTTCCAGCAGTGAATGTTTCCTGAAAATTAATTGCCTTTTCTGTTCCGGTAAGCTTTACGCTGCTCATCGCAATGACATTCTTCCCTTCGTTTACACCTATATAGACAAGATTTGTATCCATCGGAATGATTTCTATCGTGTTCGTACTGCTGGGTGTTACCGTGGTTGTATTACCAGACACTGTAACCGAACTTATCTGATATACCCCTTTTGCCGCAGTTGCTAATTCAGTCGATGTAGGCCCTATGGTCGAGGCATCATCATTTTTTGAACAACCCCAAATAATCATTAACAGGAAGAATGGTAAAAGTTTATACACAATTTTAGTGTTCACGATTTTAGTCGATTGATTTTGGAATAAAGAATTGCAGATGGGAACTCCAGTGAGTTGCATCTCGATAGGTTAATTCCATTGTCCGGCCAGAGGTAACAAAAAATCGCCATTTATTTGGTAGCCTTTGTGTGCAAACCTAATCACCCGAACTCGCTGCCAGCTGGCTGACCTCCACTACATACAGCGTGTTTTTACCCCACTCAAACCAGTCTCCGGTTCAACTATATACGGTTATTAAGGGGTACCACGCCCTCTACCTCTTTCGCTTTTGCTGTCCACAATAGTACGCTCCCTGTCCGTTTCTGGACAGACATAGTCCGTTTAATTCCAATAAATATGGTCTCACTTAGCCCAATCGACCTATCATCTGGATTGGCACTGGATTTGTTTTGCTTTATTATAACTAAGTGTTCTCGTTAACTTAACCAATGAAAAGAACTTTTCTGGGGGAGTTTGAAGAAGTAGTCCTGCTGGTTTTAGCCGCCTGTGCTGACGATGCCTATGGAGTCGTTATCTGGGAGCAACTTCAGCAGCAGACCGGCCGCAGCATTACCATTAGTGCCGTACACGCCACG
This sequence comes from Spirosoma endbachense, assembly GCF_010233585.1. Lineage (NCBI taxonomy): Bacteria > Pseudomonadati > Bacteroidota > Cytophagia > Cytophagales > Cytophagaceae > Spirosoma > Spirosoma endbachense. Next base: position 4,125,786 of record NZ_CP045997.1, read on the forward strand.
CTGTACCGACTCGAAGAAAAGGGCTATTTATCCTCGCAGCTGGGTGGTGCCACCGCCGAACGGGGTGGCAGGCGAAAGCGGTACTTTGCCCTGACTGCTTTGGGCAGTAAAGCCCTACTGGAGATTCAGGCCATGCGTCAACAACTCTGGCAGGCTATTCCGGATGGCAAACTTCAATTGATTGGTCAATAACCCAACTCCTGACGCAACCGATGGCTACTAACCAAGAACAGACTGGACCACCAGATCGCAGAACGTCGGCCCGGCAGCCACCCCGCTGGGCTGATCGACTCCTGGAACGGTTCGTTTCGCCTTATCTGCTGGAAGATGTGCAGGGTGACTTGCAGGAGATTTTTCATAAGCGTGTCGCTCAGGTGGGTATTGCGCAAGCTCGGCGTGAGTATGGCTGGGCCGTCCTGCATTACCTGAACCCCTTCTTTGCAAAACCGCACTACCGCACCAACAATCTACCCAAGTATCCTCAATTCTCATCACTCCATCCGATCATGATTCGTAATTATCTAAAAATCGCCTGGCGGAATCTCGCCAAGAACCGCGTATTTAGCCTGATTAATATTTTCGGACTTGCCATTGGAATGACTACCTGCCTTCTCATTCTTGAGGTGGTGAGTTTCCAGCTTAGTTTCGATACGTTTCATACGAACGCTAACCATATTTATCGGGTCGTAAACGACCGCTATCAACAGGGCAAGCTTATTCAGCATGGCACCATTACTTATTCGGGCGTTGGAAAAGCAATGAAAGATGATTTTCCGGATGAGGTGTTAACCCACTCCAGGGTGGTCAAGTGGGGAGATATGGTACTTGATGTCAATAATACGAAACACAAAGCCAGCAAAATCGCCGTTGATAACTCGTTCCTCTCCATGTTTTCGTTTCCATTATTGGCAGGCGATAAAAAAAGTGTATTGGTAGCCCCCAATACAATCGTACTTACAGAACGGCTGGCAAAAAGGATGTTTGGTATAAAAAACAATGATTACCAATCCATTTTAGGAAAAACTGTCAAAATTGATAATTCGCCCAATCCCTATAAGCTTACCGGTGTCTGTTCGGATATTCCTGAAAATTCGCACTTAGATTTCGATTTTCTGATGTCCTATTCGAGCCTTTACAGCGGTGGGAATTTCAATTACAAAGAAGCTGACTATAATTTCACCGATTCCGATTTCTGGCATTATATACAACTCAAACCCAACATTGACTATCGAGCCGTTCAAGCCAAACTCGACGCGTTTAGTAAACGGCATTTCCAAGGCAACGCCGTATCCGGCAGCGATGAAAAGTTTTATCTGCAACCCCTCAGCGAAGTGCATCTATATTCAGACTTTGAGTATGAAATCGGTAAGGTTGCTAACGGACAAATGGTTTGGGGCTTGTTTGCCATCGCCGTTTTCATGATAGTAATTGCCTGGATTAATTACGTCAATTTGTCTACTGCCAAAGCCGTAGAACGAGCCAAAGAAGTAGGTATACGCAAAGTGGCAGGTTCACAACGTGGCCAACTTATCAGGCAGTTTCTGATTGAATCGTTTGGCCTCAATTTGATTGCTCTGATCCTCACCCTGCTGTTTTTGGCTGTCAGTCAAACGGGTTTTAACAGGCTGACTAACCTGCCCTTATCGCTGGCTAACCTGTTCAATCAAAGTCTGACAATTCCCTATTTTCCGTTCTATTTACTACTTGCGTTCGGATTGGGCGTAGTGCTGTCGGGTTATTACCCAGCTTTTATTTTGTCCTCCTTTCAGCCGCTGGCGGTGCTGAAAGGAAAATTTATGACTACTACCAAAGGGATTACTGTGCGAAAGTCTTTGGTCGTCTTTCAGTTTACGGCCACTATTTTCTTGCTGTTTGCCTCGATCGTGATGTTTCGCCAACTGAAATTCATGAGTGAAAAAGACCTGGGCATTCATTTCAGCCAAATTCTTTCGGTTACGGCTCCTTCCCTGGCGTCCAACGATTCGTCGCGGGTAATCCGGGCCGAAACCTTCAAGCAAAGCCTCAAACAAATCGGTGGGGTGATGGAGGTTGCTTATACCGACCGGGAAATCGGGGGCGATATGGCCCGGACATTTGATGTACAAAACGTAGGGGGCGATAAAAATACCAAACTGACAATGCGGCATTTTGGCGTGAGTCGAGAGTTTTTATCGGTCTACCAGGTAAAACTACTGGCCGGAAGAAATTTTGTTTTCACGGATTACAATTACAAGTTCGATTTGCTTCATAACGTAATTTTAAACCAGAAAGCGATCAAACAACTGGGCTATTCCAAACCTGACGATGCGATTGGGAAACAGCTAAAGCTGTTTGGGCGAAATTGGGACATTGTGGGGGTAGTTGATAATTTTCATCAAAAAGGGCTACGAAGCGCGGTTGATCCGCTGATTCTAATACCCACCTATAGCACTTCTTTTCCGATTTCGGTGAAAGTGGAAACACAAAACCTTGAAGCCACCCTGGCTGCTATTAAGTCAGTTTACAAGTCCTTCTTTCCGCAAGATATATTTGGCTACGCGTTTGTTGATGAACGGTTTAATCAACAATACAATAACGACCAACTTTTAGGCGAAGCCCTTTTGTTATTTTCCGGTTTGCTGATTTTCGTGGCCTGTTTAGGTCTTTTTGGCTTATCTTTTTTCGTGATCAATCAACGGACCAAAGAAATCGGTGTCCGCAAGGTTCTTGGTGCGTCCGTGATGAGTATCACCGCTCTGGTGTCGAAAGATTTTCTCAAACTTGTTGTGATTGCGATGGTTATTGCTACCCCAATCGGGTGGTATACCATGCGCCGTTGGTTGAACGACTTCGCCTACAAAATCGATATCGAATGGTGGATGTTCGGACTGGCAGGCCTGCTGGCGATGGGCATTGCCTTACTAACCGTCAGTTTCCAGAGTATAAAGGCCGCCTTGCTGAATCCGGTCAAGAGTCTACGTACCGAATAGCTATTTATGCATCATCCCTGGAAAGCACCGTATGCCCTGCGGTGCTTTTATTATGGTCTGCCTTGCAGGAGTTTCCTATCAAACGCAGCTTTTTAAAGAATATAGGCATAAATTTCTCAAGGTCAGTAAAGCCAACCGGGTGAGGCTTTTGCTCGGATATGCAAAACGGTTTGAATTTACTTCTTTCACCTTTGAGTAGGATCGCAGGAATTTTATATATATGAAAACAAGCCAACGTATATCTTGTACGTTCGGTATTGACTTCCTGGCAAGTACGCTGCTTGAGCGTTTGTACGCCATAGCTGGCTCAGTATGAATTTGTTCGATCATTGCGCATCACTGGTTGGCCGCCTGAGCGATTAACCAGGTTAGAATCATACCGGTAACTTAAGGTGGTGGTTCAAATTCAGGGGCCACTATACACATAGACTTAACCTATTTTTTACTAATGAGACCATGATTCACTGGGCGGGAATGGAATGCATTTGACCCAAATTGACCATTTCAATACGATTATACAGGCTTTTATCAAGTTATCTTTAAATCAGCCATTTCGAACAATCTGCCTGGACCATCTTTCGTCCTTCAGTGACCGCAAAAAAAATAAAAAAATTCTTTAGGGATTGGCTAGGTTAAGTGAACCTTACACAAAATGAAGAAAATCTTGTAGATGAAGTATCAAAATCTATCTGATGAGTCGCTGGTCGATTTGTTGCAGCAGGATGATCCAACAGCCTTTGAATTAATCTATCAACGGTATTGGAGACAGCTCTATGGATTTGTGTTTCAACAACTAGGCTCAAAAGAGGATTGCGAGGAAATCATACATGATCTGATGCTAAGCCTATGGCAAAATCGAGCCCTGTCCCAGATTCAGAACCTGAAACTCTATTTATTCATTGGGGCTCGAAATCTTGTCAACAAATCTATCAAGTCCCGGATCAACCTCCGTAAATATCTTGAATACAAGTATTTAAACGATGTTTTTGAAACGGTTGGCCCTAATGAATTCTCAAATATCACCGAGTTACATCAGGCAATTGAGAACGCTGTAAAAAAAATGCCAGAGAAGACAGCGACTATCTTTAGGATGAGCAAAATGGACAATATGCCCGTTAAGTACATCGCGTTAAAAATGGAACTGACCGATAAGGCGGTTGAATATCATATTACAAAGTCCCTAAAAATCTTACGTCAACAACTTCAGAATTTTAATTCCGATAATTAATAAAAGGTCCATGACTCAACAAGAATTTGATAAAATTGCCGAAAGCTATTTAGCCGGAAACTGCTCTCCAGATGAGATTTCTCTTTTGCAGGAATGGGCAGATTTGCACTGTACTGCTGACAATCTTACGCTGGCATTTAAGAATGAGACCGACATCCAGCAAACTGAACGTAAACTTTGGGACCGGATTCAGTCGAATACCGTACCCATAAGGAAATTAAACTGGCTCACACGTTCCAGAAACCTTTGGGCAGTAGGCATCGCTGCCAGTTTAATGCTATTCTTTTTCGCTTTCCCTTATCTGTTTCAAAATCAATCAACTGATTCCAAACGTGGTATTGAAACCAAAAATGTAGCGGATTCCAGACAGACCACTGTACTACCCGATGGCAGTATTGTTGTTCTGGGCAAAAATGCCAGTATTACAACGGATGTGAGTTATGGCAAACAAACCCGTACGGTTTATTTGACTGGAGAAGCCTTCTTTGATGTCAAACATAACACTCAGCTTCCGTTTCTGGTGCATGTGGGCGAGCTGGTAACGGAGGTCCTTGGTACCAGTTTTTATATTAAACCCCAATTGGCAGGAAAGACAGTTGAAGTGATTGTAAAAACGGGGAAAGTGTCTGTTTATACAATCAATCGAAAAGATGCTAAAAAATTGAATGGTGTTATAATAACATCGAATCAAAAAGCATTGTACGACGCTCAAAGTAAAACGATTACACCCAATCTGATTGACAATCCCGAGCTAATCAATGCCGCCACCCTACTACCTGTTCTAACATTTAATGAAAAAACGATCGAGACGATACTGCCCTTACTATCAAAGGCATATGGGGTTGAGATTGTCGTAGCTAATCCAAATTTAAAACAGTGTGTATTCACCGGAAATTTAACTGGCTTACCCATGTACGATCAACTTGAACTTATTTGTGGAGCAATTAATGCTCAGCTCGAAGTCAGAGGCACCACCATATTTATCTCCGGGGATGGGTGCTCTACCCAATAGCGAACCCATCTAAAGCCCTACGTTTCTTACTACTATTTAAGTCGACCATGCATATCGTGGCCGGGCAGGCCCCTTGTTGCCTCAACAACAATCTGAATTTTGTCCAATCGTACTTCTTTTCCGTCTAAACCTGAAAGTCAGCCAGCTTATGATCAAAAAGTTATCTTTTCCAACTTTATTTTGGAAAATCATGAAAACATCGTTACAGCAGATAATATGCTGGTTGTTATGCAGTGGATTGGCAATGGCCCATCACGTGTCGGGTCAGGAAATCCTGACTAAACCGATCTCACTTGAGGTTGAGAGCTCAAGCCTAAAAAGCATTCTGTCGCTAATTGAAGATCAGGCGAAAATCCATTTCGTATACAGCACCAGTAACATTGATGTCAATCAGACGGTAAGCCTGAAAGTAACGAATACGAAGCTCGAATCGGTCCTGAATGACCTCTTAAAACCATTGTCGATTAGCTATGGTGTGGTAGGGAATCGGATCATGTTGAAAAGTGACCGAAAAAATACGAAATCATCCAGCCTCTCAGAACCTGACCCTTCCTTAAAAACAACAGGAAGACTAGTGAATGGCACCGTTATGGACGAAAAAAAATCGGGTTTATCGGGAGTCAATGTGTTGCTAAAAGGAACACGGTCGGGTACGACAACGGATAAAAATGGAAAATTTAGCATCAACATCGACAACGATAACAGTGTCCTAGTTTTTTCATTTGTGGGCTATGGGACGCAGGAAGTCCCCGTTGGGAATCGCGACGATATTGAGGTTTTCCTGGCCGAGGATAATAAAAACCTGACTGAAGTGCTGGTCGTTGGGTATGGTACGCAGAAAAAGATCAATCAAACGGGAGCCATTGATGTCATTAAGGGCGACGCGTTGATCAACAGACCGACCACTACTCTGTCGCAGACAATGCAGGGTAAAACATCGGGTGTTAATTTTTCCGCGGGCTCGTATGGATTCGAACCCGGAGCCGCTTTGGGCATTCAGATCCGTGGACAAGGCGCTCCACTTGTGCTGATCGACAATGTAGTAGGTTCACTTAATGGGCTGAATCCAAATGATGTTGAGTCGATTTCTGTATTAAAAGATGCAGCGGCTTCCGCCATTTATGGCGCCCGTGCCCCTTACGGCGTAGTCCTAATCACAACCAAATCGGGGAGTAACAGCAATAAAATAAACATTGAATTTTCGGCCAGTACAACCAGTATTACCCCCTATCGTATGCCGCATTTGGCCGACTCCTATACGACAGCACTGGCTTTAAATGAAGCCGCTGCCAATACGAAAGTACCTGCCATCTATACTAATGCAACGATTGAACGGATTCTGGCCTATCAGAAAGACCCAATAAACACGCCGGAAACGGTCCCGAGTGCAGCCAATGCCGCACTTTGGGCAAACCTGTATGAAAGTAATGCCAATTATGATTGGTTCAATGTGTACTATGGCAAGGGAAATCGTAACCAGCAAAATATTGCACTGAGCGGTGGTTCGAAGACGTTTAACTTTTACTTATCCGCTGGTCGGCAGTATGATGGGGGGGTTCTTCAGGTGGCAACCGACAATTACAAGCGCTATAATACCATTGCCAAATTCGAGGCTAACCTGACAAACTGGCTAAAGCTCTCTTCCAATAGTCGGTATTATACTACGGCACGCCAGGTTCCGGCTTATGACAACCAGGGCAATTACGATTTGTTATTTCATCAGGTTGCCCGAACCTTTCCTTCTCAGTACATGAAATCGCCCAATGGTGTCTATTCGATCCAGTCGAAGATTCCCTGGACGAATAACGCCGGTAATGAGACTACACGGATCAACGATTTTGTTCAACGTTTTGCTCTCGAACTGACTCCCCTCAAAAACTGGACGGTAAACGCTGATTTTACATACCAACTAACAGCCAGTGAGTTCACATCGAACAATTTTACGGTATACGAAGATGCTGTCAATGGGACCCCAATTGTGTCGGGCAGTACCGCACCTGCCTACGTTGCCAAAGCGCAGAATTTGTATCTGTATACTACCTTGAATGCCTTTACGACGTATAAATTCGATATAGCGGATAAACATCATGTGTCTGTTTTGGGGGGCTACCAGCAGGAGAAATCAAAAACTGCCTATTTATATGCCAAACGGAATAATCTGGTATCTTCAGAAGTTCCCTCGATACGGACATCAACCGGGCCGGTTGATGCCATCGATTCACTTGCTCCCTACGGTACACAGGGATTCTTTTCCCGACTTACCTATAATTTTAAAGAACGATACCTGTTCGAGTTTAACTCGCGCTACGACGGTACCTACAAATTTGCTCAGGGCAAACGGTGGGGCTTCTTTCCGTCGCTATCGGCTGGCTGGAATATGTCGGAAGAGCGGTTCTGGTCGCCGATTGCCAATGCGATCAATAACTTTAAAGTACGCGGATCATGGGGACAACTGGGTAACCAGTTAACGGCGGCTGCTTATCAGGATATTCCACTCATTGGAACCAGTAGCAACCTTGCGTATATTATCAATGGAGTCAGGCCAAGTTATACGACTCCGCCCAATCTAATAAACCCCGATATTACCTGGGAAACCGTTACGACCTCCAATCTAGGCATCGACATCGGGCTGCTCAGAAACCGATTACAACTGACCACCGAAGTATATCGTCGGAAAACAACCGATCAGTTAGGCCCTTCACAAGCCTTACCAGCGGTCCTTGGTGCGACAATCCCCCAATCAAATAACATGGAAACAGCCACCAACGGATGGGAATTCAACTTGACCTGGAATGACCGGATCGGCAAAGATTTTAGCTACTCCATAACGGGTATGATGTTCGATTACCTGACAAAAATTACCAAATACAACAACCCGACTAAATTGTTAACGAATCCGTATGCGGGAAAAACACAGGGCGAAATTTGGGGACTCGTTTCAGAAGGACTTATTCGAACGCAGGAACAGGCCGATCTGATTAACAGGAATGGTACGCAGAAGACAATTTCAGGTCAGGTCTGGAACACAGGCGATATGCAATACGGCGACTTGAATGCCGATGGCGTGATTAACTACGGGAATAACACCGTCGATAATCCGGGCGATAGAAAAATAATTGGGAATAATACCCCTCGCTATCAATTTGGACTAACACTTGCCGCCAAATGGAAAGGATTTGATTTTTCGATGTTCTGGCAAGGCAGTGCCAAACGCGACCTCGATTTATCTGGCAATTTCCTTTACGGATTCTCCACCACGGTTCAAGGGTCTATTTTCCCAGATCATCTGGATTATTACCGGGATTCGGATGCTACAAAGTATGCAGGGTTAGGAAAAAATATGGACGCTTATTTCCCTCGCCCTTACCTCAATGCGGATATGAATAACAAAAACCAGCTTATTCAGACTCGCTACCTGCAAAACGGGGCCTATGCACGATTGAAGAACATTCAACTGGGCTATACAGTGCCAGCATCCGTTCTTGAAAAAATTAAACTCCGGCAGGTGTATGTCTATCTATCGGGCGAAAACCTGATCACCCTTACCAAATTACCCCCTCATTTTGACCCCGAAACGGCAAATGTTGGTGTAAGAGGCAACGGTAAATCGTACTTTTCGCAACAAGCTTTGACAATGGGCATCAATCTTAAATTTTAACTCCCTTCGATCCAGGAATTATGAGAAATAAACTTTTTATACTCATCTGTTTAAGTACGATGGTGGTTTCCTGCGAAGTATTGGATCAACCACCTCTGGATAAAATTTCTAATGATCAGTATTGGAAAACACCGAGCGATCTTGAAAACTACATGTATCAGTTTTATCCAAGTTTTCCAACGTACAGAAGTATCTCCAATAACGTTCTGGGTACCATCGGCAGGGACGCCGTTCAGGGTTCGGATCATCAGATTACGCAAACACCAGTCAATGCCCTAAACGGCACTCAAAGCATTGTTCTTTCGGGCGGAAACTGGACTTGGGATAACATTCGTGGGGTCAACATTTTTTTCGAAAATTATACGAAGGTTAATGCCCCAGCCGAAAATATCAGGCAATATGTAGGAGAAGCGCATTTTTTTAAGGCATGGTACTATTTTGAAAAAGTACGGCAATATGGCGACGTACCCAGCTATAGTACGTCTTTACAACTTGACTCAAAAGAGCTGTATAACCCCAGAACACCCAGAACGGGTGTGGTTGACTCGATCCTATGGCACCTGGATCAGGCTGTCGATAAGCTGTTCCCGTTAAGTTCGGTCAGTGGAGGAAACAACCGCCTGAGCAAAGAAGCGGCCTTGTTGTTCAAATCCAGAGTGGCACTCTTTGAAGGCTCCTGGCAGAAATATCATGCCGGAACTGCATTTGGCAGCATCGGGGGCGATCCTAAAAAATACTTCACCCAGGCAGCACAGGCAGCCGCCGAGTTGATGAAACCCGGCAAATATAAAGTTGGGATTACCGGAACTAGTGCCGACGATTATTCCAGGCTTTTTTCTTCGACGAACCTGTCTGGCAATAATGAGATTATACTCTGGGCCAAATTTGATAAAAATCTGAATACCCTTTCACACAATTTCCAGCAGTCCGTGACTGCCTATACCAATCCGATAAGCGTTACGTATGAACTTATTCAGAATTACCTAGGAAAAGACGGTAAGTTCTACGATTACGCGGGATTAGCCAAGGTCAAGAAAGGGTCGGCCTTTCTGGATGAAATCGGCAGCGCTTGTGATCCCAGACTCAAACAGGTTGTATGGGTGCCTGGCCAGACCATGTGGGACAACTCAGCCGGGAAATCGGTATTCTCAAAGCCGTTTTTAGATCTGTCGAACAGCAGTGGCTTTCAGTTGCACAAAGGAGCTGATCCTAAAGACCCAACAGCTGGAGGAGCTCAGGGTTTTAGCACAGCGTGCGAAACAGGGGCTGTAATTTTCAGATATGCAGAAGCCTTATTAAACTATGCCGAAGCCAAAAGTGAACTGGGTGAAGTTGTCGATTACAGCGTTTCGCTCAATTTATTACGCAAGCGTGCCGGAATGCCGGACTTTACGGTTCAATCAGACCCTAATCGGGCTAAATATGCCAATTTTGGGTACAGTCTTACTGACGAACTGTATGAAATCCGCCGGGAGCGTGCTGTCGAACTGGCCTGCGAAGGCTTTCGCTATGACGATTGGCGACGTTGGCGAGCTCATGCCCTGTTTACCGGAAAACGTCCGCTCGGCTTTCCTTTTCTACAGTCCGAATATGCAGCAAACCTAGTTGTACCGACCAATGCTGATGGACTAGTCGATCCATTTAAAACCAATCTGCCCGCTGGCTATAATTTCAATGCAGGCCGGGATTATCTGGAATCTATTCCTACAAATGAACTAACATTGAATCCTAACCTTAAACAAAATCCGGGCTGGTAGTTGCTTCCATCCTAAACCATAGGTTACTCAGTGAGCAATACGATGTGTTTCTAACATACCCTGAAATGGTAGCTAAGCTTGAAAAATTGTGGAGCAACCCAGTCAGGAACTGGAAAAGGACATCACAACTATAAAGGTGTAGGAATTGAACATATGCGATTAAAAATAACCCTTATTGATTGGGCACTATCAACAATCATTATGATTGCCAGACTCATTATTTTCCTGACTTTCATTCCATTTCTATGTTTTGCACAAACAAAGAAAAGGCCTAATATCCTCTTTATCATGGCTGACGATCACACTTCCCAGGCTTAGGGGATTTATGGTGACATTTTAAAAGATTACGTTAAAAATGACCATATTAAATGGCTGGAGGTCAACGGTGTCGTGCTCAATAATGCGTTTTGCACCAACTCGATTTGTGTTCCAAGCCGGGCGTCGATTTTGAGCGGGCAATACAGTCATAAAAACGGGGTCTACGATCTTGAAGGCTCTTGCAATCAGGCGGTTACCAGAAAGCCCTGGTTGGTAAATGGCACCTGGGCAAAGAGCCTTCAGGATTCGACTATTATCTGGACACACCCGGACAAGGACGCTATCGGGATCCAATTTTGATGACCAAAGCGAATTGGAAGGATGACCAGAACAGCGGGGAAGTGTACAAAGGATATTCCACCGATGTAATCACCGATCAATCCATTGAGTGGTTGAAGAGTCGAGATAAGACGAAACCTTTCTATCTTTCTACACACTTTAAAGCAACCCACGAGCCATTTGATTACCCGGAGCGGTATACCAGTTATCTCGAGAACACCGAAGTCCCCTACCCTTCACACTTTGCTGATAAGGGCGCGGCAACAACTGGCCGGACACATAATGGCTGGCCACTAAATTTACTTGGAGAACGCTATGAACAAAGTGTTGGCAAGCAGTATCCCGGAAAGGAATTCACTTTAAAGGGGCTAGATTCTTTGGCGGCCCGGAAGAAGATTTACCAAAAGTTTATCAAGGATTTTTTACGATGTGGTGCCGCTATAGTTGATAACATTGGCCGGTTGATTGACTATCTCAAAAAAACGGGAGAGCTGGAAAACACGATCATTATTTATACGAACGACCAGGGCTACTTTCTGGGAGAACATGGTTTTTTTGACAAACGATTTATTTACGAACCCTCGCTTCGAATCCCTTTTGTCATCAGTTACCCTAAAGAAATAAAAAGCGGGAAGCGACTTGACGATATTATTCTCAATATCGACTTTGCTCCTCTGTTTTTAGATTATGCCGGGATTGATAAGCCAGCCTCCATGCAGGGCAGGAGTTTTCGAAAGAATTTGCACGGAAAAACGCAGGCTGATTGGCGGAAAGACATGTATTACCGCTATTGGGCAAATGAATCGAGTAGGCCAGCTCATTTCGGGATACGAACAAATCGGTATAAGCTGGCTCTATTTTATGGACAATCAAGAACGAAAACCGAACGGGATCAAATGAAATATGCCCCAGGCTAGGAGTTTTACGATTTACAAAAAGATCCGAAAGAAGATCATAATGCGATCAATGACCCTCAGTACAAAACACTAATCATAGCCCTTAAAGAACGTCTTCGTGCACTTAAAAATGCAAGTGGTGACGAAGAGGAGGTCAACGAAACGATCAGGAAAATAATCAGGCAGTACTGGCAATAAAAATAAGGGTTTCTATCGACTTCGCATGGTGGATGTGGGTGGTGGATGTATGGCCTTTTCTAAAAATATAGCCTACTAAGATGATCCAGGTTTGACGGATAGTTGAACTGCTTCAAGTATGGCAATTGAGTTGAAAAATTCATCCTCACGAATCGTTCGTTCATCACACGTTTCACTCAATTGAGCTTCATCTCTTTAGCCTATTGAGCAGGGAGCTGATAGATTTAGTCACATTTCTTAACAGCTCTGCTTGGTGATGAAGACTAAATTTCTTTTGATGAGTATTTTTTTTGTGGCCTTCGGCTGTAAAAAGCCCATATCGACGGATGCGGGACAACCGGCACAATGGGGACAGCAACCTGAACTTCCAGTAGTCAATGGCGAAGCCAGGTTCACCCTCGAGGCCCAGGATTATTTTGTCAATGTGATGGGGAATACACTTCCCAGAATGCCCATTTTTCCTGCTTTACAACCCAAGACCGGCCTTGTGCGGGGGTATGTCGCCGATCTAAGTGGCAAACCGCTTCAGGGAGCTACAATTGGCGTTCGATCAACCGCTACCGGTGGCTATTATTCAGGTGTTTCCGCACAGACAGACGCTAAGGGCTACTATGAGCTGACGGTTCCCTGGGGAGCGGCCGATTTTTATGCGGCTGGCTATACGATTGATTACGGCCAGGGCCGGGTTACGATGAGTCTGTATTCTGCCGATGGTAAACTGGAAAGCTTTCCCTCCAAAGATGGGCTGGTTAAAAACTTCGTTCTGTTATCGTATGGAGTCTTGAATAAAGACCTGGCAGGTCAGAAACCTAACGATCCAACCAATTATGCAGGTGGATCCTTTTATATTACCTACAATGTGGCGGACCCCTCCTCAGTCTATAATCCATCGACCTATATTCCTGACAATGCCGAAATTCAGGTAACTCTTGTTCCGGATGGGGCGGGTTTGTATGGGGAGAAAAAGACGTTTATCATTACCAAGAAAGCCAGTCAACTGAATTATAACTTTCTGGTGATGAATGTGCCGGTAGGCAGCTATACCCTTAAAGCCAACTTAAAGAACGGTCCACAACTTCGTCTGGAAGCAGTTGGTCGCTATGCAAGTGTATCCCCTTATTTTGGCTTAAAACCGATCTCGGCGGTAGGATCGGCCCAGCTTTTGTTTACACCAGACTCACAGTTGAGCAATTCTCTGACGCTACCTAATCGGGGCAATTGGGGCTCTCTTCAAATCAAGGTGGAACTCCCTCAATAAGTGGAAAGCGGGTGGCGTATTGTCATAGAAAAAATAAGCGTTTATGACTGCTTTAGCACCTGTTTCAGAAGTCGCTCTAGCTCGGTTTGCTTTTGCTTAACGACCTGCAACTCATCAGCCTGTTGTTTGTTGGCCTTTTCCAGTTGAATACTGTATAACGTTAATTCCTCAATCTTGGCATGACCTGGGATAGCCGAGTTAGGCGTGGTAACCACATAGTTCGACTGAGCCTATAAGCTGCAAGGGAAAACCAGAAACAGTGAAAAAATAAAGCATAAAGCATAAGCGCATATGTATGGCAGATTAGAATTAACCGTAGCCAGGGTCAAAACTAGCATCCGTTAGCCCAGCTGTCAATTGGATAAATGTATGATACAGGAGGCTAATAGTCCCTGATCAATCCGTTAGGATGTTTTTTCACCAGAGTGGCCATACACGCTCTTCATTAATCGATACTACCCATAGAATACAGGCAAATAATAGATAAACTAGTCTAACGGCGTTAGATAGAAAAACTATGCAACTATTTTTCTTATCCTCCAAATCCAGCGCTCGCTTCTTAATAAACACATTGGGCTACACCTGAAACTCGCGGCCTTTTTGAGGCTAGATTTTCTACGTAGCCTTCAGTGAGTATGATCACCCGATTGATTAACTAATCAGGGTTTAAGTAGCTTCACCTGTTGCCGCTGGGTAGCCGTATTGACCTGCAAGAGCAATAGCCCTTTGCCCGTACCAACTGGCACACTCACCCGTTCCAATGACCCCGCTTCCTCAAGCCGTTGCTGATGCAGCACTTTGCCCTTCAGGTCCACCAGATTCAATTGTACGGCCTGACCTGTTACACCCTGAATTTCTACCTCTACGGACTTACCCTCCACGGGATTACCCAGCACCTTGACCTGCAAACCAGTACTTGTTTCGCCCGTACCTAATCGGGCAGGGCTATTACACATCGCTAACCAGTTGTAGACATAGCTGGCCGTAGAATTGCCCTGTTGGGCAGTCAGGGTAATACCGGGATTGTCGGTGTACACACGCAAACTATACGGTCCAGCGGTGGTGGTGGGAAGCATTACATTAACGACTGAAAATGAGATTGAAGCACTCGTCTGGCCACTATAGGTAGGTAAAAACGTTAACTGGCGCTCACTCGCTGTGATACTCAGACAGCTTACCATTTCTACTTCCTTAATGAAAAACGAACCAGTAGAAGTACAGGCAGCCAAACAGTTATAGGTATAGCTAGTAGATTTGTCACCTTGTCGTGCCTGTGAAACGATGGATGGGTTATCACTGTATATAGAGTTTAAACAAACTTGGTTTAGGCCAGAACAGGACTTAACTCATAAAGGGGATTCAGCAACTGCTCAATCCAACTCTTGGCAAACGAATGACTCTGGCTGAGTTCCTCAAAAATGGCTTTGATTTGTACCTGTAAACTGGTGACCGAATCAATCAAGCCCACTTGTGACAAGCGGTAGCGAATAGATTTCCAGATACGCTCAATGGGATTCAGATTAGGCGAATAGGGAGGCAAGGCCACCAAATAAATACCTAACTGCCAGGCAAAACGCTGGACTTGCTGATCCAGATGAGACCGGGCATTATCCCAAATGAGCACAATCCGATGAGCGGTCGGATTGACGGTACGAACCGATTGAAGCATGGTTTTGATGGTGTCCGCTTTGCCATTGACCATGAATTCAACAATGCTTTGGCCTTGCAGGGCATAGAAGCCAAACGTGGACTGACTCACCCGGTTGGTATTAACCGAGCGATGTTTACCCGGCCATAAACTCCACAATCGAGCGCGATTCTGGTGAAGTTGCGGGGCAAATTCATCGGCAAAGCCAAAGGCCAACTGGCTCAGCGACTCAGCCCGCAAGGTCAGCCCATCCACCGTAGCTCGTAACCGTTGTTGGAGTTGCTCTTGAGCCAGCGGACTTTGGCGGTAATCCCGAGGTTGGGGCTTGTAGTAGTATAAGTTCATGCGTTTGAGGAGTTGGCGAAGGCCTTGGTGGGAGTAGCTGAAGTGGAAGCTATCCTGGACAAGTTGGGCGATGCGGGCCAAGGTCCAGAAGTCTTGTTGGCTCAGTAAGTGGCGCAGGTGCTCTTGTTGGCTGACATCCAGTCGGCACCTAGCTCCGCCTGTCTGTCCTTGGCGATTGGTCAGTCCAGCTTCTTTTTTTTATCGCTCCGGCGACCCGGTCCAGTTGGCTAGCCATTCATACAAAGTGGGTTGGCTGACTCCTGTCAGTTGAGCAGTTTGTTCGACGGATTGCCCTTGATGGATCAGTTTAAGGGCGAGGGCTTTGAAATCGTCGCTGTATTGGCTCCGATTATTCATAAAGGTTTGCAACCGAGCGGGTTCATCGACTTGAGGCATACCATAGTATTTTTAGTAGAATCAAATTAACCAAGTTTCCTTAACATCTATAAATGCAGTACGTAAGGAGGTGGGGATAGCGTAGTAATCAACTCATTGACCACTGAAAAGGAGATAGGTTGGCTACTCTGGCCATTATATTGGGGCGCAAAGCTAACCAGATAATTACTTTTTGCCTCATCCAGTGCCTGGCAGTTAAGAGTGTTAATGATAGTAATGGCAAAGTCGCCTGACAGAATTTGCAGGGCTAATGCGACTGAGCTATCTCCAGTACAATTGCCCACGGTACAGCTAGCTGATAGCGTATAGCTGCCTGGCCTGGGTGGGAAAAGCTATATATATTGCCAGTTGCCAAACCTTCTCCTCCTTGTGGTAGCCAATTAACGGTTCCAGAGCACCCTGAAGCTGTTACAGATATAGGCTGCTAGGTCGTAATTAGTGCGTTAGGCTCTAGCATAGGAGCGCTGGTGCAAGGCGTAACAAAGTGTTGCTGATTAGAAAAAGGAGATCCCATAAACCCGCCATCGATGGCCTGAACACCCCAATAGTAAGTCTGGTTAGGGAGTAAGCCAGTCAAACCATAGCTCGTTGACTGGCTATTACCCAAACGAACTACCCGTCGAAAACCAGTACTTTTATCTGCCAGCGAACTTATTATATTTTGGTCACCCGTAGAGATGTGTACATACAGATTGTATTGTAGGCCATCCTGTAGCGTTAGATTATCAGTGGGTTTGCTCCAGGAGAATGTTACCGTCTTTCCATCTGACGAGAAAGTGTTTGTTAAATTGGTGGACGCTGTAGGGGGCGTATTGCTTGATAGAGTTTGATTATGATAAAGTTTGCCACTGAGCAGCAAATCGAGTCGTCCATCATTGTCATAATCGCCCCAAGCTGCTGAGCTAAAATTTAAAGCAGGTGGGTCAGAAATTAAAGTAGTAGTTTCAACAAATAACTATGACTGTGCAACAGTGAAGCTACAATTGAAAGAATGGAAAAGATGACAAATAGTAGGCACCAAATGTGTTGCCCGAATAGACAACAAAAAGATTGATTCATAGTAGTACGCTATATAAGTGGTAGAGGATCATTCATTAACACTAATCCATTAGATAGCATCAAACTTGATCAATGTGGTGGAACTTTTCTCGTACTAATACAAGTATAAGGTTATTTAATCTTAACATACTTGTTGAATCTCATTTTGGCGAAGTGTTGCTGGAGAAATTAGGCAAGCTTCCTTCCCTTAGCTATTGACCAGGTAGTGATTAAGCGAGCAAAAACAAAAAAAACACCCAATCTCATCAAAATCCGGACGTTCGTAACAATACCCCTGCTTTTTAGGCAGTTTTACCCTAAAGGCTTAGACTCCAGCAACCGGGTGCAATCGCTCGAATAAGTTCTTGCTCAGAAGTTTAGCCCCGTCAGGTATTCATTTTGTCAGCCCTGAACGTATGCCAGGTTTGTCAGCAAGAGGTCTTATGAACAAGACTACATTCAGCCACTAGACTTTGTGGCCTTTCACTAAATTCAGCTTTTCTCTACTAGTCGTTTTGGTAATTTGTCGGGCTGATCCGTCTCGCCTACCTCATGAAAACAGTCTTGATTTTACTCTGTCTACCTATTTATTTTCCTGGCTATAGCCAGTTGAACCCTGGCCCGGTAAAAATGCCGATCGATAGTACATCAGGGCATATTCAGTTTCAGCAAGTCGTCTTTCTGGAACCAGATATGAATACGGAGGCAATCATTTGGAAAGCCAAAGTCTGGGTCGACATAACTTACCCAAGCACAAAGAATCCCATCCAGCAGTATAATTCCAAATCGGGCATCCTCGTTGTAAAAACCCAATTCCCGGTAACCCGAACCAGTTATTACCTGGATCAACCAACAACAGAGACTATAACTGTTTACCACACAGTAACCATTGAAGCCAAGCCAGGGCGATACCGGGTAACACTATCCAACTACGAAATGGGGGTTGATGGACAACGGACAATCCTGGCCGCCAACCGGGGTACAATGGATCGGGAAGAATATATAGCCATGGTGCGTAAGCAAGCCAGAGGTACGAGCACGGAGCAGGCTTTTATAAAATCGGTGGTAAAGAATCCCGATTCGGCCATAACCTCAGAAAGGCTATTTATGGCCGATGTCAAACAGCAGAGCTTAACGCTTCTGAAGATGCTCAAGCGGCATATGCTCTGACCAATCGAGCGTTTTGGGTATGCTACATCCAAACTGTTGGCTCTTACGCACTTTGTGTGGTTCACCACCGATAAAGTACTCGTTGACGCAGTAAGTCGAGGTTGGCTCGCCCGTACATCTGCCGTTTGATCAGTTTAAGTCTGGTTACCTGCCCTTCGGTTTGTCCGCGCCACGGTGGCCTTCGGCGTTCCGATGAAGCCGAAGGCCACCGTGGCGCGGACAAACTGCTGGAGTAACATGGCCTAACAAGTTTGGCAACGGCCTAACCAATCGTTTAATAATTCTGCTTGACGAGCTCGAACCATGGCCGCAAAGTCCTTCACTAAATCAGAGACCTGATCAATAATCGAGTCCTGACAAACATAGCGATCAGCCGCTTTCAGTCAGCCTAGAGTGGGCACATTAAGAAAATTCCGGCCCGATCAGGCCACTTCCCAGGAAATTGCTTCGGCTTTGGTTGGCGCGGAAGGGTTGACCGGACAGGATCCACAGGAATACTTGCGCAGAACTCTGTACATGCTTTCGCCTGTGTATTATTAATTCAATGCGGTTGATCCATTTGAAGTCGAATGGACCAAACAAGGTTGGGCTGGATCGGGGATAAGATAACAACAGCTAGACATAAACAAGCGGGCGCTGAGCTTGAAAGAGCAACAGGCAAAAAACGCGACTGGACACGGGGCGCTTAGTTCGTGGAATGTGACCACCTCGCCACAAAATGTTGGTACTAAAAATCGCAGGGTCTATCGGGGCCAGTACCAGTTACTGTTGTTGACAGCAACATGAGCCCGGCGCAAAAACCCGGCTTCAATTCCCATTTGGGGGTTAATAGCTCGCTTATCATTAATGAGATAATGGAGGGCTTCCGGGCGCTCGTCGGGTGAAGAACAAAGATACTGGCGAAGCTGGTTGGGAAACGAATCGGCTTGCAACGCTTATCTGACCATTCCCAATCAGGCAGGTGGATGGGATATGCGTAAAACGAATTTTTCCGGCCTGAACGTGCGAATTGTTAAAGTGGGCGATTTGTATTTTGATGATAGTCGGTCAACGGCAGGTGAGCAGGCTCCCGATCTTGATCGAGACACCGAACCGGTTCTTTTATCGAATCAGGCAGACAGATTCTTAACGATTGACGGAGATTGGGTTGTTCGATTCGGGAAAACTACGGATCACGCCAGAGTTGCTATCAGGCTCAGAGTCACTACAAACTGCCCATGCTCTTCTTGTATTGTCGGGGCCGGTTGCTTGAGCATCTCATACTTTCTCAGAATATTATCAAGCCCCACCCCATTGGATAAGACCCGGACGGTTTTGCGCTGTATGTTATTACGCACTTGTAATTGGGGGCCGTCAAGGGTCAGGATATCAATCTGAAGGGGCTGGTCGGGAAGCACAATATTATGCTTGACGGCGTTTTCGACCAATAATTGTAACGTTAGGGGAGGTAGTTGGAACCGCTGGTAGTCGCGGTTGATGGTGACCGATAAGTTCAGTCCCGAGCCATGCCGGGTTTTCAACAGGCTGAAATACGAATGAATAAAGTCCAGTTCGGAATCCAGATCGGTCAGATGGTGGTCATTGGAGCGGAGCAGGTAGCGGTAAACCGTACTCAGTTCTTCGAGAAACTTTCGGGCCTGGGGTGGATCGTCTTCGATCAGTGAATCCAATACATTGAGGCTATTAAAGAGGAAATGTGGATTCACCTGCTGCTTAAGCGCATCCAGCTGGCTTTGTAGATTCTCGGCTCGTAACTCCTCTTTTTCTTGTTCCACTCGTTTGAGCTGGCGCTGATAAAGGGATGAATCACGAGCAAAAAACAAGGTTTCATACAGGGCCTGAAAGACGCTAAAGTTGACGGCACCCTTCAATAGGTGAAACCCATAAAAACTCAGGTTAAGGCTCATGCCATTAAGGGTGACGCTGGCCGTATGTGTTGCGGGCTGGTATCCCAGCAGGCTCCCCTGAGCGATCCAATGCCGAAGTGCTCCTACGAGCCAGCTTAGTAGCGTAGTGGCCACACTACCGGCCAAAAAGGTGTAGCCCCACCGTTTTGCCCGCTGCCATTTTTGCGAGTATTGGGCCCGGAAATAAAAAATGATGGCCCTGATCAGCTGCCAGGTAACAGTAAAGTAAACAAAGTTAATGACAATCCAGGTCAGGCTTTCCTTGGTCAGGGGTTTCTGGTGCCAGCCATAGATAAAAAAGTTAAGGAAGACCAACAACGGAATACCAATGAGTCGTACCCATTTATCATTAATTGTTTTCAAGCATAAGTGAATTAAGGGCCCTACGTGTACAAATATAGCCAATCCATGAATTGCATGGAGTAACCAAACCATGCAGGGCGATCCGTCCCATTCACGGGGTGATTAATCGTATCGGTCCAGGGTTGCCCATCAATCAGGCTCGCTGGTCAATGCCGGACATCGTGAACAGTACCGATTTCAAATCAGACCTGTTCCGATCAATCATACAGCGTGGTTTACCCCGCTTAAACCGGTCTCCGTTCAACCGTGGACGGCTTTTCCCTGTTCCCTATTCTTACTGTCCACAAGTGTACGCCAACTGTCCGTTTATGGACAGCCATTACTCAACTATTCAGGACAATTAGGGCCTCATGAAGCCCAATCGCTGTATCACCTAAATTGGCACTGGATTTGTTTTGCTTTATTATAACTAACTGCTTTGAGCACCAATCCGATGAAAAGAAGCTTTCATGGGGGGTTTGAAGAGGTGGTCCTGCTGGTATTGGCTGCTTGCAGGGAAGAAGCCTATGGCGTCCTTATCTGGAAAATGCTTCAGCAGCAGACCAGTCGGAGAATCACCATCAGTGCCGTTCATGCTCCCTTGTACCGACTCGTAGAAAAAGGCTATCGATCCTCGCAGCAGGGTGTAGCTACTGCCGAGCGGGGTGGCAGGCGAAAGCGATTCTTTTTACTAACGGCTTTGGGTAATAAAGCCCTGCTTGAGATTCTGGCCATGCGTCAGCAGTTGTGGCAGGCAATGCCGGATGGCAAACTTCAATTGATTGGTCAATAACCCAGCTTCCGTCTCAACCAATGGCTACCAACAAAGAACAGACTGAGCCGCCCCGCTGGGCTGATCGCCTTTTGGAATGGTTCGTTTCGCCCTATCTGGTGGAAGATGTGCAGGGTGACTTACAGGAGATTTTCTATAAACGTGTCGCTCAGGTAGGGATTTCGCAAGCCCGGCGTGAGTACGGCTGGGCGGTCCTGCATTACCTAAACCCCTTCTTTGCCAAACCACACCACCGGACTGGCAACCTAACCCCGTATCCTCAATTTTCATCACTCCATCCCGCTATGATTCGTAACTATTTGACTATCGCCGGGCGTAACCTGGTTAAGAATCGGGCCTATTCGGTCATCAACATTTTGGGCCTTGCGGTTGGCATGGCTGTCGCCATCTTGATTGGCCTTTGGGTCAATGATGAATGGTCAGCGAATAAGCATCACCTCAATTACCAGACGCTTTATCAGCTCAAAATGAATCAAACCATCGATGGGTATCGCAGCACGGGGGACGCCTTGCCTTTTCCAATAGGTCCGGAATTAAAAGCAAAGTACCCTGATTTTAAGGCGGTCGCCATGTGTGATTGGGGCAGCACCCATTCCCTGATCGTGGGGAATCATAGATTCTTAAAAAGTGGCCGCTACATTGGCCCCGACGCCATAACCATGTTTTCCTTAAAGGTACTTAAGGGGGATCAAGAACCGCTAAACGAACCCTACTCAATCGTTCTAACCGATCAGGCCGCTCAAACACTTTTTGGGCAACAAGAGCCCATTGGCCAGCTAGTTAAACTGGATAATCAAACCAATCTAAAAGTAACGGCAATCGTTGCCAAACAACCCCATAATGCTTCCCTACAATTTGATTACCTGCTGCCCTGGGACTTACAGTTAGCTCTCGACAAAGGGCTGAGAGCGTACGTGACAAATTGGGATAATAGCTCCTGGGCCTGCTATGTCCAGCTAAAGGAAGGCATCCGCCCAGAAAATACCAATGCGAAACTAAAGGACCTGCTCGTAAACCATTTAGCGAATGACCCCAACACCAAAAAAATAAGAAAGCCTGAAGTATTTCTGTTTCCAATGGAAAAGTGGCGGCTTTATTCAAATTTCTCCAATGGAGAAAACACCGGCGGTTTTATCCAGTATGTGCGATTGTTTAGTCTGTTTGGATTCTTTATTGTAGTTATCGCCTGCATCAATTTTATGAACCTCAGCACGGCTCGTTCACAAAAACGGGCTAAAGAAGTGGGGGTTCGAAAAGCGGTCGGATCGGGCCGACAGCAACTGATTGGGCAGTTTTTGAGTGAATCCATTTTGATGGCTAGTCTGGCTCTGGTGCTGGCACTCGGCCTGGTCGGTGTTGGGCTCCCTTTTTTCAATACGCTAACTGAAAAGCAACTGGTATTCCCGCTCGATAATCATTTCTTTTGGGGTATATTACTCCTATTTACTGTCTTTACCGGCGTTTTAGCGGGCAGCTATCCCGCCCTGTATTTATCGTCATTCAAACCCGTGACCATTCTTAAAGGAAGCGTTTTCATTGGGAAGCAGGCCGCTTTACCGCGAAAGATTCTGGTGATTACTCAATTTACCTGTTCGATGGTGCTGATGATCGGGAGCATTGTCGTTTATCAGCAAATACAACACGGCAAGAACCGTCCGATTGGTTTTACCAAAAGCGGCCTTATTTCGGTTAGTGCTTCCCCTGATTTACTGACCAACTTTAACCCCTTACGGACTGACCTATTGGCTTCCGGAGCCGTGTCTTACATTAGTCAATCGAACACCCCCCCAACCGCTCTCTGGAGTAGTCAGAGCGGCTGGGAATGGAGTGGATCGAGGCCTGAAGACAAAGCCGTCTCCTTTAAAACCATTGCGACCACGTATGACTACCTTAAAACGATGGGTATTCAGTTCAAGGCCGGCCGTGATTTTTCCCGAGCCTTTGCCACAGATTCCTCGGGCGTGCTCCTCAACGAAGCTGCCGCCAAGCGAATGGGCCTCAAAGAGCCTCTAGGCGAGCGGTTAAAATGGGATGGCCAGGAGCGCAGGGTGGTCGGTATAATCCCTGACATCTTGATGGAATCGCCATTTCATCGCGTCTCTCCAATGATCATCGTTTTTTACAAAGACTGGGTGAATGTACTCTGCCTACGAATCAATCCTGCTCTGTCCCCTTCGGCAGCTCTTGCTAAAATGGGCCCCATTTTTGATAAATATAATCCGGGTTATCCCTTCGATTATAAATTTGCGGATACGGAGTACGCCAAAAAATTCAACTATGAAGAACTCATTGGTAATTTTTCAGTCATTGTGACGGTATTGACCTTATTAATTACGTGCTTAGGTCTGTTTGGTTTGGCATCCTTCCTGGCTGAACAACGGACTAAAGAGATAGGGATTCGAAAAGTCCTGGGGGCCAGCGTAGCCAACATATGGGGTATTCTCTCCAAAGACTTCCTTCAATTAGTGCTTATATCGTGTCTGGTCGCATCTCCGATTGCCTATTACGCGTTAGGTCAATGGCTAAAAGCATATTCGTATAAGATTCAACTTGAGGTTAGTGTATTTATTTTAGTTCTCTTGCTGGCTTTACTGATTACGTTACTAACCATTAGTTACCAGAGCATCAAGGCCGCCCTGATGAATCCGGTCAAGAGCCTACGAAGCGAATAAGATTTACTCATCTTACGTCTGAAAAGCACCTTATAAACTGTGGTGTTTTATCCTACTGGCAAGAGAGACGTTTCAAACAGGACCCTTTGACAACCACTATGGCCAATAGTTGAACGTGAGTTATCCTTTGAGAGGGCTAATATTAATTATCGGTCTATCGATCAGCCATCTGGCCAGACAACAAAATACCCCGCTCAACGTAAAGTCAAACGGGGCTACCACTTATTTACATACTGGTATCTCAATACCACAATAATCCTTGCCGACACCGCCAGTAGGGATTCGACAAGCGGGGCACCTTCGTATACCTGACCGCATAGGTAGTCGCTTAGGGAATGTAGCCAGCCCAAATTTATTCGTTGGTACGCCTGATCGACTAGTAGATTAATGCAGGAGCGAGTCGATTGCCTGGAGACAGAAAACTCAGAGTGTAGGCTACTCGCGGAGAAAAAAAACACAGTCAATTACCCTCAACTGTGGTCTATGACGACACAGCCAACGGTTGAGGGTGTTGATTAGTAATGACTATTTATTCTCGGTCGCCACTTTACCCGCTTGCTTGACGATTAATCCTTCCTCCGGCTTCCACTTATCATACTCCATGTAGCGAGCTGTTTGGATTGCTACAGCCTGCCCTTTTAATTTCGCAACTACATGCAGGGCCCCATCAATACCCGCCGATACACCCGCCGTTGTGATGATTTGTCCATTGTCGACAAATCGAGTATTACGCAGAATCTCGGCTTTAGGCGTTGCCCGTTGCAGCGGCTCAATGTAGGAATGAAACGTAGTGGCCTGCTTACCATCCAGCAGTCCCGCTTTGGCCAGCAGCCCGGCGCCCGTACAAACCGACAGCATGACCTCAGCTTGGGTTGCCGAGTTTTTTATCCAGTCAATGAGCGCCTTATTCTCGATGAATGGACCGGTATTACCGCCTGGTAAAACCACAATGTCAGGCTTGGGGCAGTCGGTCAGGCTATACGTTGGCGTTATCTTAATGAATCCCTGACTGATGATTGGCTCTTTGGAGAGCGACACCGTGTAGACATTGAATCCTTCCGTAGAAGCAAAGACCTCACTGGGGCCCGCAAAATCCAGAATTTCTACGCCATTGTGTATAAAAATGGCCACATTCCGCTTGTTGACTTGCTTTAGGATTTGCGCCTGGGAGTCCAGCATGGTATCGTTGGGTTGGACAAGAGGCATGCCACCATCCAGGTCGCTGACGGGCTTTTCGTGCCATTCAAGATCACATATATTGCCGGAGGGCTCGCCGGAATACGCCATAAGGTTTTCTTTAGGAATCACTTTCTGCGCCAAAAGTGGGCTACCTGCAGCGACCAGCCAACCGGCAACGAGCAGGTGAAAACGGTAACGGAAGTTGAAGTTCATAGGCTTATGAATGGGTTGAAATAAATAATTTGGGGCTGTTTTTAGGTTCGTCTTTCTGCCAGATTCGGCGTAGCTGGCGGGCATCCTGAAAACCACACTTCTCGGCAATAGCTTCCATGGTCATACCCGGATTATGCCGTAGGGTACGGGCCAGTTCAAGTCGTAGCAGCGTGGTATAATCATGAATGGAGATCCCAGTCTCTTTCCGAAACGTTCGGGTTAGGTTGCGGGTACTCATACCGGCCACCTCAGCCAGTTCGTCTAACGTGGCCTTTGTTTTCAGATTGGCAATCAGCCAGTCCTGCAACTGGTGAACAGCCACGTTCATGTGGTTGCGGTAATCGAGGTAAACGCTTTTCTGTGAATGCTCGGGGCCGCGACGTAAATACACGACTAGCTCGCGGGCTATCTTCGAAGCGAACAGTGGCCCTTGCTGCTCTTCCAGAATCGCCAGCGCCAGGTCAATACCGGCCGTTATCCCCGCGCTGGTAAAGATGCCGCCATCGTTTACGAATAATCGATCGTGCTGGGTAACGATCCGTGGGTAAGTCGTTTGCAGTTCGTCAACGCGCTTCCAGTGGGTAGTGCATTTTCGACCATCCAGCAGGCCAGTCTGGGCCACTACAAACGCCCCCGTACAAACGGAGCATATCAGAACGCCCAGGCGGTGTTGCTTGCGGAGCCAGGCCATGAAATCTTGCTCCGCTCTAAATTCGGCTGATCGGATATAGGCCATGTCCATCCCCGGTATAAAGATCAGATCGCCGGATTGAGTCTGCACCTCCGTAAAGTGCTGCACAGGCCCCATAGCCAAGCCTGCTGAGCTGGTAATCTGGTTTTGGAAGGAGCAATACCGTAATTGATAGGGAGCCCCATACTCAACGGCTTCGTAAAAAACCTGAACTGGTCCCGTCAGATCCAAAACGTGTACATACGGGGGTACAACAAAAATGACTTGCTGAATTGGCGACATGGGATAGCTGAGTCAGGGCGTAAAAGTAGCGGATACTCGGCGTTCAAACGAGCCAAACATCGGACATTTTGGGCCAAAAACTAAACGGCTCGGCTAACCCTCCTGGGTGCCCATTTAAGAGAAGCCGATCAAATTGAGCAAGTTGTTGAATTTTAGCGAATGGGAATTGCGGTGTTGATCTTTTCTGATCGGTGGACTGTGATGACACAATAGAACGAGTGAATCTTTACAAACCTATTCCCCAGATAGCACCGAGTCTACCTACCCGTTTTGTATTGATAAAAGCTATGAGTGCCACCGAACACTAAAACAGCAATTGTCTACCCAAAAAAAAAGTGAGATCTCCAGAAAAATGACAAATAAATGCAAAAAAGCCATGCTTGATCCGTCTGACCCAGGGCCGTTGCGATTCGTTAGGAGAGGCTATCTTAAACTCCGTTTGTAGCAGCTCCTTCATGTTCAATACTCTCACGACCCATAATCGATCATTTACAATCGACAGCCCAGACTGACAGACAACTGTTGACCTTTTGGGGATGAACCATCCGTATAGATCGTCTGTAAGCCTTGATGATAAATAACATCGAGTGTGATCGGCCCCACATGAATGCCGCCCCCACCAAGAGCATTGTAGGTTGACCGACGAAGGGAAGTCCCTCCGGGGGAATTGGGCGGATAATCAGCCGAGATTAAAGTCGTTACCTCAGCACCAACCTGGAGGTGTAGACCCGCTTTTTTTCCAAAACGAAGACCCAGATAGGTTGGAAAGACGAGTAGGTTTTGCTTAATCTCGTCATAATCCGGCCCAGCAGGTGGGATACTTGTCGGGAGTGGATTGGGGAGTAGACTATACGGAGTCGTTAGGTTTCGGTATTCTACCCCCAGTTGCCAGAACAACGTTCCGCCTGTACGACCGTAGACACCCGCTTGCCAACCTGAGAAACTCGTTTCACTAATGGCTGGATTGGTCTGAGCCCAATTTAAGCCCCCATACAAGCCAAAATAACCCGTATTCCACTGTCTTGGTGGTTTGGATGCCGTCAACATTTTCGCCGGGTTCTGACTAGCGTTTCGGGCAATCATCTGTAGCCATCGCGCCTTTGGCATATCTCGATTGACAGAGGTCGAATACAATGATTTCGTCTGACAATAGGTGGGTTGATGTACCGCGAAAAGCCGGGTAGGAAGCAGGCACAAAAAAATCAGGAAAGCTGTCCGCATGCGGTTAATTGGTTGATGGATTTAGCCGTATTTTACCCTGATCCCCCATTGCGGGTCTAGTAAAATCAGTTATGGAAGAGGACTACTTGACAAACCTTATAGCAGCCCGGATGGTATATGGGCATCCCAGGCCATTTAGTGATTAACTAGACCGATTTGTCCCTCTTTCCCAACAAAGGTAGGCTTTGTTGGGAAAGAGTAAAGTTTCAGGCGATATCAGCCCGAATCAATGAGAACAGAATAGCATCCTGCAAGTCAATCCCCACCAGCAGACGCTGTCGTAGCAGTCCCTCACGGGTGGCACCGGCTGCCAGGGCCGTTCGTTGGCTGGCCAGGTTATCCGGTACCACTAAAATTTCAAGGCGGTTCAGTTCAGCCAAATCAGCAAAGGCAGCCAGTGCCAGCTGGCGGGTGGCCTGACTGGCCAGTCCCTGCCCCTGACGCGAAGGACGCACCCAGTAACCCAGGTTATAAAAACCATGCACCCGATTAGGCTGATTCAAGCCAATGCCTCCGCAAAGTTCTGACGTCCGGGCATCCAGCAGCGCGAAGTTGAAGGCTGTCCCATCCTGCCAATCCCTCTCGCACTGAGCGATGAACTGCTCACTGTCAGCTACTGCATAATCAGGATGACACCAGCGCGCATAGCGGGTAAACAGCGGTGAACAGGATGCCCTGGCGGCTTCAAACAACAATGGGATAAACCCCGGCTCATATTTCCGTAATACAACCGGGCCCGCTAAAATTTCAGGTCTCATAAAGGGGCCCAGTGAATAGATGGGGCAAGCAGTTCACAGTTGAACAGAACAATTTCATAACCGAAGAAGTCAAAAAAACTGCCAAACTGCCTGCTGATCTAGAACGGTTATGAAGAGTTTCATAGACAGCGATTGACTAACCTTGAATCGGGTTGTGGTCAATCCGTTATGAATTGCCAAGGTAATGATAAAACCATTTTCCGTCCATAAAAAAAGCCAGCCAACCGACAATGGGTTGGTCACAAGAGCCTATGGTAAATCCGTTTTGCAGTCCGGGAAGTTATGCTCAAGACAGACCCGGGTGTAGGCGAGTATGTGATAACAGTCTATCCTTCTGGCTTTTGCGCCATATAATCAAAATAATATATTGATCATCTGTAGATAAATGATCGGGCTTCATTTTTACATACTTTCACCTAATTTTCTGATTACTACTTCCTTAACTCAATCTACGTATAGAACATTTCTTCTTGATAACTCAATGTTTTTTCTAAGCAGGTATTGATTTCTTTAAGTATTATTTGGTAGTCTATCCTGGGTAGGGGCCAGTCTGTATAAACCCACTATGGGTACTGACCGAGCAGTGAGCTTCACCATTCTATCGGGGGTGCAGGTCTATGGGGGGTATAACGGTAATGGACCTCACCGGATACGCGCACTAGTTTCCCTTACAGTACGACTTTCTCCGTTAACATCGGCGATCAGGCTACCAATACCGACAACGCCTATCATGTAGTTGTCATGACCAACGCTAGTGCCCAAATGCGGCTGGATAGCCTGGTTATTACCCCAGGTAATGCCAATGGCACTTCTGTCAGTGGCTTTGCCGCTTGAGGAGGCATTTATAATAGAGGGTCACAAGCGGGTAACAGTTGCAACCCAACACTGGCCAACCTGAGCCTGATCGCCAACTCAGCCACCTCTGGAGGAGGTCTGAATAACTTTGGTACTTTAAACGGCAATAGCAGTCCTGTATTGATCAATGTCAGCTTTCGGGCTAGCTCTGCTTCACAGCGACCTGTTCGGTGGGTAACTGCACCAGTCCGCAAGCCGCTCCGGTCAGGTTGCAGATCCTACCTGACGCGGATTGACTGGAACGGGTGAGTGAAGGGGCAAATCCTCTTGCAGCTCCATACTGCTACCGAGCACCAGAAAGTGAGGCTCCTGAAACCAAAGTGTGTATTAATTTTCAATGAAAACGCCCGGTCACGAGCTGGCCGGGCGTTTTCATTGAAAATTAATCACCTGTATTTCTGCACTTCATACTTTTGGGGCGTCGTTAAATAGAGTGGATATAGATCAGCCAATGTCTGGTTCCACCTCTGACTGGACGTTTTTGCGAATACGGATCTGATTCATCAGACAACGGCATCTGGTCAAAGGTCTGTCCACTAGCCCACTAAATGCCTCTTTTGTAGTGATTATGATGAACTGCCTGTTTTGGTCATGTAGTTAACTACCAGCCACTATGACAATAATGACGGGCTGGGCCAACCTTACCGCTTTCTGCTTGACCCTCTCCCTGCTCTTTTTAGGTCATGCCCTGTTAACCGTTGACCAGTCCGCCCGGCGTTTGCTGCGGGTAAAGATGGGTAGGATTCTCCTCCTTCTAGCAGTCCTGTTTCACGCCCTGGGGTAGATGCCAGAGTTGACGGGAAGCAAATAAGTGAACAGTACTAAGCGATCGGTATGGGAACGAGCCGAGATTCCGTCCTGCCTTCCTGGAGATGACCCGGCATTAGAGAGGTACAAATTCGCCATTCACTTAGCAATCAGGGGTGATTTTTTACCTTTTTGATACTAGTCGGCCGAATGGCTTTGTCTATCCCTCGAGCGCTCTTCAAGTCTTCCCGAGGTTAAATGTCATTGGCAAAGCCCATGACTTACTATATTGGCCTGTTATGGCCGAACTCGCTTTCAAATGGATCAGGGTATAGGTAATACGGACCATCCTTAAATTCAATCGTTGAGGGGTTACTCACAAATTAACCTGCCTACTTTGGGCGAAGGAACAACGAGTCGGGTACAGGCTACAGTAGTAGAAAACCTATACCCCCATCGTTCTATTAAAGAACTAACCGGATAGCAGCCACTTGTTACGACCCGAACCCATACTGCCTTATGCCCCTAATCGACCTCAACCTAATTAGTAAGCTGGAGTCCCAGACAGACGTTGCCGAGAGTTTTGCCTTGAGTTGTTGTTATAATACCTCTGACGAATCTAATCTAAGCCCTGAACTTTTCATGGCCTGTATCAAACGGGCTAAACAAGCCAATGCCCTTTTTACGCATCTGGAAGGAATATACAAAGCAAGCACTGACTTTGCCTCCGGCAACATTCAGCCCTACATTGAGGAGCATGAACATTATCGGGAAAGTGAAGATGATCCCGAATTTGATCCATTCGAGGAGCTATACAATCACTTTGAATCCGGTATGATTGATGATCTGCCCCCAACTATCGAGCAGTATCGGGAGCTATTAGACTTTCTTCACAACTTTGGCGAGTATCGGGAAAGATTGGATCGGGGCTTTACGGAGTCGTTTGGCTTTACGTCGTTGTATGTAATGCCCGACGAGGAGGGTAACGAGACGCTTTTTCCGCGTGAGGATCTCTCTGAGGACGAGATTAACAGGATTGACGCAAACCGGCAGATTGAAAGTATCAGTATTGAATACTGCCTGGATGGCTATAATGAGTTCTACACCCAATGCCTGGTACTAATCAAGACTTACCGCATCAGTGGAACGATTGAGACTTGTGCTAAGGACATACTAGCTCTATATTCGCCCTATGCCTATTCTGAATAAGCCATTGATGTACTATTCAACTGCGCTGAAGTGGCTAGGCTCCGCGCCCGCTCCCTCCAGTAATAACCGTTCCGAGTCCAGAAATAGTCCTTTCCGGGTTTAAAAGCCGGAAAGGACTATTTCTGCGAACGCCCGGTTTCGCAGTGAGCGGGCGTATTTTTGTATTGAGCCATCCTGAATTGTTGAATGTAGCGCTTTTCACGAGCTAAAGGGCGTAGTGGTTAAAATTCAACGATACCTAGATACTCATACCTTTAGTAGACCCTTCGAGCGATTTCATCCTGGCGCTAGAGCCGTTAAACTTCATAATTTAGTAACCGGCAAATCAAAAAAATCTGCCGAATTAGAGGTTTCAAAACCAAGCCATTGCTCCTGGGATGTTTTGTCATTGGCTGAATGAGCTGATTAACTTACTAGGTGGTAACAGCCGATATGTTCACTATAAAGACCCACATAAAATCCACGGGCCATCCGTTAGAACAGGCCATTTCAGCGCTTCCAGATAAGAGTGAGTAAACAACAGCAGACAGAATGAAACTTCACGTATTTGGCGCATCAGGCTCTGGAGTCACTACCTTGGGGCATCGGCTCAGCCTACTGCTGAACACGCCTTACTTTGATACCGACTCCTACCACTGGGTACCTACCTATCCTCCCTTTACCATCAAGCGACCAGCCCATCAGCGACACGCCTGGCTGGTGAGCGATTTAGCCAGGCAAAACAGCTGGATCTTAGGAGGCACCGTCTATAATTGGGGCGATTATTGGCGATCCGCTTTTGATCTGGCAGTTTACCTATGGATTCCCAAGGCGATTCGTCTGGAACGACTACACCAACGGGAACAGTCAAGAGGGGGGCTCGTGGGCATGGCGGCTGAACAGTCCAAGCTTTTCCTGGATTGGGCTGCTCAGTATGATGCTGGTGATTTGCCCGGTCGTAGCCGAGCCAGACATGATGCATGGATAGATCAGCTAAATTGTCCTGTGCTTCGGCTTGAAGGAGACATACGACTCGACGAGCGGGTAGAACTGGTCCAAAATAGAATTTCAAACCTAGATGCCCACTAACCTAAAGCCAGTGGCTGCTGCCCCGCTCCGTGGTGCGGCACCGGCAGCGCGGTTGCAAAAGTAAATAAGTTGTTCGGTGAGTCGAGAAGTAGTCACTATTTTTGACTAGTTTGAGTCAGAAAACGGATGCCAAAAGGCTCATCACTATGCTGGTTCAGACTCTTGCAACAGCCACAGCACTTAAACACCCATTGAAAGTCCAAAGCTGAAGTATAAAAATAATAAGTCACTTAAGGGTCATAACCTGTATGCCTTTTCTCAGATCTCTTGTTTAACACAAGTGTGATAAGTTGGGAAACCTATGGCCAGCAGGCGGGTCGTGCCCATTCCACGATGTTTATTCAGGTAAAAACGAAGAACCGATGAGTCCTAAACTGCTTTTCTGTCAGGTAATAGTAAGTAGCCTATTTATGGCCTCAACCACGTTGGGTCAAGTCCTGAAGCCAGGTTTCGATAAGCAAGAGTATATCGAAACGTTGAAAATTAACCAGAAAACACATATAGCTCTGAATAAGTGGGCCGAAAATACGGCTGTTCCAGATCCTACCGAGTTCAACTTTGCTTATCGTTCGCCAGTAGTGGCATTTGATAACATTTGGGATTTATGGATCCATCGAGAAAAGCGTATTGCTATGATTGCCGTACAGGGCAGTATTCCAACAGAAGCTAGCTTTTTGGCCAATTTATATGCGGCAATGATCCCCGCAAAAGGCGAGTTACAACTTGACAAAGAGTTTAAGTTTACCTATACCTTGGCTAAAAGTCCGAATGCGGCTGTCCATGTAGGCTGGTTTGTCGCAATGGCCTACCTCTCCAAAACTATTGAACATAAAATAGACTCCTGTTACCGATCAGGCATAAAGGACTTCATCTTGACTGGACATAGCCAAGGCGGGGGTATTGCCTTTCTACTAAACTCCTATTTAGAAAACTTAAAGGTCGAGGGAAAATTAGCTAATGATATCCGTTTCAAAACATATTGTAGTGCCGGACCCAAACCCGGGAACCTGGCCTATGCTTACGAATATGAGACAATGACTAAAGGAGGCTGGGCTTATAATGCCGTCAATTCAGCCGATTGGGTTCCCGATGTTCCCTTCACAGTTCAAACGGTTGCTGATTTTACATCGGTCAATCCATTCCGAGGTGCAAAAGCCCTGATTAAGAAACAAAAATTTCCGAAGAATCTGTTTTTAAAGCATGTGTACAATAGTATGAGTAAACCCAGCGAAAAAGCGAGTAAGAACTACCAGAAGTTTTTAGGGAAAATGATTTCGCAAGCGGTGAAGAAGAACATTCCTGGGTTTATTACCCCGACTTACTATAACAGCAATTATTATGTAAGAACAGGTAACACAATCGTATTATTTGCAGATGAAGCCTATTTCAAGCTTTACAACAATGCTCCCGACAACCCCAATATCTGGCAGCATCATTTCCCTAAACCCTATCTGTTTCTGGCTGAAAAACTTTAATCTTTTTTTATTCTTTTCACAAAAAGTTAGCGGCCGTATGCTACGCTCAAGATGCTACGACGATGCAAACCAGTGCCCCCTTGATCTTTCTCAATCCGGAAAATGATACGATTCGAATCTATTATCAAAAACAATAAACCAAGTTACTATAAACATTATGCCTGAGCGGGACTGAAGCCAGCCACTTTTACAACCGATTACGGCAAATACACCCATAGCGCCGTACCCTTGGTCGTGTCAATGTGAGTACTTGGTAAAAACAAAGTCGCGGTCTTTAACGGCCTGGTGGCAAGCAAAGCAGGTGGCGTTCACGGCTACATTGATTGATTGGCCTTGATTAAATTGTGCATATGCCCAGCCTCCACTCAAGGTGTATTTTTTTGAATCCTTGATACTAAACTGAACATTCGTGGGTTGACCAGCGACAAATGATTGGGGGTTGCCAAAGGCTTTGTTATTTTCTTCAGAGGGCGTGTATGCCCAGGCCAGCCGGGCAATGATGGCCCCATCAGGTAAAGGAAGTTTGCCTGCTCGGTAAGCATTGACGGCAATATCGTTCCCTAAAATCGCCCGAAGATCGTTGAGTTTGCCGGCCTCGTGAGCCACTGAAATTAGCTTCCAGTCACGGTAACCAGCCGGAATTTTTATAGTATAAATGGAATCGGCTTTCCACTCATTCTGTGGAGTGCGAGGTACGACGGTGGTTACCATACCAGCCAGCCATAACATGGCCGCCAACGATACAGCGATGAGTTTCATGATGGACGTTTTTTAGTTAAGCGAATAATGAATCAAGTGGTGTTCGGACAATCCTAAATCAACCTTACAGACCGCCTTATAGAATAGGGTTTTACAAAGTTACATGTCATTCTAGCGCTTTTTAATATATGACTATATGGTAAAGTTTATTATTATATTAAAAACTACTATCAAAGATTTAACATGCAATTCTGGAAAAGAACACCTTGAAATGCGTGCTCTTTTTAATCAGCCTAATCTAATTTAAGTACAAATCCAGGTATTCTCACAATAATACCTGGATTTGTACTTAAATTAGGAATGTTGTATAATTATCAATTTGAAATGAAATTAATTAAAGAAACGACTTAATTCTGAGCCAACATTACGTCCTTTGATTCATGCTATTTGATTTTGATGAACTCAGCTGCTACGCGACCTAACTTATAGCCTGGGGGCAGAAATACATAGGAAGCCCAATTTGGTGAAGTAGCGGGTGGAAAGGGTGGTGCAATAACCAGTTCGCTCCCCAACTGATTATTTGGTTGGGTTGTGTCTGTTTCCAATGTCAAATAGTAGCCTTGTGGCTTTGTCAATACATAAACTTTGTTGTAGGTGGTGTCTCTGGCAGGCGAATAGATGCCGTTGGCAGGCGCTTGCACTTTAACTCGTACGGTGTCAGCTGAAATTCGTTCGATCTGAATTATTATCGTCTTCCCATTGATGGGATAGGACTTTACGTCGGGAATACGGGATAGGTTAGCCGTGTAGGTGCCCGCTATAACTCTAGCAGCATCAGGAGCAAGTACTGGCTGAACACTTGGAGCATCGTGTTTGCATGCAGTACACAGCGTGATTCCCAAAATGATAAGTTGCTTTTTCATCTTGTTTAGTGTTTAGATAATTGGTAAAACCCTTTGATCAAATAAGTGTTCTGCAACGCTGTTGTATAGTGGCACTATATATCGCTAACATCATTTTCGGCCAGTAATAGATCGCTAAAGCCAATCGGCACAAAACTTCTTATCCGTTTATTGATCTCTCTAATTTAGGATCAAAAATCTAGCCGTGAGCTTAATAGAGTGGTTACCTGAATCAGCCAATCCCGGTCCTGCAGGCAAGTTAGGGAAGAGTTTAAACAAGATGCTGATGTTCAACAACACAGCTAACGGACGAAAATGCCCGTTGTAAACAAACGAAAAGGGTGGGGTATTGTGAGATATCCCAATAAGTTCTATGTGCGCTATGAGGGTAAAAATTATGTCTTACCCTGCTCGAACAGGTATTTTAGTGAGACCGCTAAAAAGGATAGCATCTGGGTTCACCACGATCCATAACGGGATAGAGCAGTATTGGCAGAAATAAAGGTAAACCCACCCTATGGGCTATTAGTATTAATCGTTTCAGGCGGTCTTATTGCTGTTAGTAGTGCTATTATTGATTTACGTCGGCAATGGAGAAAGTAAGTACCCACTATAATTGCCACTGATAAAACAGATCCTGCTATGCATACCTCTATCCTCCTTACAGTATTACTAACTTTAGTTTGGCTTCCCCTTCAAGCTCAAATAAGGGTTCAAACCGATTCTAGCTCAACGCCTGATCGTGTCATTTACACGCTTGTCCAACAGCAACCCGAATTTTCGGGTGGTATGAATAAACTAGGTCAGTACATACAGGAAAATCTACGGTATCCAAAAGCAGCCCAGGCCGCTGGGTTAGCCGGACGGGTCTTTATTCGATTTCTCATTAATAAACAGGGTGGCATTGAAAAAGTACAGGTTTTAAAAGGGATTTCTC
The DNA here is from genome assembly GCF_010233585.1 of Spirosoma endbachense. NCBI lineage: Bacteria > Pseudomonadati > Bacteroidota > Cytophagia > Cytophagales > Cytophagaceae > Spirosoma > Spirosoma endbachense. Next base: position 4,161,906 of record NZ_CP045997.1, read on the forward strand.
CGGAGCTCGATGCGGAAGCTGTAAGGCTTGTGGCCAGTATGCCTAATTGGCTCCCCGGCAAAGTGGATGGTCAAGCTGTCGATTGTCTATATAATTTACCAATCAACTTTTCTGTTCGGTGAAGTAATACCGCCTTTTGTGAGTTTTGCTGGACGAAATAGGTATGATTTCGTATGGTTCAAAGGCATGTTTAGCGGAAATAGGGTATAAAGATGCTTTATTAACCTATAAGCCCGTAGCTATTGCAAAAGTCGGTACCAGACTAGGTCTCTCTTTTCAATCGCTTGTTTTTGAAGCAAAACCTGGCAGAAGGAGGCTCGTTTCCTAAGCATTGAAAGAGCTTTTAGAGGTTGGTAACAGCCACACTGATTACAGAACTACTTTTTAGGCGGTATAATTTTATTATTGCTTCGTTATGTACTGTATACCAGCATGCTAGAGCGACAATGAATAAACGAGCTATTCAAAAAGCACAAATCCCCAATCCTGCCCTAAACCTTTTCGGTGTATTAATTGGCGAATGGAAAACAGCGAGCACTCATCCCGCCGTCCCCCATAAAGTGTTGGCTGGTACATCCTCCTTCGAATGGATTGAGGGCGGTGCCTTTCTGAGGTGGTATTTGGCGGTAGACGAAAACGGGTTTCCTGTCGGCATTGGCATCTTCGGCAGTGACGATGCGACGGGCGAATATTTCATGCTCTTCTTCGACGAGCGGAAGGTGTCGAGAAAGTATGAGGTTTCAGTTGAAGACAATGTAATAAAGTGGTGGCGAAATGTGCCCGGTTTTTCGCAACGCTATAGCTGGACCATTACTGACAATGGGAATACCATCATCGGAAAAGGTGAATTGTGTGAAGATGGCAAAACGTGGAAAAAAGATTTAGACCAGACGTTTACTCGTGTCAAATAAACTAACAGAAGCTTTCATTCAGCTAATTCCTAGTTATGGTATTTATTGCAAAATGGAGCCACTAAGATTAGGCGAAGGGATTACCCTCATTGGGCCAATCGGTCCCGTAGAAAAGGGACCAGGGCACAGAGTACAAAAGAACCTACCCAAAAAAGCCAAGCCAACACCTGGGCTCGTTTGCTCACAACAAAATAGTCTTGTTCGGTCAATCCCGTCTGTTTGTCAACGCCGTACAAGTTAAACAACAGATAATGCAGACCCATAATCAGAAGGCCCAAACCAAGCAGGATCAGCCTTTTTAGGGGACTACTCATTTTGGCGGTAAAGCCTAAGTGGTGGGCCAGGAGGTAGCCAATTCCAAACAACCAGCAGAAAATCCCTAAGCTAATCTGAAGTAATGTATCAAACCAGGGTGGAGATTGTCCTTTTCGTAAGACTGGTTTAAAATAGTGGTGCATTAGGAAAAAGGTGTAGTAGTAACGATAGAGTAATTTCATGTGCACGACTAACTATAGGTAGTTGACCCGCTGGTGCCAAATTCTTGTGATTTTGCTGTTGAAAAATTAATTATCTGTTAGCCAATACTGCTTTGTCTAGTCCTTCAGGCAATGCGATTAACGCTCATTGATCGCCCTGACTAGTTAGTCTACCTAGTTCATCAAGAATCTCCTCATATTGGGTTGTGATCGTTTCATACTGCTGGCGCTCGGCAACGAGTTGGTCGGTCGTGTCGATGATCAAACGGAATCCGGCCTGCTGATCGGCTAGCTGGCTATAACTAAACAGGAGACCTTCAAAGGCGTGAATGGCCTGCCGGCTTCGAGTGAGGTCAGCTTCGAGTACCCGGATTTTCTCCAGGAGCTGCTGTCGTTGATTTATTGTCATGGTGTGGTAGAAATAATAGTTCAATCCTGCTGGTACTGGCAACCGAATTATAGTCGTAACGTTAAGCCGGTATTCCCATTGCCAGTCATTCAGACTCTTTTTAACTTACTCCCTCACTTTGAATAACCATTTCAGGTTAGGATACCCCTTCAAGTGATAGCGGTACATTAATCCCAAATAAGGTTGTCGTCTCAGCTCTTTATCGCCATTAGGATTTCCTTAATTTCAAATAAAAGAAGGCGGTGCCGTATTGCTTTACTCGCCTGTTTGCCCACCCAGGTAATGGTGACCAGATAATAAGACTCGCCATAGGCTTGTGGTCTCGTTGCTTCCGGATAGCGTTCAATCAACTGCAGCCGTTGTGGCTTTAATTGGTACTGCTTGACGAGTTCGGTAGCCATTCAGATGCCATAGTGATACTCCTTCTTCGCTCGGTCTCCGTTGCCATCATGATTTGCAACTCGCGGTCAATTCGAATCAGGCAAGTGCTGGTCATTTCGTCAGGTGTCTGAAAAATAAAGATGGCATCCTCATAATCTAAGCCGGTGATATACTTCTGAAATAGAATGACAAATGCCAGCGCTTAGTTTAGGGTCAACAAAATAGCCACCTGACAACGACAAGTGGCTATTTACGCCCGCATCTGGATCAGAGATGCTTTTCCAACTTGCAAACAGGGCAATGTCAATTGATTTAGGGTTGTTCATCTCCGCCAAACTTCGTCATATTTCCCGGAAGGATTGAGCTGGAATCGATTAGAAAAACCTTAGAAATGATGAATGGCGTTTTGTTGGTAGCTTCGGCGCATTGATCTGGCTTATACCGTCTGATTCAACTGGTGGCACTAATATTACTTTCCAGATAACGATGGTTGTAGTAGTATTTAGGCAAAGGAATGCGCGGGAAGGTGAAGACAGGAAAAACATCTTTCCATTTTGGCGATTAAGCTAATAGTTATCTAACTAGACGAACGCTTCACATGCCCTCCAGCTCTTTACTTTCCCCAAAGACTAGAATCAAGCAAAGCGTAACTTTCTACCAATACTGGGGCATATGGTCAGTACTAATATTGATTTGCTTAGTCAATCCGACAACCGCTTATGGGCAGGGGCTTCGCTTACTGGGCATCCCGCTGGATACTCTGCTTAGGACCAAAATACCTCGGGTCAATTCTGCATACATTACGACCTATTATGGACGTCTGCATCTCTATCTGATCAGTGACCGTCAGGACTATACACTGCGCTTACGAGGATTGAACCACTCCTTACTTTATAAACCGAATCTGGCCTGGACGCTGGGCATTGGATTCGACTACAAATGGGCTGGAACCGAATTGACCATTAAGCTACCCTGGCTAGGCTACAATACAGTTCAGAAAGGGAAAACAAAACCCTTTGGGATCAGTCTTAACCTTAACAATCGTCGGCTATGGATAGCGGGCCAGTATCAGTTTTATCGGGGTTTCTATGTAGCTAATCCAGATCTGCTAGAGCCCGATTGGTTGGCTCATCACTCAATGTATCCCTACAGAAATGACTTGAAAAGCCAAACTCTAGCGAGTCATGTCCAGTATCTGTTCAATCCTTTGCGAATATCCATTCCGGCCAGCCTCCTTCAACGGGAGGGACAACGACAGGCAGCAGGTTCATGGGTTATTGGGAGCTTTTTAACTTATCAACGTATCCATGCCGACTCCGCTTTAGTCCCCTTAGCTATGCAGGCTGATTTTCCAACTGAATCGTCTATTCAAGGTGTTAATTCCTTGGCGTTAGGGGTAGATGGAGGTTATATGCAGACAATTGTGCTGGGCAAGTACTACTTTATCAACATGAGCCTACGCCCCGGTTTATCACTCCTAGTGACTAAAACTACCTTTACCAATCAATCGCCCCTGACTCATCTGGGGTTAGGCTGGCAGGGGCTAGCCTCTTTAACATTGGGCTATAGTACCACCAGGTATTACGGAGGTATATATGCCTCAGCGGCTTTGACCAATCGAGCCTTCAGGGATGGGTTTGTGCATACAGAGACCGACTATATACGGTTGGTAGCTGGCAAGCGTCTACGGTACAGACCTAAGGGGCTGATTAAGAAACTACCAGGACTGCAATAATAAGAAGACCTTGACCAGATTGATGAGGTAAGCCTTCGGATTGCTCTCGGATGGTCTAGGTCCCATTTATCATCACGAGTCTGAATCATATATTTTGGAACGGGTATGGGTGGTATCACTACATTATACCTTATTAACTTTCTGTCAATAGTGCCCCCACCCAAAACAACAAACGCCTAACAAACTGATTTTCAGTTAATTAGGCGTTTTGGTAGTACCCCTAACAGGTGAAAACTCGAACAAATTATTGGAAGGACTGAGAAGCATTTATGAGCTTAAAGCAATGATGGAGTTTTAAATATGACTTATAAAACAGATTGATATTGAAGAGAATACTTCTATTTGTTTATTTTCAGTCGATGGCGTATATTTTACCAGCTCTTTTATATCTAAAGGGGTAATCTGTTCACTTCGTAAAAATGAATGCTACCAAAGCCTTTCGAGATTGCTGACTGTCACCAGAAGCCAAATCTCTATGTAGAGACTATGCTAAAATGTAGTAATGATGTTGAAAGGGTAATTTTATCCAACTGATCGTGTAATCATGGTTAACAGTAAAACCGGGTCGCCCATTAGCCGTAGAACCAGCCCCGTTCCAATTAAGTTGTGTGCCAGCAGCAACATTCCTCCCCTGATGAATGGAGAAAGGGGCATACCCTATAGTCGTGTTTCTTGGCGGCTTCATGTAGGATGGATCATTACTTGCGAATATAACAATACCTCTTTTAACAAAATGGAAAACCTCCTCGAAGTATTCAATTCTTTTTATATCTTTCCAGAAATCATAACAACCAATATTCTGTGCGCCGTGGTGACCAAGTAGTACATTTACATTTTGTCCAAATACCAAATGAGAAAGTTTCTCTTTGGTTGTCTTATACTTAATTTCAATTGGATAAAATTCATTATTTTTCTCTAAAACAATATCTATATAGATATTGTGGACGTCATTCCATAAATAAGGTGGCATTAACTCACTAGGAACATGGTATTCATAAAAAACATTATCGTAGTTGCCTGACTGCAAGAAATAAGTATATAAATAGAATTGAATATCTTGTTCTCTGATAAAATGCTTTTTACAATTAGCAAGTGCCGTAGCAATCTGATCTAATATAGTTTGTCTCATTTTTCTCTTATCAATGGCTCTTTTATTGATATGAAGACCGTTCTGTTGAATTCTAGGTGCAGCTATAGAATAGGAAAGGCATTTAAATCTTTAGATTTATGATTGGTAGCATTATCAAATATTGATCAATTCCTGCTACTTCTAGATTTTTATTCCGTAGCTCAATGATTTCTTCTTTAGATAATATCGTTTTATCTACCAATTTATCTGCCAAATTACAAACAGCTTCTCTTACCAATGGTTGCTCAACAACCTCTAAAGATTTCCTCCAAAATATTAGAGCATTTTTGATAAATATTTCGTGGTTGTCTTGAAGCCTATCAAGTTTAGAATCAATTATTTCATCTAAAAAACGGGTTACTTTACAAAAATCGTATGGGTTTGCTAAGTCTCCTTTACAATTATTAAATATGCGTTTTACGTTTTCAATAGTATATTGAATTGATAGTTCATAAGAAGTTTCGGCTGCGTAACCGGCTAATAATCGTATTAGGTGCCAGCTTTGTCTATGATTAGCTAAGGAAGGGAAATCTACATATTCGTTACTATTAGGATTGTCAACAAACCCGGCAGAGGTATTATTACATTCTATTGAAATCTTATTAGGTAAATCATTATCTAATCTAGCTGCATAAGATACAGTTATTTCACCATACTCGTACCCTAATAACCCTACAACTAAATGTGCGGCTTCATGTACAGCAGTTGCATATAACTCCGTTTTTTTATCTCTACACATAAATCTTCTTTGCCGCTAATTAAATATTTAGGGCGCTTAATTTTATTGAATTATTGACTTTGGTTGCACTATAGTTTCCATCAAAAGCTATTCTCCATCTTTGCCTATTGCTTTCCACTTATATCATTAATCTTATGAGTTACTAATGTAATAGTTTGTCGTTGCAATTCGTCAATTGAAAGCGTAAATGGCAAAAGTTGGAAAAAATAACAGAAATGTTAACTCAAAAGATAGTTTTTTAGTTCTTAAATTCAGTCATAAATACTATAAACAATCACCATCGATAAGATAGTTATTCACTATAACAGAACGATTCTCGATGCTTCTCCGTTTAGAGTCTTTTGAGTTGATTTAACGCGACTCCAACGATGTACATGTTGCCGCTGCACGAACTTGTACTTGCTACTTAATTGAGCGAAAGCCTTCTCAGAGGATAATGTCAGCCAACCGCTACCTGTTTCACTGCCTAAATGTGGAGGATTCATCCGAGTATTGCCATCAGTCCAGAAGATAGATTCAACCATGATAGTATTATCTATATCTAACCACCTAAAAACACCTTGATCGCTTAGATGCCAACCCATTTCTTTAGCTATTCGCGGGTTGAAGGCCAACCAAGTAACAATGTTTTGAGGAGTATCAAATAGGTTCATTCCATGGTTAGCAATAATTAGCGAAGGGCTATTATCGAGAGTGATAACCTCAGCCATCATCAATCGGTTATAATTCTTGAATGCGCCATAGTCGAAGGAGAAAAGATTCTCTCTGCCTGAAAAGTCCACGCAGCTTTCTCGAAGTTCGCTATCGTACTCCCATCCTAGACCTCGGAAGAAGCTTCGTTCAGCAAGTATAATCTGTTCACCCTGGACAAGTGTCAATCGAATTAGACTTTGATCCGCTTTCGAGGGCCACTTTTCGTCCAATTGATAAGAACCATATTGAACGTTTTCTGGTGAAAAGATACCCTCAATGAACGATGGCCAACGTTGATGTTCTATATACCACAGATTAGGATCAAAAAACGGAACGATACCCGACCAGTCAAGCCATTTTTGAAAATAACCGTGTTCGACAAGCTCTCCTAAGATCACATTTAATACATAATCTGCTACTAGATTATATGGATATGAGATGGCTTCGATTCCGAATTCAACCGCTTGTGCGCGTAGACTTAGGGCTGACTTCTTATCTGACAGTTCGGTATTCAGTATCTCAACGATCCGTTGGCCAAGAATCAACTCCGGGATACCGACTAATTGAGTAAGTAATTGTAATTCAGTATCTAAGATATGAAGGACGTCATCTGCGTTTATCTTATTATCAACCCAGTGTTGATCTTCATCGAAGTTTACATAGAGAACTCCTACCTCAAATAAACGCCAATAATCGCCCCAAGGCAATGGAGAAATAACCGTTGAAGTAGTTGACGGGAATTCACCCATTTGCCGCCAAAGTTGATAAGCGCTAACGCGAACGTTAAAAAGGCGATCCTTAAGTAACTGTTGCACATGTTGTCGGAACTGAATGAGTAAAGCTGGATGGTAATTGGCAAGATACAGCATCATACGCGTAAACATCAATCGGCCAAAGTCATCCGCATTGACAAAGTAGTCATTGAGAACATCCAAAAAAACTTGTCGTTCAACCACCAATTGATGCGCAAAGAAGACTTGAGCTGATTCTGAAACACCTTTTTCGTAACTTGTTGCCAGTCGTAAAGTAATCGTCGCTAAACAGGTTTCAGGACTTATCGTTTTTTGATCTTCTAAAATAGGTACATGGCTATCCCATTCTCCTTCGCCCATCAATCGAGTGATATAGTGCTCAATCTGTAACCACACTTCCAGCACATCATAACCAGGGCTAACGACAGGCAAAATCGTTGCTAGATCGCGTAGATATGAAATATTCCCTGATTCAATAAATGATCGAGCAAAATCAGCCCAGGCTTCCTTATGAGCAGAATCTCCATCAAGCTTGGTCAATATCCTATAGGCGGCTAAACGCTTACCTTCATCATAGTTTGTTAACCAACCTCCTCGTTCATCAGCTAACAAACGTCGCCCAATGCTTCGCGCGGTATTAGACTGTCCAGCCTCTACTGCCAATTCGGCTAAAGCAGTTAACAGATTAAAGGCAACATGTTTATCGCCAGGAAGAGTATCTAACATAGTAGCAATTCCAGCCTCTATCAATTCCTGTTTAACTTTTTGTAATACAGGCATCCAATCAAACACACCACCATTATCAGTTAATTTAGCTTGGGGGGTAATCGACTTTAATTCGTCAAGGTTATTGACTAAAGCAGCAATTTCTCTGTTTGTCATTGGCGTATGGCCACCCACGTGAATTTTTGTTGCGGTTCTCCAGTGGCTACGCTCCTCTGGTATATAACGTGGAGATTGATATACAACGTTAACTTCCTCTAGTACTTCCTGGTATGTTGGCCGACTTTCTGGCAAAGCATATCGATCAATATCTAATAGAAGCTGACGAATCAATTGGCTACAGTTGGTGTGGAGCTTTATTCGATTGACTAGTTGTTTTAGGAGCGATCTATCGACTTTGGATGAATTATAAAGAAATACACTACCATAAAAACTTGCAACACTGGGAATAACCGACTCATCAGCCTCAGTCAGCAAGGTTCCCAAAAGGGAAGCTAGCCCATCTTGAAGTTTAGAGTACCCATGGCTAAGCGACCAGTTAAATAGTAAAATTCCCGCCTGAGTGTTCCACTGCCAAGTAGCATCTAATAATTCATCGCTCAGCCCTTCTGCAGCGGCACTCTGTGTTACTTGTCGAACGTATTTGATATAGCCAGCCAACCAGCGTATTCGCTCTGCAGCTTTAGTTGGCTCAAAATCATTTACACGTTTAAGCCAGCCTGCCCAGTCACTGAGCTGGTAGTCTTTCTCATTTTTAATTCCGAAAGCCTCATCTAACGAGCGTGTAACCCAACGTTTTGCATGTTCCGGTTCATTTAATATTAACCATACATTAGCTTGCTTAAGGGCTTCTTTCTGGCGACTCATTACGTCGCTTTCTTCATTTAATAGTTCCGATTCTAATAGTTCTATTTCAGCCTTTACATATTCGCTTGGAAAACCATACTGGCCGAGGTCTAGCCAAATCTGCCGTCTTAGTTTGGCAGGCCAGAACGTTGATTGTTGAATGAACTCTTGCTTGAAAAGTTTGCCTGCTTGTTGAATTGCGTGGTGTCCGTATAAACCAATTGTATGAACTAATTCTTGGAAATAACCTTCGCGCCCCCTCTCTGCAAAATACCAGTAGCGATGATGGAATAGTCTTTCAGGCATCGCATAGTAAAAGCGAGCTAAAGGCAATAAGATTCGATTACTTAGATGTAATTCATGATTCGATTCCCCACCCAACTGAGCTATTTCTCCTGCACTTCGCATCCAATTTACCAACACATTATACCCCTCTGTATCATCACCCTCTTTTTCTCTAAAGTATTCGTGAAGCCGAACAGGATCGCCTACGTATGCTTTTAGAGTGATAAACCAGAGATCAGGTCGATATTGTTCAAATGTGTTTTTATCAAAACTAAATGAGTTCAATTCCTCTAGCTCATCAACAGTTGAAATGTTATTTAACCATTCTTGTATTAAGATACTGTCGCGACGCACCTGGTAGATGAGTTCAGCCACCGAAACTCGTAATATATTCTTTGTAACTTGATTGGGGGATACTTGATTGAGTAATTGGGTAAGTACTTCGTTTGCAGACGCACCATCTTTGTCTGCCAGGCAGTCTTCAATAATCAGACGGTGCTGACGAATCAGGAAAGGCAGATTAACAGAATGTAGCTCGGATAAGTGTTGTAAGACAGTTTTCGCTAAACTACGAGTCTCTTTCTTTACACTTAATGAATCCACAAGGGTTTCCAGCATGACGGACTTTATCTGCGCTAGTTTTTTGCGCTCCTCTTCGGCTATGTGTTCATACTCTGTTACCCATGGCGATTCTTGATAGGTAAGAGAAAGTATTTTGGGAACTAAAACCGCCGGATCAGCCCACAAAGCCACGGTACGAATCCATTCCGTCAACAATTCATCTACGTTATGAAAATGGTAGTTTATTGTAAGCTGCTGTGTTAAGACAAGCTCTTTCCTGCTCAATTCGACAGGTTCTTTCAAAGCGAATAAACGCCGTGCTTCCGAGCGATGCCCATTCCCGTATAGCAAACGCACCAATTGAAACGTTGGCTTGACTTGATCAGAAGAAAGAGTTAAGGCATACTCTGCTAAGCTGTCAAGAGATAATAGCTGAGGAAAAAGTGTAAAGAACTGTGATTGATCTTGATGATAGCTACGGTTCTGTATCTCAGCCGTTAAAAAGCCATATTCTAATAATTTGTTAAGGCTATGATGTTGAGCCGCGATCGTTAAACCTAGTCGGAGATCTTCGATAATTTGTTTTAGAGGACGAAAACGATGCCTTTGTTGGTCAAAATAGCTTGCTGAAGCTATCTCCATAAACGTTTCATAACGACCAGCTTGGTATAGGTAGTACAAATAATCATGTTGAAAGAGCCGATCACCTGAATGCTGAGATCGTTCGGCCAACTTACCATAAAGAAGCTTATCGTTTTGCTCATCAAATGTATCAGTTAGAATATCTATTGCTGATTTTTTGATCACATACTGTCGAAAACTATTATGAAAGAAGTTTCGGTAACCGAAGAACTGGTCAAAGAATTGATCTAACAGCCGCTTTAAAAGTAGTTTCTGCGGATGTGAAAGTTGCCATTCTAGAAGCATCCGATTGTGTACACCATATCGAAGCCGAGCGATCAAACCCATCAATTCAATGAAAACTTCATTATCAGCGAACTCCTGCCAGATTGAATCATAGTACAACACGATATCCCCATCAATCAGTGGGAATAGCTTAAGCCGATCCTCAATCTCAATTACATCTATTGAAGAAAGGCTACGCATAATGTAGCTTAAATATAGTGGATGGCCTGCTGATCGTTGAAATATTTGATCCTGAATCGTATCTGACAATGATCTGCCTAGCTTTCGTTCAGCGATTGTCCCTACGGTAGCTTTAGAAAGCGCTTCCATTTCCACCCAACGTTCAACTTGGTCGAAAGCCTGTCGAACCGGCGGAAATAAATCATTTAACTCGTAGGTTTGACTACCCAGCACAAAATAGACGCCTTCGGGTATATCATTCGGTGCTGGTAAGAAATGTAGTAGATTTTGATTGGGATGATATTCCCGCGGAATATGATCAAGTCCATCAATAATGATAATAGCTTTCTGACCAGTGTTTTGATATTCCTGTTTGAGTTCAACAAGTTGCCGGGTAAAAATGCTTTGTATTTGTCCTAAATCCCAAGCTGTGTGTAGCACCCCCTCTTTAAAAACACCTTGATTGGCTAACTGGACAGATAAATCATGGTAAAGATGTAGCGCGTCTCCACGAGTACTGGTACGCCCATTAGCAGCCCCTTGATTAAGGTAAATAAAATAACGAATGACTCGTTCCCTCCGACTCTTTGCCCATTCAGTTAATAGAGTCGACTTACCAGTTCCAGGTCCGCCTTGTACAAAAATGTAGCCGCCGGATAACTTATCAACCGCTGATGATATGGCTCTGAGTGTTAGCGTATTTGGTTCATACTGAGTTGGATCAACAAAAAAGTCGTGAGAGAATATCTCTTGCGTGCGTTCTTCCCAACCTAGCGCTTTTTTTAGTTCAGATGCTGTGAAAAGGACACGATGAGCCGGGTCATGTAATTCACTCAAAATGAAATCAAACAGCGCATCTGTATCCTTCTTATAAGTATGATAATGTCGATGGGAAGATCGATCAGGTAGAGTGTCGCCAAAAATCAGTGTACTCGACTGTACGAAGTGAACAAACTTGTTCTGGTCTATTTTATAATTGGCCAGTTCTTTTTTAACGAATGAACGCCAAGAAGGAGCCAACGTTGATAATTTTCCTCCTACTCGCAAAGGGTTCCATACATTCATTATAAAATGACGGAAACTACCAATATTAACTCCATTGAGCTTAATTTGATCATTTTCAGAGGGAAGTCGATTTGAAAGCAGATATATTCGAAGTCGCTTACCTTCAGATTGATTCGCAAAAACTAACTGTTGCCAACTGGTCAACAAGTCAGGTAATAACTGTACCAATTCTTTATATCGAAACGCTGGCGTCTTATTGGCAGCACTCCATTTAACTTGAAAGGCATGAATTTCGGTTCGCGTGGCAAATTGAATATCATCTAATTTACCCGCTTCTGGGTCTCCGATTTTTATCCATGCTAGAGTATTATCGACTAATTCGTCATACACCTTCGCAGCAAATAATCGAAACTGTGGATACTTACCGGCAAAGTCAATTCGGTCGCCTTGGGCCGAAGCAAGCGTGGAGTTCATTATGATTTGTTTGTCTATAACCAAAGTTAATTCTTTTGACTATAGCAATTCTAAGTGGCCAACTGATCAAATCACTTACTCTCAAAGAAAAGTAAAGTTGCCGGACTGTTGAATAGGATATGGCGGCTTTCTAACATTAGATTTTACGACGAAAGAAGATAATGGTGGTCAATTACTAATTTACAGCATGTGTCATGGATATTAGGTAAATTGGTAGCCTGATGAATTAATTATTTCGTATAAGATCCCAATGAGTTCCTTGCCTAAAGCCAGAAAGTCTAACAAAACGCCGAATTCGCTAGACCAAGCGTCAAGTATTCATTATTCAAATGCTGGTCACGATTATCATAAACTCTGGGTTATTCGGAGAATCGTCTCCATGCTATCACCTAAAAGTCCGTTAACATGTGTAAAAGTTGAAGGTGTAAATGCTAAGGATTCGGTCAATATTCCCCGAAAGGATAGCTTCTTAGCTGCTGATATGACTGAGTACTTTGGTGGTTGTGATTTTGAGAAATCGACGCAAGTTGTTATTACACAAATAAAGTACAGCACAACTAACGCTGAAGGGAAATGGACTCTTTCATCTTTGACAAAACGAAAATCAAAAACGTCAAGAGATTCTGTAATTCAACGTCTTGCAGATAGCTATTCGGATCTAATTAGTAACGGATTTAACCGAAGAGAAATAGTTGCTAAAACATCTATTCGACTGGTTAGTAATCAGTCGATAGATGACAAACTGGCACAATCGATTTCTTTAATCAAAACAGCTATTGGATTCTGTACAGTATCAATAAGCTACACCCATTTCTTAACGCTTCTTCCAGCTAAAGCACATACTACCAAGCGGCATTTAAAAACTCTTCATGACCTACTAAAGCTCTCAGATGAGGATTTTTTCAATTTTCTATCTATCCTGGATTTAAGTGGTTGCGATTCAGGATCGCGCTCCTGGCAGCAATTGGCTACTTTGGATGATCTATCCGAATCTATATCCCATTTTGAGCGTCATTCGGCATTATTGGAACTTAAAGATCTAGTGAATAGCCACATGTTACCAGAAAATGCAAGCTCAGATGGAATTAAACTGGGAGATGTTTTGGCTGCTCTCCATGTAGCCGAGTATAAAGAGTTATTCCCTGAAGAACCACAATTGTCTTTACCAAACAACTTAATACGAACAGATGATGCCTTAAGATTAGCCCAAATAGTTTCGCAAAACACAAAGGTATTAGCGCACGGAGTAGCGGGAGTTGGCAAGAGCACTACGCTTCAACAAATAAAGGCTCATTTACCCACAGGCTCAGTCATGGTATTATATGACTGCTTCGGGGCGGGAAATTACCGAAACATTAACTCTGGTCGACATACATTACTGCGCGCTGTAATGCAGCTTAGCAATGAATTGTCAACTCAAACGGGGATACCCTTTCTAACTACTCCTCCTGCTAATGACAAATATACTCTAATCAGCATGTTTCAGAATCGCCTTAATAAGGCGGCTGATCTTGTTAATAAGAATAATGGCTTATTAGTTATTGGTATTGATGCGGCTGACAATGCTGTAATCAAGGCTACAATTGAAGGAGAGACAAATTCATTTGTTCCGCACCTTTGGGAACTTACTCTACCTGCCAACTGTCGCTTAGTCATGAGCGCCAGAACTGGTGATCGAGCCAATTCGTTGAAAGCTCCCAAGGAAACTTACTTTTTTGAGCTTAGTGGATTTGATACTAATGCTTCTGCCGCTCATTTTAGACAAGTTTTTAAAAACGCTGGAGCAGCATCCTGTCAAGATTTTCACGGCAAAACCCGTCACAACCCACGCATTCAGCAGTATTTACTGGAGAAGGCAAAGGAGTTTAAGAGTAGCTTTCAGGCTTTTCTATATGTTTTTCGGCATGCTAATTTAGTGCCTGCAAAAATCTTTGAGGATATAATTGAGCTGGCTGTTGATCTTTCCAATGATCGGGGCAAAGCACAGGAATATTTGGCGATAATGACCTGCCTGCACCGACCAATTCCTCTGTATATTTTTGCCGATTCATGTCAACTAACTTTAGATCAGGCACGGCTTTTTTGCGAATCCCTCCGTCCTGGAATTTTATTCGAAGATGACCTCATTGAAATTCGGGATGAGGATTTTGATACACATTTACGCGTTCGGCCCGAAACAGAGGTCATTCTCAAACAGACCCACGCTAAATTAGCCACCCATTTTAGAACCATTGCATTAACCAACGCATATGCAGCGCAAGTTGTAGCTGAACATTATTGGGAAGCAGAGCAATACGATGAGCTAATTGACTTGGTGCTAACTGGACCTTCATTAAATATTATTACTGACAGTTTAACGCGTATCTCTACCCAAGAGCAACAAATTCAATTAGCCCTAAAGGCGGCAGCGTACTTAAAACGCGATAGACAAGGGATACAGTTGCTATTGCTAGCATGTGAGCTTAAAAATACTAACGAAGCTACGCGCAATTTGGTCCAAGCCAATATATCACTGGCTAATCAATTTGGAAAGACCAACAACTTAGTAAGCTACTTTGATCTTACAAATAAAAGGAGTTGGATGGGAGCAATGCATTTTAAATTGGCAGCGGCTTATGCAAAAAATGAGGCCCAACGTAGCCTCGCTGAAGAGCACCTAAAACAAGGTGACGCGTGGGTCAAAAGATATATGAGGTCTTTGGATCAACATGGTTATCACTGGGAAATATACGACAACGATCTCGCTAATGAGACGGAAGCCGTTTTCTGGCTATATGGAGTTGACCAAGCGAAGCAATCACTATCTAGATGGCAACCATTGCAAAGCGTTTTGGCGAGTTTGAGGATTTGTGTCGATCAGATCATACTTTGGTTAGACGACGAAACAATTGAAGCAAATTTGGTTGAAGCAAACCTTGCTCTTCGCTCTGAATGTATTGTATTGGCAAGGCTTTGGGAAAACAAACGATCTGTTAAGGCGGAACGTGTACATCGCGTTGCCAGCGACTTGCGGGAGTCCATAGAAGCCAAAAAGATTCGGCGTAGGAGGCCAAGAGGAAATTCTGAACAAAGCAATGGTCTGAGCTGGGCCATTCCAATATCCGAACTCTTTGCCACACATGAAGTCGATCCAGCTATTATTCTGACGGTTATTGATGAACTGGCTCCATCTATGCCAGACCACGCACCTTACCGACACAGCAACTTACAAGAGTATGTTTTTCCATTACGGGGAGTCACGCTGAAATCTGTTCTTCTTCAGCAGGAAATAACAATTAATGACATTCTACCATCAAAACTACAGCCTCCTTCTAAAAAGTCCAATCAACCGGACCCAAATGAGCAAGACCGAAGGGAATTTGTGGAAAACATTGGACCAATATTGATTAGATACAACTTATTAGCACAAACCCTGGTCCATTGTATTGATACAACAACTATTTCAAGCCAAATCGATGAAGAATTAGACAATCTCTATAGAGTTGATACTGGCAATCGGTATAGATTCATACATAGGCAGCGGGAATGGCTTTTTGGAGCAGGACAAACCCTCGCTAACCTCAAAGGTCAAAAGGATTTGTTAAATAAGTTGTTTGTAGAAGCCATTAGGGTTACGGGCCGATATACTGCTAGAAAGTTTTGGATTGAGTTAGGGCAATATTTGCTACCTATTAACGAATATAAGCCACTTGGTTTAAAGTGGCTTGAGGAAGCTGCAAGTGACAGCGAAGCTGATTCAATTAATATTGAAGACCGTTGGCAACTGCTTTTACATGCTGCTGAAGCAGCTTTTCGTTTTGACAGCGAACTGAGTCAGGACCTTTACCGCAGAGCTGTTAAGGCTGCAAGCGAAGGAGTAAGTGACGAAGTTGTCTACCGATTAAGGTTTATTGCCAATCAATTAAAGACCATGGCAGCCATATCGTCATCCAAAAATAACTCTCAACTTGGAATACGGCAGGCGGCGATAACAGAAGCCTACAAGCCATTTATTTCAGGAGATATTGATGTTCCATTAGAATTGACTTTGGAGGCTGTATCTAAGCTCAATTTATCCAATGGACTGATGCTTTTTAATCGTTGGGATTTAAATGACTTCTTGCCGATTGAAAAGGCAATCGGTCTGTTGCTTCAAGGAGCAACTAGTAGTAACCGTTGGCCTGCCTGGATAAGTATTCCATTGCTTCGCATTCAGGGAGAAACGGCAAATTGGTCTGATCTAGGTCTCAAATTACTAGATGTATCAGCCTCTTTTAGTTCTAATCAAATGCGGTTTAACACTAATAAAGCTGAGGTTTTTGAAAGCTTAGTCACTTGGGCCAGACGTGATGCCTTACTAAGGCATCGCGTGGAGGCAATACAGAAATTAAGCGATTGGGGTAAACAAAACAACTTGACTCGAAATCAAGCTGTTGAGCAACTTGATGCTACTCTCGCCTTTGTCGATACCCTACACATTGATGCTCTTCCTGCTAAGCAGGTCCCTGTTTATAAAAGCCCCGATGAAAACTTTCTAAAATGGTATGATCGAGCAAAGCAGGGTGATTTTACTTCTTTTCAAGCAGAAATAAGTATTCAGTATGGGATGAACATTCCTAACCTACGTACCTGCCTGCTTGAGTTGGGAAATAATATCACATACAACCAGCGTACTGATTTCCTAGAACTAATTAGTAACCTCAACCTCTATCAAGAGCATAGGTACCAGGAGCAGTACGGTCACCTAATTATTCATTTACTGGCTATCTTTTTAGATCGATGGAAAAATGTGCAAGCTGTGCAACGATGGGTAAAGCAACAGAATGGCTTGATCCGTTTTCTTGCCAAAATGCATGATAATATTATTAATGAGGGGGAATGGCCTTGTCATCTAGAAGCTTTTCTTAAGTTACCACTCGTCAGTTCGTCACGGGCGGAAACGTTATTGCCAACTCTGGCAGATTTGTTACCTCACTTGAATGTAGACAGGTTGTGTCGTGCAGCTGATGTACTTTGCAAGCCGCTATTACTACATGATCAGGAATACTTAACCGATTGGTTACTAAATCGATTGGAGAATAAGTTACTTCAGGATGGTAAAGCACTACCGTTTAATGTTTTGAGCAATACTTCTGAAACGAACATAGCACAGGAAGTCGAAGATCTAGCTCAATTTTGTTGGTATTTATTCGGCTATCCAGATACGCGTGTTCGATGGCAAACAGTGCATGCTGTACGAGAGATTTTGTCTTGGCATGCCAATACTTCATTGAGGAACACGCTGATCAACCGCTTAATGGAGCTATCTCTCACTAAAACGAGTGAATTGATACCAGCCACTTATGAATTTTTCTGGATGTCAGCTCTTGTATGGTTACTGTTACTACTAGAACGGTTAGCAGACGAATCACCTACTACTGTAATTCCCCATGCAAAGTCTATAGCAGCGCATGCGTTTAATGAAAATCTGCCGCATGTTCAGATCCGTGGATTAGCCAAAAAAACTCTGCTCCGACTACGTAAATACGATGAGCAGTTATTTTCGACGGAACAGTGGCAGAAAATAGAGCAAATAAATACACCAATCGCATGCCTGCTTAATAGGAAACGTTATAAAGTAGAGGGCGATTTCCTACACTTAAGCAAAAAACGGGCTGATCGTATAAAATTTAACCATTTAGACGTCAAGGACTATTGGTTTGAACCTTTAGGAGAAGTATTTGCCCAGAGTAGTGAAACTGTCGCAATACTAGCAGAACATTGGATTTGTGATCGATGGGGTTATGACCAGGAAAGCTATAATCAATATTGGGAATATCAGAATAGGTACGATTACTCTTTAAAATACCTCTATAAGACATCGGAACCTACAATAGATTCATTAGAAACCAATTTGACTTATAATGCTATGATGTGCGTAGCTGGCGAAATGGTTGATCAACTTAGTGTATTAATGGAAGATTGGGCAGATATAAAGTCGAAGAGCTGTTGGGAAAGTTGGTTTGAAGATCAGTTGACGAACAGTGGACCAAATGGCTGGTTGGCAGATCTGCGAACACCAATTCCGTTACTGGCAGAATGTTGGGGCAAATTACCAGAACCTTGGAAACAACGAACGGCTGATGATTTTATTAACGTATTAGGCACTAAAGAGCCTGGTAAAATGGATTGGCTTGTTATTCATGGTAATCGTGATTTCGGCTATTCATCTCGTTACGAGAGCGAACAGGATCGTTACGGAGATACCAATGTTACGAGTGTTTTCGTCTCCCCTGAAATGGCAACTTCATTAGTGAGAGCGATTCAGGCAGCAGAGCCTAAACGCTACGTTTTTCCGTCGTTTGGATTTGATGATAAGGATGCGGAATGGAAAGATGAACTTCCAGGTAATTTCGCGCTTCAACCTTTATTAGTGAAAGAAAAATATGTGTACGAGGGCTTAGAACAAAAGGACATCACTCGACGTAGAGCTGGAGGTATTGGTGTTCGTATTGAACCAGCTCTGGTTCGTAGCTTATCGCTTGAGGTTAAGGAAAAAGGCATGACATACTCTGATCAATACCAAAACGAAATCATACGCTTTGAACAATGGTCTGATGATAGCAGAGACGAACAGTATCGCCAGGAAAATACATATTCATCGGGCTTTCGGGTATGGATGAAATGGTCTGCCCTACGGGCGTATATGCATTGTAACAATCAAGTATTGGTAATTGAAGTTTTATTAAAACGGAATTATTCAAAAACAAATCGAGATAATCAATATGATCGAGGAAAACACATCGTCTACACCCTCTACCCAAATGGAATCCTCGAATCAATGGATCGATATTACTCGCTTTGGGCAGAAAATAATTCATGAATTGGAGCTTAACAAAGAGTCGAGCATTTTAGGTTTATGGATGGCTCAACGAGTTGCCGAATTAATTAGACGGGTGGAAACGACAAAGGATGAAGCCGAACGCGAAGCACTTGCAAAAGAATGCACAGAGTTAATTTTGAAACTATGGGAAAAAAGGAATACTTGGCCATCTGGCGGGCCACTTGCTGATATTTACCCTACTCTCAAAAGACTATTTGGCCCTCGTAACCAATACTACTCTATTTTCAGGAATAAGAATGTGGGGGATACTGGCCTCATTAGCAAATTGGCCGCTTTACATCAACGCGAAATGAAGCTTTTTATAAATAGCCCCAACGTTGCTACCAGTCCAGAGATAGTAAAAGCAAGCAATGAAAAATTGGAGCTGTACATTGATCATCTGTCGAAAGAGGAAAGTCAAGCCTTATTATTTACGGCTGGACGATTGTTTGAAGTGGAAAATAGTGAGAAGGACCCAGGCTTGGCAGAAGAAATGAACCAACTTTTAGCAAAAACGCAGGATACATTTACTTTAATTGAACAGGAACGATTGGCACTAATTCAAGAGGCATCAGGGAAGACTTTGTCATAGCTTACAATTTCACGATTTTGCTCACTTTTACTTAACAACGTATTAAGATGGCGCAGCCGATTATTTGCTGCGCCTTTATCCAATTAATCAAAATCGAGGGAGTGCTCGCTGAACTGTGTCAGCAGGTTTTATTCGATGCGATGCGATTTGATTCGTTCTTCAAAGATAATGCTGAACTGATTAATGATCTCTTTCCAATTATAGGTCGTCGTTTCCCATTTAAT